>JBJMHP010000274.1:0-4957 GCA_045807325.1 Actinomycetes bacterium | reverse complement strand
CGGGGCCGGGTCACCGCCCGCAGCTCGGCCAGCACCTCCGCCTGGCCGGCCAGCTCCTCTGGGGTCGGCGGGGCGGTCGTGGCGGCCAGCAGCGCCGCCACCCGCGCGTAGCCGGGCGGCACCTGGGAAGGGGGGAGGTCGCCGGCGAGCAGCCGCTCGACGGTCTCCTCGTCGAGGGCCAGCGGGTCGGCGTCGGTGAATCGTCGGCGCATCTCAGCGAAGGAAGCGTCGTCGGCATCCATTGCGTTACACCACCCCTCGGAGGCGGGCGTCGGCGCCAAGCCGTTCGGCCAGCCGGCGCAGCCCACGGTGGGTGAGCACCCGGACCGTGCCCGGGCGCTTGTCCATGATGGCCGCCACCCGGTCGACGTCCAGCCCGGCCACCACGCGGAGCACGACGGCCTCGGCCTGATCGGCGGGGAGCGTGGCCACCACCGCCAGGGCGGCCCGGGTGGAGAACCCGTCCATGGCGGTGGCGGCCGGGTCGTCTGGCGCAGCCAGGTCGGTCAGGCCGCCGACGGGCACATCCTCGATTGGCCGGCGTGCCGCGCGGCGCCGCCAGTCGAGCAGCTCATGGCGGGCGATGGTGAACACCCAGGCCCGGAACGCCGGCTCGTTACCCCGGAAGCGATCCAGGCTGCGGACCACCGCCAGCCAGGTCTCGGAGGCGAGGTCCTCGGCGGCGGCGGGCACCGCCACCATGAAGTACCGGAGCAGGCGTGGCTGCAGGTCGCGCCAGAGCCGTCCGAACGCCTCCTCGTCGCCGCGGGTGGCGGCCTCCAGCACGGCCGGGAACTCGGGGCCGATCATGGTCATCTCCCCGGGGGATCAGTTCCAGAGGCGAACACGCTGCACGTCTCTCCACGGGGCTGTCAAACGCGCAGACCTCCGCTCATCCCCAGAGCGGAGGTCTGCGCTCACCGGAGCAAGTTCGGCGCCACGACCAGCATCCCCATGACGGCGCGGCGCCGTTGGCCTCCCTCCCCGAGATCCTCGGGGTGCCCGGCTCGCCTGTAGGAACGTGCGGCCGGCCGTCGAGGTTACAGCCGGCACTCCGGGCCGGGCTTGTAACGTTTCCGACCGGGTGGGGTTCTTTCTGCCGGACAGGATGACATTGCCCGGAGATGACGCTTCCGCGCGCGCTCGGGGCGCCGAACCGGCTCTTGCGAGGTGGACCGTGCTCTTGACGCAGCGACGCAGGCTCTTGGTGGTCATCGCCGCCCTCTCGGCGGCGGCCACGGCGACGTTCCTGGCCGGGGCCGGGTCGGCGTCGGCGGGCCCCAACCCGCCAGGGAACAACGGCACCATCAAGATCGACGACACCCCATTTGACGACCTGCCCAACAACGAGCCCCATGTCGGCTGCACCTTCCAGGTCGACTTCTACGGCTACGACCAGGGCGACCTGGACGCCACCGTCACCTTCGAGGCCCACCCGCCCACCCTGCGCGAGGGCGAGGACCAGGTGCTGCTGGAAGACACCGTGTTCATCGGTGAGGACGACAACAGCGGCGGGGGCAGCGAGGCCGGGCTGGACGCCAGCGAGACCTACACCCTGGACTTCACCGGGATCGAGCCCCATCCGGTGCAGGGCTTCCACGTCAAGCTGACCATCCACGCCGAGGGCTCCCAGGGCGCCGACGTCAAGCACAAGGTCTTCTGGGTCACCGGCTGCGGCCCCGCCCCGACCACCACCACGACCTCGGGGACCACGACCACCACCACCCACAAGTCGACCACCACCAGCGGGGCGACCTCGACCTCGGGCGCCACCTCCTCCTCGGGAGTCACCTCGACCTCGGGCGGGACGAGCACCAGCGGCGAGTCCACCACCACGACCGCCGTCGGCGGCTCCTCGTCCTCGGCGCCCAGCAGCTCCGTTGGCGGCGGCGTGCTGCCGTTCACCGGAGCAGGCACCATGCCGCTGCTGCTGGTCGGCCTCGCGCTGATCGGCCTGGGCGCGGCGACCCTGCTGGCCAGAGGGCACCGCGGCCGGGCGTAGGCGACCCGGGAGGCGACCCCCGGTCGGTCAGGCCAACCCCCGGCGGGTGACCGCCGGGGGGCGGCGGCCGAGGATGGCCTCGGTCATGCGGACCACGCGGACGCTTGCTCGGACCTGGTGGACGCGGACGATGCTGGCCCCGGCGGCCACGGCGAACGCGGCCGCGGCCAGGCTGCCCTCCAGGCGCTGGTCGAGGGGGACGTCGAGGGTCTCGCCGACGAAGTCCTTGTTGGAGAGGGCGACCAGCAGGGGGTAGCCGAGGTCGGCCAGCTCGCCCAGCCGGCGGGTCAGCTCCAGGGAGTGGAAGGTGTTCTTGTGGAAGTCGTGGCCGGGGTCGACGATCAGGCGCTCGGCCGGGACCCCACGCTGGCGGGCCAGGGCGGCCCGGTCGGCCAGGAAGGCCCGGACCTCGGCGACCACGTCGGCGTAGGCCGGCCGGTGGGGGCGGGTGCGAGGCGGGCCGCCGGTGTGCATCACGACCAGGCCGGCCCCGGCCTCGGCGGCGACCTCGGCCACCCGCGGGTCGTGCAGGCCCGAGGGGTCGTTGACGACGTCGGCCCCGGCGGCCAGGGCCCGGCGGGCCACCCCGGCCCGGAAGGTGTCGACCGAGATGACCGCGTCGCTGCGCTCACGCAGCGCCTCGACCAGGGGCAGCACCCGGTCCAGCTCCTCGGCCTCGGTCACCGGCGGGCCCGGGCCGGCCTTGACCCCGCCCACGTCCAGCCAGTCCGCCCCCTCGGCCAGGGCCCGCTCGCCGGCGGCCAGGGCGGCCTCGAAACCGAAGGTGGCGCCCCGGTCGTAGAAGGAGTCGGGCGTTCGGTTGAGAATGGCCATGACCGCGACCTGGCGAGCGAAGTCGAAGGTTCGCCGGCCGTAGGTCCGCAGCATGCCGGCGATGGTAGCCCACGGCCCGGCCGAGAGAGGAGCAGGCGCGTGCGGGTCCACCTGGAGGAGCGGGTGGCGATCGCGGCCCCGCCCGAGGCGGTGTTCGCGGCCGTGGCCGACTGGGAGGGCCAGTCGGAGTGGGTGGCCCTGACCAGGGTGACCCCGGACGGCGGTCCCCACCGGGTCGGGGAGCGGCTGGTCGCCGAGACCAGGGTCGCCGGGATCGGCTTCCGCGACCCGATGGAGGTGACCAGGTTCGAGCCGCCGTCGCGCATCGACGTGCGCCACCTGGGCCGGGTGGTGCGGGGCACCGGCACCTTCCTGGTGGAGCCGGCCCCCGGCGGCGCCTGGTTCGTCTGGATCGAGGACGTCGACCTGCCCCTTGGGGCGGTCGGGCGGCTCGGCTTCGTGGTCGTCGGGCCGGCGTTCCGGCTGCTGCTGCGGCGCAGCCTGCGCCGCCTGGCCCGGCGGGTCGAGTCCCGCCCGCACCTGCGCGGCCGCCCGGCCTGAGGAGGGCCGCGCCCGGACCGGAGCCGCCGCGTGGTAGCGTCGGCCCCCCCGCGCCGCCCCGGCCGATCGAGGAGCATCCGCATGGCCCCCGTCCGCCGCCGCACCACCGCGCTGCTGGTGGTGGCCGGGCTGCTGCTGGTCGCCGTCGTCGGGCTGACCTGGCTCCTGGTCGGCGGGGACGACCCCGGCGACGGGACCGCGGCCGGCGTCCCGCTCACCACCGCCGGCCCGGCCGCCGGGGCGGCGCCGACCACCGCCGCCGGCCCGACCACCGCCGAGGGCGGCTCGCCGGCCGCCGGCGACACGGGCGGCGGGGACGCCGGGTCCGGCACCTCCGGCCCGCCGGCCCCGCCGGCGCCGTCGTGCGCCGGCGTGCTGTCGGGGGCCGAGGCCGCGGCCGCCCTCGGCGGCTCGGTGGCCCGGGTGGAGAGCCGCGACGGCTTCCTGGTCCGCGCCTGCACCTTCCGGGCCAGCGGCGACCGCTACCTGCTGGTCCAGGTCAGCCGGGGCGTGGCCGCCTCAAGGGACCAGTACGAGCTGAGCCGGCTCCCGGGCGACCGGAACGTGGCCGGGATCGGGCAGGCCGCCCGCTGGACCCGCGACACCGGCCTGCTCGACGTGCTTGACGGCCCGGCCCGCTTCCAGGTCGGGCTGTTCACCCCCGCCGGCACCCCGGCCGCCGCCGAGCCCTCGGCCCGGCTGGAGGCCGTGGCCAGGGCGGTCGCGGCCCACCTCTAGCGAGCCGGCCGTCCGGTTCGGGTCGACAGCGGCGATGTGGGCGGTAGCATCGCCCGGCCAGCACGCCGACCCCGGAGGCGAGATGCCCAACCTGCTGCAGGGCGGCCCAGGCCGCCCCCTGCATCCGATGCTGGTGCACTTCCCGATCGCCCTGTACCCGACGAGCCTGGTGTTCGACGTCCTCTCGCACCTGGCCGAGGACGGCAACCCGTACGTGCGGGGCGCCTTCGCCCTGATCGTGATCGCCCTGGTCGTCTCCGTCCTCACCGTGGCCGCCGGGTTCGCCGACTTCCTGCTGATCGAGAACGGCAGCCGCACCTGGCGCATCGCCGTCATGCACATGAGCATGCAGCTCGTGACCGCCGGCCTGTTCCTGGCCAACGCCGTCCTGCGCGGCCGCGACCTGGACGTGACCGCGACCCCGGCCGGTCCCATCATCCTCACCGTGGTCGGGCTGCTGACCCTGACCGTTGGCGCCGCCCTCGGGGGTGAGCTGGTCTACCGCCACGGCCGCCGGGTCGAGCTCGACCCGGCCCTCACCACGCCGCCCCCGCCCCCGGAGGCGGCCGACCCCGAGGGCCCCTCGACCGTGGGGTAGCTGGGGCCCGCCGGAGCCCGCTCCAGCCACTGGCGCCGGCGGGCGTTCGTCTCCGGGCCGGCGTTCCAGGTCGGCAGGGCCCGGCTCAGGCCCGGCGGCCCCTGGACCCGGACCTGCCCGGAGCGCAACGCCGCCCCCCAGTCGACCAGCCCCAGGTGCCAGCGGGCGAACTTGACATCCTCCCACGGCTTGAAGCCGTGCGATTCCCGGTTCACGCTGCCTCT
>JBJMHP010000273.1:0-10501 GCA_045807325.1 Actinomycetes bacterium | reverse complement strand
CGGTGACCACGACCTCGGGCGGCGGTGGCCGCGGGGCCTCCAGCAAGGCCAGGGCTCCGCGGCCGCAGCCGGGGGCGATCGTCTGCAGGGCGGCGACCAGGTAGCGGAGGACCTGGCCGACGTCCTGGTCGCGCTCGTCGAGGGTGAGCCAGGCGACCGGGCGGTCCAGCCGGGCGAGCCAGGCGGCCAGCAGGCTGGTCTTGCCCGCGCCGGCCGGCGCCGACAGCAGCGAGCACCGGCCCGCGTCCAGGCCGGCGTCGAGGCGGGCCAGCAACCGCGGCCGCGGGACCAGGTCGGGGCGGGGCCGGGGCACGAACACCTTGGTCGCCAGCAGGGGGAGGCCAGCGGCTCCCTGGCCCATCGGGCCGGGCACTCGGGCCGGAGGAGGTGGGGCCTCACCCACAGGTCCGGCGCCGCCGGTCACGCGCCTGGCCAGCGCGTCGGCCGCCTCGGCCAGGCGCTCGGGCGTGAGGTCCTCGGCCTTGCCCAGGTACACCTTGTGCTGCCGGCCCGCGGCCGTGCGGTAGGCGACCCAGTAGACGCCGCCGCGCTGCCGGTGCTCCTTACGTGCGGTGTAGGCCCCCGACGGTGACCGGAACGAGAAGGACCGGGCGGCATCGTCGGCCAGCCAGGCGAACCAGGCCGAGGAGCCGACGGCCAGCCCGGCCGCCCCACTGGTCCTGGTGCCCTGCAGCAGCCCGTCCGCCACCGAGGGGATCTGCGCCATCCCCTGCCCGTCCCGATCCGGCGCCTGAGGTACCCAACGTACCCAACGGCATGGTCATGGTCGAGGGTTCGCGGCACCAGGGCAAGGGGCCACCAGCGCGGACCACCGTGCGCGGGTCGGGAGCACCATGGTCATGCCGTGACGGGTGACCGCTTGTCGGTGGGGGGCCGGGCGGAACAACATAGGCGAGGTGTGCACGCCGAACGCCGGAGCCGACGTCGCCCGCAACCGCGCCCTGTGGACGATGGTGAACGAGCAGTTCACCGACGAGGACGCCCACCGGGCCTGGGCCGCCGACGAACTCACCTGGGGGCTGTTCGGCGTCCCCGAGCGCGACCTGGTCGTCCTTGGCGACGTCCGCGGCCTGGACGTGGTCGAGCTGGGCTGCGGCACCGCCTACCTGTCCGCCCAGCTGGCCAGACGCGGCGCCCGCCCGGTCGGGCTCGACCTCACGCCGGCCCAGCTGGCCACCGCGCGCCGCTGCCAGGAGCGTTTCGGTCTGGTGTTCCCGCTGATCGAGGCCAACGCCGAGCACGTGCCACTGGCCAGCGCGAGCTTCGATCTGGTGGTCAGCGAGTACGGGGCCAGCGTCTGGTGCGATCCCGAACGCTGGGTGGCCGAGGCGGCCCGGCTGCTCCGTCCCGGTGGGCGGCTGGTGTTCCTGACCAACAGCGTCCTGGCCACCCTGTGTGTCCCCGAGGAGGAGGGTGTCGCCCAGGACCACCTCCTGCGGCCCCAGCGAGGCCTGCACCGGGTGGAGTGGCCGGGCGGCGGGGTCGAGTTCCACCCCAGCCACGGCGAGTGGGTCCGCGTGCTGGGCGCCAACGGGTTCGTCGTCCAGGCCCTGCACGAGCTGTACGCCCCGGCGGATGCGGCGACCCACCGGTACTACGGGATCGCCACCGCCGAATGGGCCAGCCGGTGGCCGGTCGAGGACCTGTGGGCGGCGCGGCTGACCGCTGGTGTCATGGCCCCAGGATCCGCGCCTTCTGGGCGGTGAACTCCTCCTCGGTGAGCACTCCCTGGTCCTTGAGGGCGGCCAGCTCCTTCAGCTTGGCGATCGGGTCGGGGGTCGCGGGCTGCCCGGCCGCCGCCTGCTGCGTCTCGGCCTCCTGGGCCTTGGCCCGCTGACGGCGCGCCAGCCCGACCACGACCGTCGCCCCCGCCGTCCTGCCGATCAGCCCTGGCCGGCCATTTCGCACATATGGACGTAGCAGCATGGCTGCTCCCTCCTCGGCGGTCCTCCCGGATCGCCGGTCAGCCGGTCGTGAGGTCGGCCAGCGCCTGCTCCACGATCTCGTCCGGCACCCGCTCGCCGGCGACGATGCGGCCGCCCGCGTCCCGGATCGCCTGGGCCACGCGTGTCGCCCACCGGTGCTCCCAGACGATCAGGGCCGCCGAGCTGTCGGGCTCCAGGGCCTCGGCGGCCAGCTCGAGATCCTCGTCGTTCAGCACGCCTCCGGCTTCGCCGTCGACGTCGGCGAACCCGAAGGCAAGGACGTCGTCCAGCGTGTCGTACTCGAACATGGTGGTGTTCCCGTCGGCGTCCTTCTTGATGAAGGCGACGTCGATGATGCGGATGACGTCGTTGTCGACGAGCTCCGCCAGGGCCGGGACGATCTCGCCCTTGAACCGGTTGCCCGGAAACGCGATGACGACGTACTCGACCGGTCCGATGCTGGCCATGTCGCCTCCTCAACGACGACCTACCGTTGGCGGGACGGTATGTCGCGGAAGGCCGTGGCCGCATCACCCGTCGAGGATGAATACCGTGCCGCGAGCCTCACCGGCCCGTCCGGCGGCCGGGCGTTCAGGTCATCCCGAGGACGGCGCGGACCTGGTCCAGCATGCGCCGCTCCCCGGCGCTCACCCGCTCGGCGCCGAAGCCCAGGAAGCCGCCCTCCTTGCCGGCGTCGGCGGCCGCCTGCGCCGCGGCCAGCAGCCAACGCCGGAACGCCTCGGCCTCCTCGGGCGTGGCCTTGGCCGTGACCAGCTGGTTGACGCCCTTGAGCTCCTCCAGCACCTGCTCGCCGCCGCGCGGCTTGAAGTCTCCCAGCGGGTTCTGCCTGTGCTGGGCCATGGCCTGGACGTCGAGGGCGACCGACGCCAGCAGCTCCTCCTGGCTGGGGGGCAGGGTGGCCGACCGCAACGTCGCCGCCGTCTCCTTGGCCACCTCGATCGGCCCACCGGGGTCCGCGAGCGAGATCGCCACACCGGCAACAATTGGGGCGCGCCGGATGCGGGTCCATTCCTCGTCGGTGAAGTCCTTCCTGGATGTCATGGCCACCTCCTGGGAGCGGGGGCACCAGCCTAGACGAGCAATCACCCTGGCGGGGTGAGGTGACCCGCCCCGGCCGGTGCGACCCTCCATTGACCGTGCGGAGGCTGGCCGACGTCGTCGACCGGGGCGATCACATCCGGCTCGAGCTGCGCCCGTGACGTGCCCGACCAGGACATGTGGGCGGCCGAACGCACGGCGACCTGTTCGAGCTGGAGTTCGGCCGCCGCGTCCAGCCAGTCGCCGTCGAGGTCACCTAGCGTCGGGGTGTCGTTCGCCATGGGATGCCGAGCCAACCGTTATCCACCGGGTCCGCCACCAGCACCACCCGGGCCAGCGGGACCCTCGCCTCCCGCGCTATCGCCCCGCTAGATCACCTGGAACGGGTGAGGCCGGCTCGCCTTGCCAGGCGCCACACTTGACCGTGAGGAGCAGTGCGCCGGCGTAGGCGTGGGGAGCGGAGGCGTGGTGCAGGACAGCGAGCGGGCGTTGGTGCCGTTGCGGTCGGAGCTGGTCGGTGCTCCGCAGTCGCCGGATGGGCGGATCGACCTGCGGTTGCTGGTGGCGGCCGCCTTCGGCCTGGCGGTGGAGGCGCAGCGGCGCTCGCTGGACGCCGCGGGCGTCGTCGCCGGCCGGCTCGGCTGGCCGCTGCGGGTCCTGACCCGTCCGGCGGTGGCGCTGGCGCGAGGGTCGATGACGGCGGCCCGGCACCATCTCGACCTCGACGGCTGGGCGGCGCGAGGGCTGGCGGAACAGCGACGTGCCCAGGCGGTTGCCGTCAACGCCGTCCGCGCCCTGATCGCCGAGCTGGCCACCGCCGTCCTCGACGAGATCGACCTGGACGAGGTGGTGGCCAGGGTCGACCTCGACCGCATCGTCGCCCGCGTCGACCTCAACCAGATCGCCGCCCGGCTCGACCTGGACGCGATCGTCGGGCGTATCGACGTGGACGCGATCGTCAGCCGGGTCGACGTGGACGCCATCGCGGCCCGCATCGACCTGGACGCCGTCGCCGGCCGCCTCGACCTGGACGCGATCGTCGCGAGCGTGGACCTGGACGCCATCGTGTCCCGTGTCGACATTCCCGGGCTCACCGAGCAGGTCATCGACGAGGTCGACCTGGGCGAGATCATCCGCGAGTCGAGCAGCACCATGGCCAGCGAGTCGGTCGACGCCCTGCGGGTGCAGGGCATGCGGGTCGACGGACTGGTCAGCCGGATCGTCGACCGCATCCTGCTCCGGCAGGGACAGCGACAGACCGGTCCGCCGGCCGAGGACCTGCCACCATGACCCGGGACATTCGCTACGCCGAGGCCAGGGCCCTGCAGGGCCACCGGGCCGGCTTCGCCTCGCGTGTCGTGGCCGACGCCATCGACCTCGGGGTCGCCTGGCTGCTGGGGCTGGCGGCGCTGCTGGCCGCCGGGGTGGTCCGCTACCTGCTGACCGGCCCGCCGCTGCGCCTGCCCGTCCTGCCCAACTGGCTCGGCGCCGGCGCGGGCGGCGCCATCGCCGTCGCCTACCTGGCCCTGAGCTGGGCGGCGACCGGCAGGTCGGTGGGCAAGCAGGTCGCCGGGCTCCGGGTGGTGGACCGCGCCGGCCGCCGACTCTCGTTGTGGCGCTCCTTCTGCCGGGCCGTGCTGTACGTGCTGTTCCCGGCGGGGCTGCTGTGGGTCCTGGCCAGCCGGCGCAACGCCTCGGTGCAGGACCTGATCGTGAGGACGGCCGTGGTGTACGACTGGGCCTACCACGCGGCGGACGAGCCACTCCCGACCGGAGACGGCCGCTGAGCCTGGTCCTCGTCCATGGCCGGGGCCAGCAGGGCCGCGAGCCCGACGGGTTGCGGAGGCGCTGGGCCGCCGGGCTGAACAAGGGGCTGACCGCGGCCGGCCGAGACCCCCTGGACACCGCGGCGATCGAGGCGATCAGGTTCCCGTTCTACGCCGACGTGCTGTGGGCCGAGGTGGTCCAGGGCAGGGTCGCCGTCCCCGACGTCGCCGCCCTGGACGCCGTGCAGCGGGTCGACCCCGGGCTGCCGGACGCGGTCAACCGCCGCCAGGTCGCCGTGCTCCAATCCATGGCCAGGGAGCTCGGCCTTCCGGCGGCCGCGCAACCGGCGACGGCGTTGGCGGTGCCCAGCTCGGTCCTGCTGCGTGGCCTGCTGGAGTGGGTGGCCAACCATTCCGGTGTCGACGAAGCCGTCATCCGGGGCTTCCTGCGCGACGTCTCGGCCTATCTGGAGCTGCCCGGCTGCCGGCCCGCGGTCCAGGAGGTCGTCCGGCCGGCGTTGCTCGCCGACCCCGACTGGGTGCTGGTCGGGCACAGCCTCGGTGGGGTGGTCTGCGCCGAGCTCCTGGCCGAGGAGGAGCTTCGCCGCCGGGCCGGCCTGTTCGTGGCCGTGGGGGCGCCGCTGGGCCTGGACGGGGTGACCGCCGGGATGCGGCCACGCGGTTCGGCCAGGCCCACCTCGCCGTGGATCAACGTCTACGACCTCCGGGACTGGGTGACCCTCGGCTCACCCCTTCCGGAGGGGGGCGGGCTGGGCGGGCAGCTCGCCGTGGCCAACCCTCGCTCCTACGAGCACTCCATCGAGCACTACCTGGCCCATCCCGAGGTCGCCACGGTCATCGCCGACAGGCTGGACGCGGCGACCTGACCTCGGAACGGACTATCGCCGCTGGTGGAGTGCGGGAACGCGGGGCCGCTGCTCGGACACGGGAACGCTCTCGGGCATGACCCCGTGGTGCTCGTGGCGGGCGTGGTACCAGTCGGCGTAGCGGGTGGCGCCCGGCCGGGCGGTCAGGCCGTGGGCGTAGACCGACAGGGCCACCGTCCAGGTGACCACCGTCAGCATGAGGGGACGCTCGGGAAGCTCGGTCCCCTCGAGCAGGATCAGCACGAACACGATCGAGGCCAGCCCGCGGGGCCCGAACCAGCCCAGGAATCCCACGGTGACCCGGTGCAGGCCGGTGCCGGCCATGGCCAGTGCCACCGGCAGCATCCGGACCAGGGTCAGGCTCGCCACCCCGTACAGGACGATCGGCCAGTCCAGCTCGCCCAGCGCGGGACCCAGCAGCACCGCCCCGAACAACAGGAAGGTGACGGCATTGAGCAGCTCGCCGGTCTGCTCGGCAAGGAAGGTCGCGTCCTCGGCCTGGTCGGCCGCGACGACGCCGAAGACGATGCCGCCCGTGAAGGCGGCGATGAAGCCGCTACCGCCCAGCGCGGCCGCCAGCGTGTAGGCCAGCAGCGCGGTGGCCGCGGCGTCGATCTGCCGCCAGGTCCCCTCCATCCACCCGCGGCGCGTGAACATCCGCAACACCCAGGCGCCGAGTGCGCCGGCGACGACCCCGGCGGCGGCGCCGACGCCGATCTCCTCGATGACCACCCGCACGGGCTCCACGTGGCCGACGCCCTCCTCGGCCTGCGCGATCGTGAGGAAGATGATCAGCAGCGGGACGCACACGCCGTCGTTCAAGCCGCTCTCGACGTTCAGGCCCTGGCGGATGCGGGAGGGAAGCCGCGGATCGGTGACCACGGGCAACCCCAGCGCCGCGTCGGTGGGGGCCAGCATGGTGGCCAGCGCCGCCGCCGTCCACAGGTCCAGCGACGGGAACAGTGCCACGGCGGCCAGGGTCCCGGCGACAATGGTCAGCGGCAGGCCGATCCCGAGCAGCCGCGCCGGTACGCCGGACTCGCGCCGCAGTCTGCCCCGGTTGACCCGGATGGCGTCACAGAACAGCACCAGTGTCAGGGTGGCTTCGGCCAGGTGGCGAATGACCGGCGTGTCGGCGCCCACCCCGAGCAGTTCAAGGGCCCGGTTGCCGACCAGCAGGCCGAGCGTGACGAACACCATGGCCTGGCTGACCGGCGTCGACCGCAGCCGCCCCGACACCGCGCCATAGGCGATCAGCATCACGGCGAGGGCGGGTAGGGCCCAGTGGCTCATGCTCCCTCCCGAGCTCCACCCGGTGCCGAGCGCCCGACCTACTCGTCCCGCCTCCAGTGGGCGCGGCCGAACAGGCGACCGAACCAGTCATGCAGCGAGCCACCGGCGTGCTCGGACGGGTCGGCATGGTAGACCGCCGGCCCCTGGGGCCGCCCGAGTCGTTCGGCCTCCTCGGCCGGGAGGTTCAGCAGCACGTAGCGGTCGGTGATGTCGGCCACCTGGTCGGCGTCGGCGAAGCGAAGCCCATCCGATCTCTTCACGACGATGCCGTCGAAGACGTCCAGCTCCGGGACCTGGAGCACGTGCTCGACCGTGCCGATCTGCTCGCCACCCGAGGCCCGGACCGGGACGCCCGTGGCGAGGGCCTGGTACGAGATCCTCCTGGCGTCGCCCTCCATGTCCTGCGCTCCTTCCTGCATCGGTCGACCAGGTGGCGTCGCGCGCTCGGGGGCCAGCCTACCCGGCCGCGATGGCGGCGGGTTCATCCCAAGTGGATGAGGTGGCGGGAGCGGCTCCTCGGACATGCTTGCCGGCATGCCTGTCAGCAGTCGAACGCAGCCGGCCCAGGCACCTCGCGGGAGTCCCTGGCGGATCGTGGTCTCGACGGTGGTCACCGTCGTCGTGCTCCTGGTGGTGTTCGTCGGCATCTTCCCCAAGGTCGCCGACTACTCCGAAGCATGGTCGTCGATCCAGCAGATGCCCACCACCTACGTCGTGGCCCTGGCCGTGGCAACCGTGCTCAACGTCGCCGTCTACGTCTGGCCGCTGCAGGCGGCCCTGCCCGGGCTGGGCTACGGGCCCGGCTTCGTGGTCCGCCAGACCTCGTTCGCCATCAGCAACGCCGTGCCGGCCGGCGGCGCTGTCGGGCTCGGCGTGCAGTACGGCATGCTCGACTCCTACGGGTTCGGGGCCGGCGCGGCGGCCAGCGCCATCGCGATCGTGAGCGTCTTCAACGTCTTCGCCACCCTGGTCATGCCGGTCATCGGGGTGCTGGCGCTGCTGGCCGGCGGCGTGGTGGAGGGGACCTACCTGCTGATGGCGGCCATCGGCGTGGCGGCCATCGCGGTCGGGGTCGTCGCCTTCGCGGTCGTGCTGCGCAGCGAGCGCGGCGCCCGCAAGGTCGGACACTGGGCGGATCGGCTGGCCAACCCGGTCACGCGACGCTTTGGCCACGGCCGGACCCTCGACCTCACCGGGAAGATCCTGGACTTCCGGTCCAGCGTCGTCGACGTCATGCGGACGCGATGGGGGCAGGTGACCTTGTCGACCCTGCTGCTGCAGCTCACCTCCTGGGCGATCCTGGTCCTGGCCCTGCGCGGCCTGGAGGCCGGGACCGGAACGGTGACGGTGACCTGGACCGAGGCGCTGGCGGCGTTCTCGTTCGCCCGGGTCGCCTCGTTCATCCCCATCACCCCCGGCGGCCTCGGGACGGTGGACGCCGCCCTCGCGGCCCTGCTCAGCGGCTACGGGGCGAGCAGCAGCCAGGCCCTGGCCGCCGACCTGGTGTGGCGCGCGGCGACGTACGTCCCCCAGGTCCTGCTCGGGGTCCTGACCTTCCTCTGGTGGCGGGTCACGGCCGCCCGCCGTACCGGGCGTGCCGCCAAAACATCCGCTGCAGGGGAAGACCTCACCTCCCCGCCGTCGGCACGATCCTATGAGCGCCGGGGCGCGACCCAGCAGCAGGACGAGGAGGCATGAGGATGGCGGTCGATACCTTTGTGGCCTATGGCGGAGTCTATTCCGACCTCGCCCACGCCGAGGCGGACTACGAGCTGGTCAAGGACCTGCACACCCAGGCCGGACTGCTGGACGCCTACGACGCCGCGGTGATCCAGCGGCGCGCCGACGGCAAGGTCAAGATCGTCAAGCAGCACGAGACCCCGACCCGGGTCGGCGGGGTCCTGGGCGGCGGGGTGGGGCTGGCCACCGGCCTGGTCGTGGCCCTGTTCCCGTTCGCCGCCATTGGGGGTGGGCTGCTGGCCGCCACCGCCGGCGGCGGGGCGGTGCTGGGGGCGGTGGCCGGCCACGTGGTGGCCGGGATGAGCCGTGGCGACCTCAAGGAGCTGGGTGAGCACCTGGACGCCGGGCAGGCGGGGCTGGTGGTGGTCGGGATCTCGGACATGGGAGCGAGGATCGAGCAGGCGATGCAGCACGCCGACAAGCTGCAGGCCAAGGAGCTCAAGGCCGACACCGCCGAGATCGAACGCGACGCCAAGACCGCCGGGCAGGCGCCGGCCAGCGACTGAAGCCATCACGCTGCTCATCGGGAGGGCGGCGCCGGGTACAGAGGAGTGACCATGACGGTACCTCCATACGTCGAGGGTGACGATGGGACCGGCCGGGGGCGGGTTCGTGTCGACGCGGGCCGGCTGTGGACCGGGGGCCTTGCCACCGCGGTGGTGGCCGCGCTGGTCGCGGTGGTGGGAGTGTTGATCGCCAGGGGGCTGTTTGACGTTCCGGTGCTGGCCCCTAGCCGAGAAGGCGCGCTCGGCAACGCAAACACGGTCAGGCTGGCCGGCCTGGCCGCGGTGGCTGCCCTCGTCGCCACCGGGCTGATGCACCTGCTGCTGCTGTCCACTCCTCGGCCCTTCCGGTTCTTCACCTGGATCGTCTCGCTGCTGACCCTGCTGGCGGTGCTGGCGCCGTTCATGACCGACGCCAAGCTGGCCACCCAGGTCGCCACCGCCGCCATCGGCCTGGTGGTCGGGATGGCGATCGGGTCGTTGGTCTCGGGGGCCGCCAGGAGTGCGATCCGGCTCGGCAGGCAGTACCGGGCGTGAGCCCGACCGAGTGGGGCGGTCCCACGGTCCCGGCGGTCGACCGGCTGCCGGGCCTGCGGGTGCCTGCCTGGCTCCAGGCCCTGGGACGGGGCGCCTGGCTGCTGGTCGGCATCGCCGTCCTGCTCGCGATCGCGTTCTTTGTGCTCGGGCTCGTCAGCGACCTGGTGATCCCGCTGGTCTTCGCGGCCATCCTGGCGGCGATCTTCGTGCCCCTGGTCGACCGGCTGGAACGCTGGGCCGTGCCCCGCTGGCTGGGCGCCCCCCTGGTGGTCCTCCTCGTCATCGGGGTGGTCCTGGTCGTCGCCTGGATGGTGGTGGCGGGGCTGGTGGGCCAGGGCCATGAGATCCTGGCCCAGGCCACGGCTGGACTGGAGGAGGCCGGCTCGCTGCCCGGGATGGCGGCGCTGGACACCGAACAGGCCATCAGGACCCTGGGGGAGCTGGTCCGGATCCTGGTGTCTGGGCTGTTGTCCGGACTGAGCTCGGTCACCGTGCTCATCGTGGGCATCGTCACCGGCCTGTTCATCCTGCTGTTCCTGATGAAGGACTGGCGGCTGGTCGTCGACGGGGCCGCCAAGCAGCTTGCGGGGGTGCTGGGCCTGCCGGACCGTGTGGGCCGCCAGATCGTCTTCGACACCGTCCATTCCTTCCGCGGCTACGCCGGGGGCCTGACCATCGTCGGGCTGATGAACGGCGCCGTGGTCGGCCTCGGCGCGCTCCTGCTCGGGGTCCCGCTGGCCGGGCCGATCGCCATCGTGACCTTGATCACC
>JBJMHP010000272.1:0-4401 GCA_045807325.1 Actinomycetes bacterium | reverse complement strand
GCGGCTCGCTGTTCGACCGGGCCACCACCGGCGAGCGTCGCGGAGCTCACCTGGAAGCTCGCCCGGACCGCTCGGTCGCCGATCTGGAGCTCATCCAGCCGCCGACGACCATCGCGGAGCCGATCCGCCAGGGCGGCCAGGGGCCACCCGGGTCGGGCGGCCAGGCGAGCGCCGACGATCCGCAGGGCCAATGGCAGGTATCCGCAGAGCTCCGCGATGCTCACCGCCGCCGGGTCGCCGGCGGCCCGCTGCGGCCCGGCGATCCGGCCGAGCAGCAGGGTAGCGTCCTGAGGGACCATGACGTCCAGGTGTAGGGCGTGGGTGTCCAGGTCGGGGAGCAGGTTGTGGCTGGTCACCAGGGCCGCGCAGCCCGAGCTGCTCGGGAGCAAGGGCCGGACCTGGGTGGCCGAGGCCGCGTTGTCGAGCACGACCAGCACCTGGCGCTCGGCGAGCAGGGACCGGTACCTGGCGCTGGCTTCCTCCGGCTCGGCAGGAATTGCGGCGCCATCGACCCCGAGCGAGCGCAGCAGCCGACCGAGGGCATCGCCCGGGTCGAGCGGGGTCAGGCCGGCGCTGGCCCCGTGGAGCTCCAGGTAGAGCTGGCCGTCGGGAAACCGGTCCTCCAGCCGCCAGGCGACCTCCAGCGCCAGCGCGGACTTCCCCACCCCGGCGAGTCCGTGGACGATAACGATCTGGGCCCCGGCGGTCTGGTCGCCCAGCAGCCGGCGCAGCTGCGCCAGCTCGGCGTCGCGGCCAGTGAACCGGCGGAGCCGGGTGGGCAACTCCCTGGGCACCGGCGCCTGCCCCCGCGGGGATCCCAGCTCGCCGCGCGCCGCCCAGTACAGGGCGACCAGCTCACCGTCGGGGACCGCGGCGCCGGCGGCGGCGACCAGCGACTGGATCGCCAGGACCACCGCCTCGTCGCGGGGCAGGGCCCGACCGTGGCACCACTCCGACACCCGCGGTTCCCCGACTCGGTCGAACCCGGCCACGCGTAGCTTGCGGACAAGTACGGCCTGTGACAGGCCGGCCTGCTCCAGGACCGTTCGCAGGCGCTCCGCGCCATCGCCAACCCGGACACCCTGCCCACCAGGGACGGCCAGGGCGCACGGAGATTGCCGGTCAGTTTGCCGGTGGCGTGCCTGGTCGGCACCCAGCGGCGCTGCAACGATGCCCGCTGGGCACCGGACATCACCGAGGACGATCGGACAAAGCCGACGGGAGAAGCCGATGCGCCCATCCGAAACCGCGACCGCCCCACCATGGCGCCGCCGCCGTCCTCTGCTCCTACTGGCCTTGCTCGGGTTGGTCCTGGCCGGGCTATTGGCCAGCCAGGCACCGCCCGCCGGCGCCGCCGCCAGCAGCAGCCTGCCGCCCTACCTGGCTGATGCCACCGACCCGGCGGTCACCACGCTCGCCCGCGACCGAAAGATCTCCATCTCAGAGGCCCAGCAGCGCATCGGCTGGCAGGAGCCGGCCATGCAGCTGGGCGAGGAGTTGCGTCGAGCGCTCGGCGACCGCTTCGGGGGGTTGTGGTTCGACGAGGCCGGCGGCGGCCGGGTCAAGGTCGGTCTGGTCGGCGGGGACACCAGCGGCGCCACCGCCCTCATCGCCCGGCGCCAGCTGACCGCCGTCACCGACCTGGTCGCGGTCCAGCACAGCTATGCCGAACTGGAACAGGCCCACGCATGGCTGAGCACGGAGATCATCAACGCCAACCCCCGCCCGGCCAAGGGGCAGATCAGCGGGCTGGCGTCCGCGCTGCTGATCGACAAGAACCAGGTGCAGCTGCAGCTGCCCCGGGGCCGGGCCCCGAACGGCGCCCAGCAGGCCGCGGTGGCCGCGGCCAAGCGGCGGCTTGGCCCGAGCTTGGCGGTTGGCTCCTGGTCCGGGCAGGCCCGCACTGAGGACTGCGCGTGGGACAGGGTGCTGCCGACATGGAACTGCGACCCGCCGCTGCGTGGCGGCGTGGGCATGGACCATCCCTACAGCGCGGGCGATGCCATCTGCACGGCTGGGTTCAACGTCAGAAGCACTTCCGACGCTAAGTGGTATGTCATGACGGCTGGCCATTGCGGCATCAAGGGCACCTTCTGGTATGGCAGGCCACCGAACCTGCCATCCGGAAGCTGGGGCGTGTCCATCGGGACCATGCACAACTCGGTCTACCCGGGACCGACCGGCTACGACGACTTCGGCATCATCGAGAACTCCCTGGAGCTCTCCTGGTGGCAGCCTGGGCCGTACGTGTACGTCCATCCGTCGCCGGACACCACCCAGAACGTCCAGTACATCATCAAGGGTGTTGGCGGCAGCACCAAGGACCTGCGGGTCTGTATCAGCGGGGCGGTCTCCGGCACCGACTGCGGCCCGGTGACGGCGACCGGCTGGCCTGTCGCTGGCGGCTACGCCGTGGCCAACTACTGCAGCACCGGGGGCGACAGCGGCGGCCCGATATTCTCCGGTGGGGGGTGGCGCGCGGCATCCACCACGGCTCCAAGAGAGGCGCCGCGGCCTGCCGCGACCGCCTCTACCAGGGCGTCGCCGAGGCCGCCCAGCAACTGCACGTCTACGTCGTCCACACCTGACCCGAAATCCAGCCTGCCCCGTGGTAGGCGTTGACTGGAGGACCTCGCATGGTCGGTTCGGATGTCCTGGCTCCCCGGGTGCGCAGGCTCGGCATCCTGCTGGTGATGGCGGCCATCGCCACCGCCCTGAGCGGCGCCGCGCCCGCCGCCGCTGGCGGCAAGCCCATGCCTGCGGCGACCCCAAGCCAACGCTCGGCGGCCGCGGCCGACCGGCAGGTGGCCGCGGTCCTGGCGGCCAACCCCGGGTCCCGGCGGATCAGTCCCACCTCGGTGCTGTTGGCGCCCGGGGTGGTCATGACCGTCCCCGGCCCGGTCGCGGCCGGGGCCACGATGACCGTCCCCACGCAGAGCGGCGGCCAGATGGTCGTTGCGGCAGCAGCGGCCGACAGCACCTGCGCGTCTGGCTGGCTGTGCATGTGGCAGCACATCTACCGGGCCGGGGCCAAGCTCGCCTTCTACTACTGCCGCACCGAGAACCTGGGCAACTACTACATCAGCGCCGGCAACAGCTGGCGGGACGATATCTCCTCGATCTGGAACCACCAGACCGGCGGGGTGGTCTCCTACTTCTATGACTGGAAGCTGGTCGGCTATGTGCGGGTCGGGAGCCTGAGCGCCGGCAACTACCTCCAGGACCTGACCCGGGACCGGGCCGCCGACGGCGGTAACTGGAACGACCGCATCGACCAGGTCTCGGTCTGCTGAGCAACACGACCCGCGGGCAGGGAGGAGCCATCATGCGCGCAGGCGACGGTTCGGCCACCCGGCGGTGGGGCGTCCGCCGCCTGACCGTCCTGGGCCTGGTCGGACTGCTGACGGCGGTGCTGGTGGCCAGCCAGGCGGCCGCGGCCGGAGCCGGCCAGTCCAGCGCGGCTGGCTGGCCGCCCTACCTGGCTGCTGCGACCGACCCGGCGGTCACCACCCTGGCTCGCGACCGTGGCATCTCGATCCGCGAGGCGCAGCGGCGCATGGGCTGGCAGGAACCGGCGATCGAGCTGGCCGGGGAGCTGGAGCGGGCCCTAGGCGACCGCTACGGCGACCTGTGGTTCGACCCGCACACCGGGCGGGTCAAGGTCGGGATCGTCGGCGGCCGCGACACCGCCGCCATGGCCGCCCGCCTGATCGCCCGACGGAAGCTGACCGCGGTCACCGACCTGGTGACGGTGCGCCACAGCTACACCGAACTAAAGCAGGCCGCGGCCTGGCTGACCGCCGAAACGGCCAGGGCCAACCCGCCGGCCCGCAACGGACTGGTCAAGGGGCTGTCGGTGTGGCGGCTGCCCAACAAGAACGCGGTTGAGCTGGATCTGCCGCGTGGCCAGCGCCTGACCACCGCCCAACAGGCCACGGTCGCCGCGGCCCGGCGGCGTCTGGGCAGCAAGCTCACCCTCGGCACCTGGGCCGGGCAGATGCGCGACCTGTCCTGCGTCTGGTCGTTCAATGGGGCCAGCGGAAAGACCGTTTTCAACTGCGACCCGCCGCTGCGGGGCGGCCTCATGATGTACATCCGGTCGGGCACCAGCTACATCCCCCAGTGCACCGTTGGCTTCAACGCCAAGAGCACCGTCGACGGCAAGTGGTATGTCATGACCGCCGGGCATTGCGGCAGCCCCGGCACGACCTTCTACGTCTGGCAGCCCCGCGACAGGCAGTACCACGTCCTGGGGCACATGCACAACTGTGTCTGGGGCGGGGACCCCAACTGTGTCTGGTCGAGCGACGATGACGAAGGCATCATCACCATCGACAACGTGCCCGGCTGGGACCCCAAGCCATGGGTCTACGTCCATAACTGGACCGGCGTCAACGATCG
>JBJMHP010000271.1:0-15456 GCA_045807325.1 Actinomycetes bacterium | reverse complement strand
GTCTCCTTGAACGCCGGGACCAGGCCGGCGTGGTGCGCGGCGATCCCGGCCAGCAGCCCCTCGCGCCACTCCCAGAAGCCGAGGACGTGCAGGTCCTCCTCCGGCAGCGAGCCGGTGCGCTCGTCGACGATCGCGGCGATCTCGGCGCGCTCGTGCTCGTCGGTGAGCCGCAGCCCGGAGCGCAGGCACTGGTCGACGGCGGCGTCGCAGCCGTTGCGGCTGAACACGAAGGTGATCGCCGGCAGCAGGCCGGAGCGGTCCAGCCGCTCGATGACGTCAGGCCGGGCCGGCGGGCGGTAGCGCGGCTTGTGCCAGTCCCGCTCGCGGCGCGAGCCCCCGTTGCCGCCGCCGCCCCAGGTGTCGAGGCGCCGCTCGTACTCGCGCACGTAGCGGACCAGCTCCGGGTCGACGACGCTGGCGCCGCGCTCGCGGGTGGACAGGCCCCGCGGGTCGTCGCCCTGCTCGGCGGCGTGCGCGGCCGGGCGCAGGCTGAACAGGTCGAACACCCGGCTGCCCACCAGCATGTGCTGCCACAGCGGGATGGGCCGCACCTCGCTGACGACGACCTTGGTGTGGCCGCGGACGGTGACCAGCCAGTCGGCGAACTCCTCGGCGTTGCTCACCGTGGCCGACAGCGACACGAGCGTCACCGACTGCGGGAGGTGGATGATCACCTCCTCCCACACGGCGCCGCGGAACCGGTCGGCGAGGTAGTGCACCTCGTCCATGACCACGTAGCCGAGGCCGTCGATCGCCGGGGAGTCGGCGTAGAGCATGTTGCGCAGCACCTCGGTGGTCATCACCACCACCGGCGCCTCGCCGTTGATGGAGTTGTCGCCGGTCAGCAGGCCGACGTTGGCGCCGCCGTGGCGGGCCACGAAGTCGCCGAACTTCTGGTTGGAGAGGGCCTTGAGGGGGGTGGTGTAGAACGCCTTGGCCCCCGAGCGCAGGGCCAGCCAGACGGCGAACTCCCCCACCACCGTCTTGCCGGCCCCGGTGGGGGCGGCGACCAGGGCCCCCTGGCCCTTGGCCAGGGCAAGGCAGCCGCGCCGCTGGAAGTCGTCCAGCTCGAAGCGGTAGCCGCCGGCGAACTCCTCCACCAGCGCCTGGGGGTCGGGGTCCGGGGGGCTCAAGCCTAGCCGCCCGGTGGGTCGGGGGTTGTCCATGCGGCTCATGCTGCCAGCCGGCGCTCCCCCGCGCCCGCCGGAATCCTCAGGGGCCGGGGAACCCGGGAGCGGGGTCGGCGGCCAGGACGGTGACGGCCGCCGGGCGGACCTCGAAGGTGGCGGGCAGGGTCCCGGCCGGCTCGCCGTCGGCGTAGACGGCCAGGGGCCGGTCGGCGGCCAGGTCGACCCGGGCGGCCCGGTGGACGGCCACCGCCGGGTGGTCGACGTGGCGGCCCGAGAACACCTTGGGGAAGGTCCGGAGGAACTCCAGCTTGCCGATGGACCCGACGACGACCACCTCCAGCAGCCCGTCGGCCAGGCTGGCCCGGGGGGCGACCAGCATGCCGCCGCCGTAGCTGGGGCCGTTGGCCACCGCCACCAGCCAGCCCGACAGCCGCTCGGGCTGGCCGTCCAGGGCCAGCTCGAAGCTGGCCGTGCGGCCCACGACCAGCTCGGCCAGGACGGCCCCGAGGTAGCGGGGCCGGCCCCTGGCCCAGCGCAGGCGCTGGTTGGCGAGCCGGTTCACCTCCGAGTCGAAGCCGGCCCCGGCGACGTTCAGGTACGCCCGCCCACCGACCGTGGCCAGGTCGGCCGGCCGCCGGCGCAGCCGGGTCAGCATCCCGGCGGCGGCCAGCGGGTCGTCGGCCGGCAGCCCGAGGCTGCGGGCGGCGTCGTTGCCCCCGCCGGCCGGGATCACCGCCAGGGCGGCCCGGACGCCCGATCCTCCGGGGGACCACCCTGATCCTCCGGGGGACCCCCCCGACACCCCGGCGTCGGCCAGCCCGGCCGCGCACGCCCCCACCGTGCCGTCCCCGCCGATGGCCACGACGGCGTCGACCTCGCCGGCGGCATGGCAGGCGGCCAGCCGGGCGTCCTCGAGGGACAGGGTGCGGTGCTGGTCGACCTCGACCCCGTCGCCTGCAAGCCGCTCGACCACCTGGGGCGCCAGCCGCCCGGCCCGCCCGCCCCCGGCCGTGGGGTTGTGCACGACCAGGGCCCGCACCGGCGGCTAGTTCGGCGGAATGAGGTTGCTGGGGGCGGCGCCGGAGTAGCGGGCGCTGAAGGCCTCGTTGGACTCGCCCGGCATCTGGCGGGTCAGGTCCAGGCCGTAGCGGGCGTGCAGGCGGGCCAGGGTGCCGGCGGCCGCGTCCATGGCCTTGCCGGCCGCGCTGGTGGTGGCCATGCCCTGCTCGACCAGGGCCCTGGCCGAGGGGCTCCCGGCCGGGGCCTCGCCGGCCTTCTGGAAGATGTTGGCCGCCTCGAAGTACACGCCGATGGCGGCCGCGTAGCTGTCGCGGACGCTGGTCAGCATGGGGTCGCGGCCGCCGACGGCGTTGGACGGCTCGCCGTCGGTCCCGGCCTCGGCCGGGGGCTCGCCGACGGTGATCTCCTGGACCCGGCTCTGGATCTGGCCGAGCTTGGCCGACCAGCCGCTGGCCCGGACGGCCAGCTTCCTGGGCTCGAGCTTGCCGGTGGTCAGCTCCTGGGCGCTGGGGAACCCGGGCAGCTCCCTGGTGCCGGTGCCGATGACCGAGGGCAGCTGGTCGGTCTGGGCGCGCAGGTCGGCGGTGAAGCGGCGCACGTCGTCGCGGGTCCAGCCCTCCTGGACCCGGTTCTGGGCGGCCACCAGCGTGCCGATCAGGGCGATCACGGCCAGCGTGACCGGGAACGCGGTCGCCCGGTACCAGGGCAGGCGCCGCTCGACGGTGTGGATCCGCGGCCCGGTGGCCGGCCGGCGCACCGGCCTGCCCTGGCTGCGCTTGCTCTTGCCCTTGATGGCCACCCTTGCTACCCCACTCCCACCGGTGTCTGCGGGGCCGGCGGCCCCAATCCGAACAAGCCTACCGCGACGAGCGCACCGGCCACACGTAGGGGAGGTCGTCGGGCACGTCGGGGAACAGGGGCCGGTAGAAGTCCGGGTCCTTGCGCAGCAGGCTCGACTGGTGGCTGCGGTGCAGGGCCGGGTCGCCGAGCCAGGGCGGCAGGGCGCCGGCCGTGGCCAGCTCCGGCTGGGGTCGGGGGGCGGGCATCCCGATCCGGTCCAGCTCCTCGCGCAGCTTCAGCTCGCAGGTGTCGGCGAACCCGCGGACGAACCAGGTCCGGCAGACGGTCACGCCGTAGCTGCCCAGCGCCTCCTCGTAGCCGCGCCACATCAGCACCGCCGGGTGGTGGCGCCAGCCGTAGTCCGGGGAGGTCAGCCCGCGCAGCACCTGGAGGGCCTCGACGCGCTGCTTGCCCAGGCGGCGCTGGTCGAGCGCGCGGGCGCTGGCCGCGAAGTCGGGATAGGGCAGGAAGGTCTGCAGCTCAGGGCTCCTGGGCGCCGGTGAGGGCCTGCCGGCGGGTCCGGCGGGGCTCGATGATGAAGCGGGCGATGGCGGCGGCGGCGAAGTAGAAGATCCACATGGGGATGGCCATGGCGAACAGGCTGATCGGGTCCTGGCTGGGGGTGATGACGGCCGCGGCCACGATGATCACGGCCGCGGCCGGCCGCCAGGCCCGCAGCATGGCCGCCGACGACAGGGCCCCGACCATCGACAGGAACACCAGCACCAGCGGGAACTCGAAGGTGAGCCCGAAGGCCAGGCCCATGAACAGCACGAAGCGCAGGTAGCGGTCGGCCTGGAAGAACACGGCGATGCCGTTGCCGCCCATGGAGACCAGGAAGTCGATGGCCTTGGGCAGGGTGAGGAACGCCACCGCCACCCCGGCCACGAACAGCAGCGTGCTGGCCAGGGCGAAGGGGACGGCGAAGCGCTTCTCGCTTGGCTTGAGGCCGGGGGTGATGAACCGCCACAGCTGGTAGGCGATGAACGGCATGGCCAGCAGCAGCCCGACGGTCAGCGACAGCCGGATGCGGATCGACAGCGGCTCCAGCGGGCTGAGGGCGGCCAGCCGGCAGCCCGAGTCGGCGGCCGAGGTGCCGATGCGGACGCTGGCCGGGAGGGCGCAGTAGGAGCGGAGCACGAAGTCCAGCACCGGCTCGTACAGGAAGAAGAAGGCGACCACGGTGGCCACGACCAGGGCGGCGCAGCTCTTGACGAGGCGGCCCCGCAGCTCCCCGATGTGCTCGAGGATCGACATCTCGCCCGCGGGGTTGACCCGCGGGCGGCGCGACAGTCGCACGGGCGCTCCGGCCGGCCGGTCAGCTAGGGAGTGGAGCCCTGCTCACGCTCGTCGGTCGGCGACGGCTTGCCCTGCTCGTCCTTGTCGTCGCGGGCGGCCTCGCTGACGCCCTTCTTGAACTCCTTGATGCCGAGCCCGACGTTGCGGCCCATGGCCGGGAGCCGGCTGGCACCGAAGAGCACGACGATCGCGATGACGACCCAGATCCATTCGGCCCCTGGCATTGCTCGACTCCTTCGCGTCGTGACCGTGGCCCACGCCACCCACGAGTCTACCGCTGCTCGGCCGCGCTGGCTCCCCGCTCGGACAGGCGGGCGGCACGGTCGGCGGCTTCCTGACTGGCCGCGCCGAGCTCCTCCAGGGTCGGGGTGAGGCGCTCACTCAGGGCCTGCACCGAGGCGGCCAGGGCCTTGAGGTTGGCCACCATGCGCCAGACGGTGAAGGCCACGGTGACGAGCACGGCGAGCCAGAAGGTGCCGAGCAGGATGGCGAGCCAGAGCGGCAGGGCGACCTCCGGGGCGCGAGGGAACGGCCGCCGGATCCTACCGGGTCGGGCGCCTCAGCGGCACGCCGCCTGGAACCGCGACCACCAGCCGGGCGACTCCAGCTCCAGGTGCAGGCGGTGTCAGCTGGCGTAGGCGACCAGGGCGTGGCGGGTGGCCTCGGCGACGGCGCTGCGCAGCTCGGGCGGGGACACCGGCTCGGCCGCCGGGGCCAGCCGCAGGACCAGGCGGACCAGCCAGGACAGCTGGTGGGTGGCCAGGCCGACCCGCAGGCGGCCGTCGGGGCGGCGCTCGGAGCCGAGGACCGGGAAGTAGTCGACCACCCACTCGGCCTCCTGGTCCAGGTCGAGCTCGCATTCCAGGCCGCCGGCGAACAGCTCGACCCCGCCGACCTCGCCGTGGGCGGCCGGGTCGAAGCCGGCCGGGCGCTGGAAGGTCTCGTCGGTGGGCCGCACCGACACCACCCGGTCGATCCGGAACAGCCGCTCGCCGACCGCCTTGTGGCACCAGCCGGACAGGTACCAGTGGCCGGAGGCGCTGAACACCAGCCACGGGTCGACCTTGCGGCGGGTCAGCTCGCCCCGGGAGGCCGACCAGTACTCGATCTCGACCCGGTGGCCGGTGGCGGCCGCCTTGGCCAGCTCGGTCCGTGAGGTCGTCTCGGCCGGGTCGCCCTCCAGGTCGACCGAGACCTTGCCGGCCAGCTCGTGGACCCGGTCCAGCTGGTCGGCGGGCAGGACCGCCTCCAGCTTGGCCAGGGCCCGGGCCAGGGCGCCCTGCTCGGCCACCTCGGGCAGGGTGTCGAGGGCCCGGCCGGCCAGGTACAGCCCGGCCGCCTCCCGCCAGGTGAGCCGAGGGGCGCGGGCGAACCAGTCGGCGAAGCCGATGTGGACCTTGTCGCCGTCGACCCAGGCCTCCATCAGGTCGCCCGGCCCGTAGGGCGGCACCCCGGTGACGTACAGCAGCTCCAGGTCGGCGATGAGGGTCTCGCGGGTCATCTCGAAGCGCTCGCAGACCTCGTCCACGGTCGCCCCGGGGTGGTCGAGCACCCAGGGGACCAGGGCCAGCAGCCGCTGCAGCCGCCCGGCGGCGCTGGTGTCGGGGGTCCGGGCCGGGCTCACCGGACCACCTCCTGGAGGGCCTCCAGGCGGTGGCGGGCCTCGGCCCGCAGGTCGGCCGGCTCGATGATCTCGACCCGGTTGCCCATGGCCCAGCCGAGCAGGCCGTCGCGGTCGCCGACGGGCAGGCGCAGGGTGACCAGGCCGTCGGGGCCGGGGGGGCCGGTGGGGACGGCGCCACGCAGCTCGGCCAGCCTCGCCGTGGCCCGCTGCGCCCTGACCAGCGCCATCGGCGCCCCCTCGGGCTCGCCGGCGGTGGGCAGCAGCTTGCCCGGGTCGAAGCCGGCCGGGACCTCGAAGTCGGGGCCGCGGCTGGTCGGGCGGAGCTTGCGGATGTCGGAGGCGATCCGCGACACCCGGAACGACCGCTGCGCGTCCCGGTCGGCGTCGTGGCCGACCACGTACCAGGTGCCGCGCCGGTTCACCAGGGCGTACGGGTCGAGGCGGCGCTCGGTGACCTGCCGGCCCGGCGGCCGGTAGCTGAACACGATCCGCTTGCGGCCCGAGACCGCCTCCAGCAGCACCGCCAGCAGCGGGCTGGCCCCGTCCAGGTTGGCCCGCAGGGCATCCGGCCCCGCGCCCGGGTCGAGGTCGAGCTTGGCCAGGCCGGCCACGGCGGCCGGGTCGCGGGTCGCCCCCGACCAGGCCCGGGCGGCCAGGGCCAGGGCGGCCCGCTCGTCGGGGGCCAGGTCCAGCTCGGGCATGCCGTAGGCCTCGGGGTCGATGAAGTAGCCCTCCTCGCTCCCCCAGGCGTCGATCGGGGCCCGCTCGACCGGCACCCCCAGGCCCCGCAGCTCCTCCTTGTCCCGCTCGAACATGCGCCGCAGGCTCTCCCCGCTGGCGTCGTAGCCGGGCACCAGCTCGGCCACCTGGTCGAGGGTGAGGGGCCGGCGCGTGTCCAGCAGCAGGGCGATCAGGTTGACGAGCCGCTCCACCTTGCGCATCCCCCGATGCTAGTGGAATTGCGCCCTGCCTGGGGTGGGGTCGTTGCCCTGGCCGGAACGGGGGCGCTAGCCTGGGCCGATGACCGAGCAAGCGGAAAGCGCCCCGACCCGCCGGGCCGTGCTCGACCTGCTCAAGCGCAACGGCGAGCAGACGGTCGCGCAGCTGGGCGCCGCCCTCGGGGTGTCGGGGGTGGCGGTCCGGCGTCACCTGGAGGTGCTGGAGCACGTCGGGCTGGTCCAGCAGACGACCCGGCCCCAGGGCCGCGGCCGGCCGGCGTATGTGTACGCCCTCACCGAGGTGGGCCACGACCTGTTCCCCCGCAACTACCACCAGCTGGTCGCCCAGCTGCTGGAGGCGGCCACCTCGGAGCTGGGCCCGGAGGCGGTGGAGCGGCTGTTCGACCACCGCCAGCAGGAGCTGGCCGAGCTGTACGTCGGCCGGACCAAGGGCCGCCCCCTGCCCGAGCTGGCCCGGGCCCTGGCCGCCATCCAGGACGAGAACGGCTACATGGCCGACTGCTCCCCCGCCGGCAACGGCCGCTTCGTGGTCAGCGAGCACAACTGCGCCATCGCCAGGGTGGCCGGGTCCTGGCCGACCGCCTGCGCGCACGAGCTGGCCCTGTTCAAGCAGCTGGCCGGCCCCGGGGTCGAGGTCGAGCGGGTGGCCCACATCCAGGCCGGCGACCCCGTCTGCGCCTATGTGCTGCGGGCGGCCGGGGGCAACGGCCTCCCCGAGCCCCCCGTCGCTCCCGGGCGCTGAGCGGCCGTGGTCCGCATCCGCAACGGGCGGGTCACGGCCATCGCCGACCGCCGGCCGGGCGCGACCGAGCTGCGGGTCGCCATCGACGGCGAGGCCGGCGAGGTCGCCGCCATCAGCTACGACGAGGTCACCGGGCCGGTCGAGGTCGGCGACCGGGTGGTGCTGAACACCACCGCGGTCGCCCTGGGTCTCGGCACGGGCGGGTTCCATGTGGTCATGGCCCGGGTCGGCGGGCCGGTCGACGCCCCCGGTCCCGGGCACGTCATCAAGGCCCGCTACACCCCCTCCCAGGTGCGGGTCCTGGCCGTCGAGGAGGAGGGCAGCCCGCACCGGGCCGGGGTCGCGGCCTGCACCGACCTGGAGGGGCTGCCGGTGGTCTGCGCCGAGCTGCACTCGATGGTGCCGGTGGTGGCGGCGGCCGCCCGGGCGGTGGCCGACGACCTGGCCGTCGCCTATGTGATGACCGACGGCGGGGCGCTGCCGCTGGCCTTCTCCCGGCTGGCCGCCCAGCTGCGCGGCGGCGGCCTGGTCGCCGGGACGGTCACCGCCGGGCAGGCCTTCGGGGGCGACCTGGAGGCAATCTCGCTCTACTCGGCCCTGGCCGCGGCCAGGGCGGTGCTGGGAGCCGACGTGGTCGTGGTCGCCCAGGGCCCGGGGGGGATGGGGTCGGGCACGGCCCTCGGGTTCTCCGGCACCCAGGTGGCCGAGGCGGTCAACGCCGCCGCCGCCCTCGGGGGTCGGCCGGTGGCCTGCCTGCGGCTGTCGGCGGCCGACCGGCGGCCCCGGCACCGGGGGGTCAGCCACCACAGCCTGACCGCCCTCGGCCGGCTCGCCCTGGCCCGGGCGGCGGTGGCCGTGCCCGAGCTGGCCGACCCCGAGCTGGCCGGGCTGGTCGACCGCCAGCTGGCCGAGGCCGGCGTGGCTGGCCGCCACGACCTGCACCGGGTGGCCATCCCCGACCCGGCCAAGCTGCTGGCCGGCTGGGGCCTGGAGGTGACCTCGATGGGCCGGGGCCCCGAGGAGGATCCGGTGTTCTTCGCCGCCGCGGCCGCCGCCGGCACCCTGGCCGGCCGCCTGGCCCGCCCATGAGCACGACCCTTCGCCGGGTCCGGCTGTCGGACCGGGCCGTCTTCGGCGCCTGCCTGGCCGGGCTGGTCGCCGGGATCGGGCTGTTCCTGGTCCTGCCCCTGGCCCCCCACTTCCTGGAGCTGCACCGGCTGCCCACCAACCGCGACTTCGACGTCGAGCTGCGGCCCCAGGGGCAGGTGACGGCGTTCTGGGTGGTGTCGATGGCCAGCTTCGCCGTGGCCGTCTGGCAGTGGCGCCGGGGCCGGCGGCCCTCCTGGGCCCTGCTGCTGGCCGGGGTGGCCGTGCTCCACCTGCTGGCCCTGCTGGTCCCTCCGGTGGCCTCCAAGGACGTCTACGCCTACTCCTTCTACGGCAAGGTCCAGACCGAATACGGCGCCAACCCCTACCTGTCGTTCCCCGACCAGCACCCCACCGACCCCTGGCACCCGTTCTGGTCCTGGCGGCTGTTCGGGCCGGTCTACGGGCCCCCGTTCCTGCTGCTGCTGCGGGTGCTGGCCATGGCCGCCGGGCCGAGCCTGCTCACCTGGGTGGTCCTGGCCAAGCTGGTCCTGGTCGCGGCCGAGTTGGCCGCCATCTGGCTGCTGGTGCGGGCCCTGCGGGTCGCCCCGGACGGCCCCGCCGGGCCGGTCGAGGACCCCCGCTGGCCGCTGCTGCTGATCGGCTGGAACCCGATGGTCCTACAGTCGATCGCCATGTCGGCCCATGTGGACTCGCTGCTGCTGCTGGTGCTGGCCGCGGCCGTCCTGGCCCACCGGCGGGGCCGGCACCTGCTGGCCTTCCTGGCCCTGGTCGGCTGCTTCCTGGTCAAGGTGTACATGGGGCCGCTGGCCGCCCTGTACGCCATCTGGCTGGCGGCCGGCCGCCCCAGCCTGCGGGCCAGGGCGGCCACCGTGGCCGGCCTGGGACTGCTCGGCACGGCCCTGACCGTGCTCGCCTACCTGCCCTATGCCAGCGCCGGCACCAAGCTGTTCACCAGCGCCGTGGACGTGAGCGGGCACTTCTCCAGCGGCAGCCCGCCCAATGTGGTCCGGCGCCTGCTGGCGGCCGTGCTGCCCCTGGCCGGCCTGTCGGAGCCGGCCGCGGCCGCGGCCGGGGCGCGCCTGGGCCGCCAGCTGGCCGTCGCCGGCATCCTGGTCGCCTTCGTGCTGGCCGCCCGGACCCTGCGCGCCGGCGTCGACCCCTGGCCCCGGATGGCCACCTTCTTCCTGGCCTACCTGCTGCTCACCCCGTGGGTCTTCTACTGGCACGAGGTGCCCCTGCTGGGCATCGTGGCCGCCATCCCCTGGAGCCTGACCAGCCTGGTCGCCGTGGCCCTGTCCATCACCCTGGTCCCGCTGGTCCCGGCCGGCCCGCCGGCCGTCGGCCTGTCCGCCCGCGGCTCCCCGGCCGGCGACCTGCTCGACACCCTGGCCGCCTTCGCCGCCCGCTACGGCGGGGCCGTGCTCGTCCTCCTGGTCGGCCTCCGCGGCCGCCGCCGGGGGGCCGCCCGGGAGGGGGGGCTCAGGGAGCCGAGCGCCGCTGGCGCCAGTCGTGCAGCACCCGGGCCAGCTGCTCGCGGGTGAAGGCGAGGAACTGGCGGGTCTCCTCCAGGCGGTCGGCGGCCGGGGTGTGGGGGCCGACGGCCTTGATGCCCTCCTCCAGGTCCTGCTCCCAGCGGGCGACCACGGCCTCGCGGCGGGTGATGGCCTCGTACCAGGTGTCGCTGGAGATGCGGTAGTGGTCGCGGCGCTCCCCCGGCTCGCGCTCGCGGCGGACGAGACGGACCTGGAGCAGGTAGCGCACCGCCCCGGAGACGGCAGCCGGGCTCACCCGGAGCAGCTGGGCCAGCTCGGCGGCCGTGCAGCGGCCGTTCTCGGCGCTGAGGATGGCCGCGAACACCCGCGCCGGCATGCGGGGCATGCCCGCGTCGGCCAGGTCGAGGGCGAAGCGCTCGATGAACCGCCGGACGGCCTCGTCGTCACGCCCGGTCGCTGCTCCCTGGACCACGCCCCCTCCTCCCGGCTGCGCTCCCGGCGCCGCCGCCATGCCGAGGCCGCGCGAATGCTTTCCATTCACAAGTTCGTGAAACAAGTGTAGCGTGTGAACGATGGGAACGGCCAGCGCATCGCCAGAGGAGGCGGTGAAGGACCAGATGGCGACCACGATCTCGATCTCGGGGCTGGTGAAGACCTTCGGTCCCACCCGGGCCCTTGACGGCCTGGACCTGGAGGTCCGCACCGGCGAGGTGCACGGCTTTCTCGGCCCCAACGGGGCCGGCAAGACCACCACCCTGCGCGTCCTGCTCGGGCTGCTGCGCGCCGACGCCGGCACGGCCCGGCTGCTGGACGGCGACCCCTGGCGCGACGCCACCCGGCTGCACCGCCGCCTGGCCTACGTGCCCGGCGACGTCACCCTGTGGCCCAGCCTGTCCGGCGGCGAGGTGATCGACCTGCTCGGCCGGCTGCGCGGCGGCCTCGACCCTAAGCGCCGGGCCGAGCTGCTGGAGCGCTTCGACCTGGACCCGCGCAAGAAGGCCCGCACCTACTCCAAGGGCAACCGCCAGAAGGTGGCCCTGATCGCCGCCCTGGCCTCCGACGTCGAGCTGCTGCTGCTGGACGAGCCCACCGCCGGCCTGGACCCGCTGATGGAGGCCGCCTTCCGCGACGTGGTCGCCGACGAGCGCCACGGCGGCCGGACCGTGCTGCTGTCCAGCCACATCCTGTCCGAGGTCGAGGCCCTGTGCGACCGGGTGAGCATCATCCGGGCCGGGCGCATCGTCGAGTCCGGCACCCTGACCGAGCTGCGCCACCTGACCCGGACCTCGATCACGGCCGAGGTGGCCGGCTCGCCCGACGGGCTGGTCGAGCTGGCCGGCGTCCACGACCTGGTCCTGGACGGCAACCGGGTGCACTTCCAGGTCGACACCGCCCAGCTGAACGAGGCCGTGGCCCGCCTCAGCGCCGCCGGCATCCGCAGCCTGACCAGCCAGCCCCCCACCCTGGAGGAGCTGTTCCTGCGCCACTACCAGACCGACGGGGACCGGCGATGACCGGGTTCACCGGCACCGGGCGGCTGTTCCGGCTGGCGGTGCGCCGCGACCGGATCGTGGGCAGCGCCTGGGTCCTGGGGCTGTTCGCGTTCGCCTACAGCCAGGCGGCCAGCATCGTCTCGCTCTACCCCACCCAGGCCGACCTGGACCGGCTGGCCCGGACGGCCGGGGGCATCGGGGCCAACCCGGCGGTGGTGGCCCTGCAGGGCCCGGCCTATGACGCCAGCACCTACGGTGGGGCCACCGCCTGGCAGGTGGTCACCCCCGGCACCCTGCTCATCGGGCTGATGAGCATCCTGCTGGTGACCAGGCACACCCGCCAGGAGGAGGAGACCGGCCGGGCCGAGCTGGTCAGCTCCGGGGTGGTCGGCCGGTACGCCTGGCTGGCCGCCGGCCTGCTGTACGTGCTGGCGGTCAACGTGGTGCTGGCCGCCCTCAGCGCCCTCGGCTACGTCTCGGTGGGCCTCCCGGCGGCCGGGTCGGTCACCCTGGCCGTCGTCTGCGGGCTCACCGGCCTGGTCTTCGCCGGCGTGGCCGCCATCTGCGCCCAGCTGACCGAGTACTCCAGGCCGGCCAACGGGATGGCCCTGGCCGTGCTGGGGGCGGCGTTCCTGCTCCGCGCCATCGGCGACACGGCCGCCGAGCTGTCCTGGCTGTCGTGGCTGTCGCCCATCGGCTGGGCCGAGCGGTTCCAGCCCTTCGCCGGTGACCGCTGGGGGGTCCTGGTCCTGCCCGTGGCGGCGCTGCTGGTCCTGGTCGTGGCGGCGGCGGTGCTGCTGGTCCGCCGTGACTTCGGCGCCGGGGTGCTGCCGACCGGGCTGGGGCCGGCCACCGCCCCCTCGTGGCTGGGCAGCCCGCTCGGCCTGGCCTGGCGGCTCCAGCGTGGCACCCTCGCTGGCTGGACGGTCGGGGCGGCCGTGGCCGGGGTGTCGTTCGGGGTGATCGCCCAGGACATGGCCCAGTTCGCCAAGGAGGACCCGGAGACGGCCAAGATGCTGGCCTCCCTTGGCGGGGCGGGCAGCATCACCGACATCTACCTGGCCGCCATCCTGTCCTGGATCGGCATGCTCGCCGCCGGCTACGCCGTCCAGGCCACCCTGCGGCTGCGGGCCGAGGAGGCCGAGCAGCGGGCCGAGCCGGTGCTGGCCACCACGGCGTCGCGGACCGGCTGGGCCGGCAGCCACCTGCTGGTGGCCGCCGGCGGGGCGGCGGTGGTGCTGGCCACCGGCGGGGCGCTGGCCGGGCTGGCCCACGGCCTGCGCGCCGGCGACGTGGGCGGCCAGCTGGCCAGGGTCCTTGGTGGGGCGCTGGTCCAGCTGCCGGCGGTCTGGGTGATGGCCGCCATCGGGGTGGCCCTGTTCGGGCTGGCACCGCGGCTGGCCGTCGGGGCCACCTGGGCCATCCTGGCCGTGGTGCTGTCCATCACCGTGTTCGGGGAGCCGCTCCGGCTCGGCCAGCGGGTCCTGGACCTGTCGCCGTTCGCCCACCTGCCCCGGCTGCCCGCGGCCGACTTCGTGGCCACGCCCCTGGTCTGGCTGCTGGCCGCGGCCGTGCTGCTGGCCGCCGCCGGCCTGGCCGCCTTCCGCCGCCGCGACCTGGCCACCGGGGCGTGAGCCGGAGGCCGGCTACATGCTGGCGATGAGCTTGTCCACTCTGTCGTCGTGGGCGCGGAACGGGTCCTTGCACAGCACGGTGCGCTGGGCCTGGTCGTTGAGCTTCAGGTGGACCCAGTCGACGGTGTAGTCGCGGCGGCGCTCCTTGGCCTGGCGGATGAACTCGCCCCGCAGCCGGGCCCGGGTCGTCTGGGGCGGCTCCTGGGTGGCCCGGTCGATGGCCCGGTCGTCGCAGACCCGCTCCACCGAGCCGTTGCGCTCCAGCAGGTAGTAGAGGCCGCGCTTGCGGTTGACGTCGTGGTAGGTCAGGTCCATCAGGGCGACCTTGGGGTGCGACAGGGGCAGGTTGTGGCGGGCCCGGGCCCGCTCGATCATCAGGTACTTGGTCACCCAGTCGACCTGGCGGCCGATCCGGTCCAGCTCCTGGGTCTCCAGCGCCTCCAGGACGTGGCCCCACATGTCGACCACCCGCTTGGCCGTCTCGCCGGCGTCGCGGCGGTCCACGAACCGGGCCGCCTTCTCGAAGTACTCGCGCTGGATCTCCAGGGCGCTGGCCTCGCGCCCGTTGGCCAGCCGGACCTTGCGCCGGCAGCTCATGTCGTGGGAGATCTCGCGGATGGCCCGGATCGGGTTCTCCAGGGTCAGGTCGCGCAGGACGGTGGCGTCCTCGACCATGGCCAGGACCAGGTCGGTGGCCCCGACCTTGAGGAACGCCGACCACTCAGACATGTTGGAGTCGCCCACGATCACGTGCAGGCGCCGGTAGCGCTCGGCGTCGGCATGCGGCTCGTCCCGGGTGTTGATGATCGGCCGCGACCGGGTGGTGGCCGAGGACACGCCCTCCCAGATGTGCTCGGCCCGCTGGGCGATGCAGTACACCGCCCCCCTGGGGGTGGCCAGGACCTTGCCGGCCCCGCACAGGATCTGGCGGCTGACGAAGAACGGGATCAGCACGTCGGCCAGGCGCTGGAACTCGCCGTACCTGGACACCAGGTAGTTCTCGTGGCAGCCGTAGGAGTTCCCGGCCGAGTCGGTGTTGTTCTTGAACAGGAAGATCTTGCCGGCGATGCCCTCCTCGTGCAGGCGGGCCTCGGCGGCCGCGAGCAGACTCTCCAGGATCCGCTCGCCCGCCTTGTCGTGGGTGACCAGCTCGGTCACCGAGTCGCACTCAGGGGTGGCGTACTCGGGGTGGGAGCCGACGTCCAGGTACAGCCGGGCCCCGTTCTCCAGGAACACGTTGGAGGACCGCCCCCAGGACACCACCCGCCGGAACAGGTAGCGGGCCACCTCGTCCGGCGACAGTCGACGCTGGCCTCGGAACGTGCAGGTGACGCCGTACTCGTTCTCGAGCCCGAAGATGCGCCGATCCATACCGGCCATGCTACCGGAGACCCGTCACCTGGCCGGTGGCCGCCGGCGGCGCCAGCGGCAGGTCGTAGACGGCGTGGTCAGCCGGCCGAGCAGCCGCTCGATCCGGCTGCCGAGCACGGTCGGGACCCGGACCACCGTCGGCACCCCGCCCAGCAGCCGGGTCCGGCGGTCCACGCCGTCGCGCCGGTCCCAGTAGGCCACCGACCCGGCGAAGCCGTAGCGGACGTCGCCGGACAGGATGACCACCTGCCGGAACGGGACCAGGGCGGCCAGCAGCGCCTCGAAGGCGGCCGGGTCCAGCGACCACGCCTCCCGGTCGACCGCGCCCGGCCCCTGCTCGGACCACTCGATGGCCTTGATCCGCTTGAGCTGGATCTTGGCCTCGATCAGCGGGTGGCCGAACACCGGTGCCGCCGAGATCAGGACGGTCACCGGAACCTCCGGGGGGGCGGCGAGGCGGTCGCCGAGCTGGCGCCGCATCGCCTCCGGGCCGAGCGGCGCCGGGGCGGCCAGCCCGGTGCCGGCCCGGCCGGTCGGAGGGCGAACTGGCCCGGCTCGTTGCCCCAGCCCTGGAACACCGTGTAGGCGGCGAGGGCGTTCTCCGGCTCATCCCGACGGGGACCCCGGCTCGGCCGGCACGGCCGCCACCGCCCCGGCCCCCGCGGCGGTCCGCCGGTGCTCCCGCCAGCGCCAGCCGAGGTAGGTGAGGGCGCCCACCGGGACGGGCAGCAGCCAGGTGAG
>JBJMHP010000270.1:0-3479 GCA_045807325.1 Actinomycetes bacterium | reverse complement strand
GGGCTTCCGGTGGTCCCGCTGCTCGGCCGCGACGCGGTCGACGAGTACCGCTGGCTGGCGCTCGTCCTGCCCCTGTTCGCGCTGGCCCTGACCCCGCCGCTGCTGAACCGGGTTTTGGCCATGGCCCTGCGGGCGGCCAGGCGGCCGCCGCTGCCGGCCCCGCTGTCACTGACCGGGGTCCTGCGGGTCGCCGGCTGGGCGGTCCTGTCCTGGCTCTGCTACGGGGCCCACGTGTTCCTGCTGGCCTGGAGTCTGGGGGTCGAGGGCGGGGCGCTGCTGTGGCTGCAGTGCACCGGCGCGTTCGCGGCCGCCTTCGCCAGCGGCCCGCTGCTGCTGGTCATGCCGGCCGGGGCCGGGGTGCGCGAGGCCGCCCTGCTGCTGCTGCTCGGCTCCACGGTCACGGTGCCGGTGGCGGCCGTGGTCGCGGTCACCTCGCGGCTGCTGTTCATCGTCGGCGACATCGCCTGGAGCGCCGTGGCCGTGCTGGCCGCCCGCCGGCTGGTCAGGCCTCCCGGGCCTCCTGTTCCTCCAGCCTGACCAGGCTGACCTCGTCGGCCAGGGCCTTCCAGGCGACCCAGAGGACGGCCTCGATCCGGTCCCAGTCGTCCTCCAGCACCCCGACCTCGCGGCGGGAGGTGTGGTCACGGATGGCCATGGCCTCGGCCCGCCGGCTGGCGTGGGCCCACAGGCGCTCGGCCGGGACCTGGTAGAGCTCGGCCGCCAGGGCGGCCAGGGCCGCCTCCAGGTCGCCGGGCGGGTGGTCGTCGACCTCGCGGTGCACGATCCACCACTCCAGCTCCAGCCAGGCCGTCCGCCTCGGGTCGAAGGGGACCTCGCTGACGGCCCGGATCCCGTGGTAGTAGCGCTCCAGGTAGGGGAGGGCGCGCCCGTAGTCGGCAGAGGAGGCGCCGACCTGGAACACCGCCGCCGCCCGGGCGGCCAGGCCGGCCAGGGTCACCGCCCGCAGCGGCTGGAGGTGGAACTGGCCCTGGAGCAGGCCCACCAGCTGGCCGAACAGCGGCAGCCGGCGCCGGTCGTAGTAGGAGCGCCACATGGCCGTCTCCAGCCGGGCCACCTCGTCGGGGTCGAACACGCGGATGTCGACCCGCCGCGGCCGGGCCAGCTCGGCGGCCGCCCAGCCAGCACTCCCGGCGGCGGCCACGACCAGCACCCACCCAGGCCTTCTCACACCCGCAACCTACCCGAGCGCCGGCCGCCCGGCCAGCACCCATGCCGGTTGTCGGGCGCTCCCGCAGAATGACCGGGTGCTGCTCGACGAGATCGCCGGGACGTCCGCCGCCGTCGCCGCCAGCTCCGCCCGCCTGGCCAAGGTGGAGCGGCTGGCGGCCTGCCTGCGCCGCCTGGAGCCGGGCGAGGTCCACCCGGCGGTGGCGTTCCTCTCCGGCGAGCTGCGCCAGCGCCAGATCGGGGTCGGCTGGGCGGCCCTGCGCGACGCCCCCGACCCGGCGGCCGCCTCGACCCTGACCGTGGCCGAGGTCGACAGCGCCTTCGAGCGGATCGGCCGGCAGGCCGGCCCCGGGTCGCAGGCCGAGCGGCGGCGGCTGCTGCACGAGCTGTTCGGGCGGGCCACCGCGGCCGAGCAGCGGTTCCTGGTCGGGCTGCTCTCGGGCGAGCTGCGCCAGGGCGCCCTGGAGGGGGTGATGGTCGAGGCCATCGCCAGGGCCGCCGGGGTGCCCTCGGCCGAGGTCCGGCGGGCCGTGATGCTGCGCGGGGCCCTCGGCCCGGTGGCCGAGGCCGCCCTGTCCAGGGGCGTGCCCGGGCTGCGCGAGTTCCACCTGCAGATCGGCCGCCCCCTCCAGCCCATGCTGGCCTCGACCGCGCCCAGCATCGAGGCGGCCATGGAGCGGGTGGGGGAGGCCGCGGTCGAGTGGAAGCTGGACGGAACCAGCGATCCAAAAAGGGAAACAGCGGCCCGTGGTGGCCAGGCTGCCGTCGAGTGGAAGCTGGACGGCGTTCGCGTCCAGCTCCACAAGGCCGGTGACGAGGTGCGGGTGTTCACCCGTACGTTGGATGACGTCACCGCCCGGGTGCCCGAGGTGGTCGAGATGGTGCTGGCTCTGCCCGTCCGCTCGGCGGTGCTCGACGGTGAGTTGATCGCCTTGCAGCCCGACGGCCGGCCGCACCCGTTCCAGGTGACCGCCGGGCGGTTGGGTAGCAAGCTCGATGTGGAACGGCAGCGCTTGGCGGTGCCGCTCACGCTGTACCTGTTCGACGCGCTTCACGTGGACGGCGAGGATCTGATCGACCGAGGCGGGGTCGAGCGGCACGCCGCCCTGGCGGCCGTGACGCCCACGACGCTGCGAGTCCCTAGGACGGTCACCAGCGACCCGGCGGCCGCCGCGGCGTTCCTGGGCGACGCCCTTGCTCGCGGGCACGAGGGGGTGCTGGTCAAGTCGCTGACGGCGCCATACGAGGCCGGCCGGCGGGGGACCGGGTGGCTGAAGGTCAAGCCGGTCCACACCCTCGACCTGGTCGTGCTAGCGGTCGAGTGGGGTCACGGCCGCCGCAAGGGCTGGCTGTCCAACCTGCACCTGGGCGCCCGCGACCCCGAGACCGGTGGGTACGTGATGCTGGGCAAGACCTTCAAGGGCCTCACCGACAAGCTGCTGGCCTGGCAGACCGAGCGCCTGTTGGAGCTGGCCGTCGGCCCGGCCGACCAGTGGGTGGTCCAGGTCCGTCCCGAGCTGGTGGTCGAGGTGGCCTTCGACGGCGTGCAGGCGAGCCCCCGCTACCCGGGCGGGGTGGCCCTGCGGTTCGCCCGGGTCCTGCGCTACCGCCCGGACAAGCGGCCCGAGGAGGCCGACACCATCGGGGCTGTCCGGGCGATCCACGCCGGCACGCCACAGCGAGGCGGGGATGCTGCGGGCTGACCTGACGGGCTAACGGACCTGATGCGCGATAGGAACCGACAAGACTCCAGTATCTCTGCCGACTGACTCGAACGATCGGGGTGTCAGACACTGATCCGTCAATCGGACCAATTGTGACCGCCCTCGCAGACGCCTGCGCCTCGAGCTCGCGCTGCGCTGAGGGGTGCCGGAGGCCCGGCGGGTCGAGGCCCCCGGCTTCGTGGTGGGTCAGCTCGACGTGGGAGCGGTGGCCATCGGCCGCACGGTGAACGGCAGGCGCCAGTCCTCGTCGGTGTGGCCATCGATGGACAGCACCCAGACGTACCGGCCTCCGGGCATGAGGGGGATGGGCCCCAGGTTTAGGGCCACGGGAACATCCAGCGGGGTGCCCGGTGCGATGCCGGCCGGTCGACCGGCCTCGAAGTCGGCCTCGACCCGGAAGGGCTGCTGCTGGCCAGCCGGGTCGGAGGCCGTAAGCGGGTTGCCGTCCGTGTCGATCAGAGACAGCACGAGATGGTGGGACTTGTTCGCCTGGTCCCAGGGCACGGCGATCTTGAGAACGATCGCGCTCGGGGAGGGCTCGGGGCCGGTGACCGACCATCCGCCCCC
>JBJMHP010000269.1:0-7082 GCA_045807325.1 Actinomycetes bacterium | reverse complement strand
TCGGCTCGGCCACCACCACCGTGCCCGGCAGCGAGGAGCGGATGGGCTGGCTGGTCGAGGACGAGGGCTTCCGCATGTGGCTCTCGCCCCGGGTCCCGGCGCTGGTCGAGCGGGGCCTCGGCCGCCTGGTGGAGGATCTGCTGGGCCCGCACGGCCTGGCCACCGCCGACGTCGCCCACTGGGCCGTCCACCCCGGTGGGCCCGAGATCATCGACCGGGTCCAGCGCCGCCTCGGGCTCAGCGACGCCCAGGTGGCCCGTTCCCGCGAGGTCCTGGCCGACGGCGGCAACCGCTCCTCGGCCACCGTCCTGTTCATCCTCGAGCAGCTGCTGGCAGGCGGTGAGGTCGAGCCCGGCCAGTGGATCGTCGCCCTCGCCTTCGGGACCGGCCTGACCCTCGAGGCCCTCCTCCTCCAGGCCTGAGCGGAGAGCCATGCGAATCGTCCGCTACAGCCGCCAGGGCGACGTCGGCTTCGGCATCCTCGAAGGCGACACCGTCGCCTCCATCGGTCCCCACCCGTTCGGCGCCTTCGAGTACACCGGCGAGCCGCTGGAGGCCGGCCAGGTCCGGCTGCTCGCCCCGGTGCTGCCGAGCAAGGTGGTCGCGGTCGGCCGCAACTACGCCGAGCACGCCCGCGAGCTGGGCAACGAGGTCCCGCCCGAGCCGGTGATCTTCCTCAAGCCCTCGACCTCGGTCGTCGGCCCCGGGGACCCGATCGTCCGGCCGGTCGGGGTCGGCCGGGTCGACTTCGAGGGCGAGCTGGCCGTGATCGTCGGCAAGCTGGTCCGCCGGCTGGCCCCGGAGGACGCCATCCAGGCCGTACTCGGCTTCACCTGCGCCAACGACGTCACCGCCCGCGACCTGCAGCAGGCCGACGGCCAGTGGACGCGGGCCAAGGGCTTCGACACCTTCTGCCCCCTCGGCCCCTGGATCGAGACCGACCTGGACTCGAGCGACCTGGCCATCTCCACCCTGGTCAACGGGGAGGTCAAGCAGCAGGCCCGCACCTCCCAGCTGGAGCGGGGGGTGGCCGAGCTGCTCGCCTTCGTCTCCCGGGTGATGACCCTGCTGCCCGGCGACGTGCTCCTCACCGGCACCCCGGCCGGCGTCGGCCCGCTGGAGGCCGGCGACCGGGTCGAGGTCGAGGTCGAGGGCATCGGCGTCCTCGCCAACCCGGTCGTCCCCGAGCCCGCCCGGGGCTGAGAACGTCCGGCGGGTGACAGCGCCTGGCCGTCGTCTGGGCCACACTTGGCGCAGGCGCCGGCCGGAAGGAGAGGGGCGTGAGGCGGCACGGGCGGCGGGTCGTGACCCCGGACGGCTACGTCTGGTTCGTGCGCCGGCACCGGGCCAGACGGCGACCGTTCTGGTCCAGGCGGCGCCCGGAGCGGTTCCACGGCGAGGACGAGCTGCCGGACCCGGACGAGAAGATCCCGCTCCCGGGACCGATGGACCTGTTCACCACCCGCGGCGAGCACCTCGGTGAGCTCGGTTTCCGGCGCTTCACCTACGACGACCGAGAGGCCGCAATCACGGCCCAGTGGGCCATCCTGGCCACGCTGTTCCTGGTCGTGCTGCTCGTCTGGCTGACCGCCACCCACGTGCTGCCCTGGCTGGTGCCGCTCGTCATGGCCAACGCCCGGCTGCTGGCCGGCGTCGCCGCCGCCTTGGCCGTGCTGGCCGCCCTCAACCAGCTGCACCGGCCCTGGTATGTGGAGCTGCAGCGTCAGGGGCTGGCCGACGCCCCTCGGCGGGTGTGGCGGGTGCAGGGATGGCGGCGGAGCGGTCGCCTCATAGGCGAGCTGACCGCCGCCATCCGCGAGGGCAGGATCGACACCGAGCGCGCCGTGATCCTGCTCACCGACGAACGGAGCTGAGGGCGCTCAGGCGGTGGCCGTGGCCGCCCGCGCGATCGCCCGGCGGTAGACGGCCTCATAGCCGTCGACCATGTCCGGCACGTCGAAGCAGTCGTACACCCGCTGGCGGCAGGCCGCCGGGTCGAGCGCGCCCACCCGCTGGATGGCCGCGGGCAGCTCCTCCGGCCGGTCGCAGATGTAGCCGGTGAGGCCGTCGACCACCACCTCGGGCACCGAGCCGGCGCGCAGCGCCACCACCGGGGTGCCGCAGGCCATGGCCTCGACCATGACGATCCCGAACGGCTCGTCCCACTGGATCGGGAAGACCAGCGCGCTCGCCTTGGCCAGCAGCTTCTTCTTCTCCTCGGTGGTGGCGTGGCCGTACCACTCGGCGTCGGGGCCGAGCAGGGGCCGCACCCGCTCCTCGAAGTAGGCGTGCTCGGCCGGCTCGTTGCACTTGGCCGCGACCACGATCCGCCGCCCGGCGGCCCGGGCCGCCTTGACGGCCAGGTCGGGGCCCTTCTCGGCGCTGATCCGGCCGAGGAACAGCACGAAGTCGTCCTTGTCGGTCTCGAACGGGTACTCGTCCACCGGGATGGCGTTGTACACCGTGGCCGCCCAGGGCAGGTCGGGGCCCTTGGCCCGCTGCGACTCGGAGATGGCGACCATCGGGTGGTGGCGGCTGAGCAGCCGGTAGCACTCGCCCAGCTCGCCGACCACCGGGCCGTGGGCGGTGAGCACGGTCGGGACGCGGCGGGCCCGCGCGGTCAGCGGGCCGCCCATCGAGTGGTCGTGGACCACGTCGAGGTCCAGCTCGGCAAGGTGCTCGTCGGCCTGCAGAGCGTGCACGACCTCGGGGAAGGGCGTGCCCATGCGGGCCATGGGGGGCTCCTCGTAGGTCTGCAGGAACCTGACCGCGCTGGTCCGGCAGTCGCCGGCGCCGATCAGCGTGACCTCGTGGCCGCGGTCGACCAGACCCTCGATCAACCAGAACACCATGGCCTCGATGCCGCCGTAGCCGTCGGGCGGGATCGAGATCCATGGCGGCGCGACCACAGCGACGCGCAGGTGTTTTGAAGCATCCTCGGATGCGGACACACTGGCCTCCTCACCGTTGGGGGTACGGCGGTGCCAAGGGCGGAGCGGTGGAGCTGGGGGGCTCCTACCTTACCGCGAAGCACCGCCTCCAAACGAACTCGCGTAGCATTCGGCGCATGAGCGAGACGGTTCGGACCCGGTTTGCCCCTTCGCCAACCGGCTTCCTGCATGTCGGCACTGCGCGGACCGCCCTTTACTCGTACCTTTTCGCCCGCCGCCACGGCGGCCAGTTCCTGCTGCGTATCGAGGACACCGACACCGAGCGCAACGTGGCCGACAGCGCCGCCGGGATCGTCGACGGGCTGCGTTGGCTGGGCCTGGACTGGGACGAGGGCTACCTCAAGGGCGGCCCCCACGGGCCGTACGTGCAGAGCGAGCGCCTCGACCGCTACCACGCGGCGGTCAACGCCCTGGTCGCCCACGGCGACGCCTATCCCTGCTACTGCACCACCGAGGAGCTGGAGCAGCGCCGCCGGGCCGCCGAGGCCCGCGGCCTGCCGCCCGGCTACGACGGCCACTGCCGCCACCTCCGGCCCGACCAGGTGCGGGCCTATGAGACCGAGGGGCGCAGGCCGGCGGTCCGGTTCCGGCTCCCCGACGAGGGCGAGACGGTGGTCGAGGACCTCATCCGGGGCAGGGTCGTCTTCAACAACGCCACCTTGACCGACTTCGTCATCCTGCGGGCCAATGGCATCCCCACCTACCACTTCTCGGCCACCTACGACGACGTCGACATGGCCATCAGCCACGTGATCCGGGGCGAGGACCTGTTCCCGTCCACGCCCCGACACATCCACGTGTTCCGGGCCCTGGGCCGGGAGACCCCGCCCGCCTTCGCCCACCTGCCCCTGATCGTCGGGGCCGACCGGCGCAAGCTGTCCAAGCGGCGCGACCGGGTGTCGGTGCAGCAGTTCCGCGACGAGGGCTACCTGCCCGAGGCGATGGTCAACTACCTGGCCCTGCTCGGCTGGTCGCTGGACGACCACACCGAGCTGTTCACCCTGGCCGACCTGGAGCGGCTGTTCTCCCTGGAGCGGGTGTCGCGCAACCCGGCCGCCTTCGACATCAAGAAGCTCGACGCCCTCAACGGCCACTACCTGCGCCGGCTGGACCCGGCCGACTTCGCCGCCCGCGCCCTCCCGTTCGTGGAGGCGGCCGGGCACCCCGGGGCCGACCCGGCCCTGCTGGCCGCGGCCGCGCCGCTGGTCCAGGAGCGGGTCAACCACCTGACCGAGGTCCCCGGCATGGTCGGGTTCCTGCTCACCGACCACGTCAAGCTCGATCCGGAGGCCGCGGCCAAGGTCCTGACCGACGAGGGCCGGGCCTTCCTGGCCGAGGCGGCGGCGCGGCTGGACAAGACCGAGCCGTGGACGGCCGCCGCCATCGAGCAGACCCTCCGCGGCCTCCAGCAGGAGCGCGGCCTCAAGCCCAAGACCGCCTTCCAGCCGGTCCGCCTGGCCATCACCGGCCGCCTGGTCAGCCCGCCGCTGTTCGAGTCCATGGAGCTGCTCGGCAAGCCCCGCTCCCTGGCCCGCCTGGAGCGGGCCGCCGCCCAGCCCGGTTGAGCGATCCGCCCACCGGCCGCTAAGATGCCCGAGCCTGTGGGTCAGCGACCCACGACTATCCCTGGGGTGTGGGGTAATTGGCAGCCCGACGGGTTCTGGCCCCGTTAGTCTAGGTTCGAGTCCTGGCACCCCAGCGCAACAAGGCCCCGTCGTCTAGCGGCCTAGGACGCCGCCCTCTCAAGGCGGTAGCGCCGGTTCGAATCCGGTCGGGGCTACAACCGAGGACCAGTACAACACGGCCGCTGACCTCCAGGAATGAAGGTCAGGGGCCGTGTTGCGTGTCCGGCCGGGTCCGGCCGGGTCCGGCCGTGGGCGAGTATCTGTGCCCTATTCGTGCCCGCGTTCCTGTTGGCGCGCCCAGAACTGGTTGGACGCTCTTGGCCCCCGGCACCGCGGTGGCCTGCTTCTTGGCGGGACACGCTCCGATCACCGCCCAAGCGCGCCCGGCGAGACGACGTTCGTCGACGCGGTGCAGCGTCAACACCTCATGCCCAACGACCTGCTCGTCCTGGGACACGATCGACGAGCTGGTCCAGCAGGAGTCGGCCGGTGCTAGCGCCCGTGGGTCGGGCTGGGGTCACCCAGGGTGGGTGCTCGGCTCTCCGGCGCTCGGACGACGATCGGCTCGGTGGCCGGCCCCGACCAGGACCTGCACGACCGCCAGGAGCACGACCACGCCCAGCAGCGACCAGAGCAGCCGTGACACCGAGACGTCGTTGCCCCACAACAGGACGACGACACCAACCACGCCCACCGCGACCCGGAGCCACCGGGCGTTTGCCGCGACCCACCGACCGGCACCGCCGAGCGGCTCGTCGGCCAGCTTTGCCCCGACGGACTCCAGGCCGCCGGACAGTGTCGTGCGGACAGCGGTACCGGCGGCGTTGGACCCGGTGAACCAACCCACGACGACCAGGACCAGCCCGAGCCACCCAAGCACCTGCCAGCCGCGCTCGAGATAGGCCCCCAGCGTGTCGTAGAACACCCTGCTTGCCGGGCCGAACACCGTGCCGGCGAGCTCGTTGATGAACAGCTGGCGGCCGATCGACAGCGACCACGCCAGCAGCAGCGCGTTCGCCACCAGCGCCACCCCGATGATCACGGTCATCCGCGGCCGGCGGCGTGACAGCAGGAACGCGGCCAGATACAGCGCCGCCACGACCAGGATCAGCCACCTGGCCACCGGATTCGCGAACGCATAGATCGTCCGTGCCTGCTTCAGCTGGGGCGCCTCCAGCAGCACGATCTGCCGGTCCTTGTCGGGGATCGGGACCCTCTCCACGATCGTGAGTCCGCGCGCGACCAGGCGCTGCTTGACCTGGTCGATGACGTCGGACACGTCGAGGACGACCTGGTCGCCCTGGAGCGAAACCGCGCCGGTCTCCTCCCCCTTCAGCAGGCGAACCAGGGCCTGTTGGGCCCTGGTGTTGACCCTGACCCAGATGTCGGCGAAGGCATCCGATGCCACGAACTCGCGAACCTCACGGTCGATCAGCCCGTTGATCGCGCCCGAGAGTGGCCCGACCAGCTTCTGCAGGCGGGGACGGTCGGTGATGACCCCGGCGAAGACCTCGTCCAGGACCGCCTCGACGTCGACCTGCTGCTCGATGGCGTTGGTGACCGTGGTCGCGATGGCGTCCTGCACCTCGGGCGAATGCACCAGGGGACCGACGGTGTCGAGATACCGTTGGGTGTCATTCAGCGTGCGCTGGCCCCAGTACGCGACCAGGGCCGGAGTCGTGAGCAGCACGGCCAACACCACACAGACGACCACCCCGATCGATCGCCCGGTGCTGCGCCGCTCCGCGGTCGGCGGCTCGCTGGTCTGGGTGGATCCTGCGTCGGACATTCCCGGCCTCCTCGGTCCAACAAGCTCGGGCTCACACCCTGCCGACCTGCGGTTCCGCAATCTGTCGGCCCTGAACCGCCGTATGGAGATGATCCTTCTCGTCCCGGGCCCAGGTGAGGTCGGGCCTGGTTCATCGAGCACCCGACCCAGCCGGCCCCTGCCGAGCCTCCTCGCTCAAGCCACAGCGTCGCAGCGCTACGCCGATCCCTCGGCTGCGATTTTGGGCAGCCGCGAGTGAGCGGGAATCACCCGCAAGGGATGAATTACCGTGTCCCACCATCGAGCCAGGCGACCCAAGCCGACACGCCGAGGCATCAGCTGATCAACCTCGACCTGGTCTGCCCCGGACCCGACCGCAGGTCGACGCGCCCTTACGGTACTGACCAGGCCCGCTGGACACCGGCGGCGGCGGGTTCGAAATCCCACGAGGCAGCTGCCGCGGGCCGGCGGCCCTTGCCAACGAGGCAGGCGTCGCCGGGTCGAGCCTCACCCTGCGGTGAGCCGGTGCTACACAGCCAGGCCCACGAACGTCGACCTCGCCGGCCGTGCCACTACCGTGCCATTTATAACGGTCCTGGCTGGTCCCGAGCGGACAATCACGGACAACGCCACGGCTGTCTCAACCTGCGTCCTTCGTTCCCGCCGCAGGTGACGGCCCTGGCCGAACTGGCTTTGCAAGCAGGAGGTCGCCGGTTCGAATCTGGCGGTTCCCACCAC
>JBJMHP010000268.1:0-13735 GCA_045807325.1 Actinomycetes bacterium | reverse complement strand
GCCAGATAGTGGGCGAGCCGGCTGGACAGCACGGCCCCGAACACGGCCGCCCCCATCGAGCCGCCCATCTGGCGGAAGAACGTGGTCGAGCTGGTGGCGGCGCCCATGTCCCGGTACTCGACCGAGTTCTGCACGGCGGTGACGATCGTCTGCATGGTGAACCCGAGCCCGGCCCCGAACAGGTACTCGTAGATGGCGACCTGCCAGAAGGGGGTGTCCACGTCCAGGCGCGACAGCAGCACCATGGCCACGGTCATGACCACCGCCCCGATCACCGGGAAGATCTTGTAGCGGCCGGTGCGGGTGATGAGCTGGCCGGAGGTGATCGAGGTCGAGAAGATCCCGACGATCGCCGGCAGCAGGGCCAGCCCGGACTCGGTGGGCGAGAAGCCCTTGACCGCCTGCAGGTAGACGGGCAGGAAGATGATCGTGCCGAACATGGCGATGCCGGCCAGGAAGGCGAAGGCGTTGCCGACGCTGAACACCCGGTTGCGGAACAGCCGCAGGGGGATGATCGGCTCGGGGGCCCGCCGCTCGATCAGCACGAACGCGCCCGTGAGGAACAGCGCCCCGGCGAGTAGCAGGAGCGAGCCGGCCTCGGTCCAGCCGTAGCTGTTGCCCCGCCAGTCCAGGTACAGCAGCAGACAGGTGACGGCGCCGACGATGGCGGCCGCGCCCAGGTAGTCGATCTGGTGCTGGCGCCTGACCACCGGCATCTTCAGGGCCATCGAGGTGACCACCAGGGCGGCAAGGCCGACGGGGATGTTGATGTAGAAGATCCAGCGCCAGCCCGGCCCGTCGGTCAGCCAGCCGCCCAGCAGCGGCCCGGCCACCGAGGAGACGCCGAACACGGCCCCGAAGTAGCCCTGGTAGCGGCCGCGCTCGCGGGGCGGGATGACGTCGCCGATGATGCTGAGGGCGATCGCGAACAGGCCGCCGCCGCCGACGCCCTGGAGGGCCCGGAAGGCGATCAGCTGACCCATGTTCTGGCTGAGCCCCGACAGGGCCGAGCCCAGCAGGAAGATCCCGATGGCGACCTGGAAGATCAGCCGGCGCCCGTAGAGGTCGGAGATCTTGCCCCACAGCACGGTGGTGGCCGTCGAGGTGAGCAGGTAGGCGGTGACCACCCACGACAGCTTGTCCAGACCGCCGAGCTCGCTGACGATGCGTGGCAGGGCCGTGCCGACGATGCCCTGGTCGAGGGCGAACAGCAGCATCCCGGCCATGACCCCGGCCAGGACGACCAGAATCTGCCCGTGCGAGAGGTAGTTCGGGATGGCCGGCTCGCTGCCGGCGGTTCCGGCGGCGCCGGGCGGGAGCTCGGCCTGGCCGGTGGCGGCCGAGCCGGCGGCGGCCGCGGTCGAGGGCGTGTCCGAAGGCGGTGTGGTCATCTGATCTCCGAATCTGCGGCCAGCCGGTCGACGCTGTCGGCAAGCCGGGTGAGCAAGGTCGTGAGCGCGGCCCGGTCCTCCTCGGGCCAGTGGGCGATGGCCCGGTCGACCACCGCCGCCCGAGCCCGCATCGCCCGGGCCAGAGCGGCCCGCCCCTTGGGCGTGAGCCGGATCCGCGAGGCACGCCGGTCCCCCGGATCCCCGGCCCTGGCCAGATACCCCTCGTCCTCCAGGTGCCGGACATGCCGGCTGGCCGTCGAGGCGTCCAGCCCCATACACCCGGCCAGCTCCGACACCCGCAGCGACCCGTTGGCCAGCACCTGGTGCAACAGGAACATCATCCCCGGGTCACCCTGCCCCTGAGGCAGCCGCGACCTGAGCCGCCGACTCACCGTCAGCAGCGAGACCACCAGCTGCTGCCCAGTGGTGGCCGCGTTGGCAGGAAGGGTGGGCACGGGCATGTCGGCCACCCTGCCACAGGTTGGTTGCATCATGCAACTAGTTTGGGGGCCCCAGTGAGGTGCCGGGGGGTCGCGACGCGCCGGGCCGAGCTGGGCGGCGGCGAGCCGAGGGCTGTGGACAGCCCGGCGCCCCCAATCCGCGGAGGTCGCGGCTAGCCCAGCTCGAGTTGGGCGGCGGCGGCGGCGGGGTCGGGGGGGATGGGGATAGGGGGTGGGGCGCCGGCGAGGGCCCAGTCGGGGTCCTTGAGGCCGTTGCCGGTGACGGTGCAGACGACCCGGCGGCCACGGGGGAGGTTGGCGTCGAGGAGGCCGGCCACCGAGGCGGCCGAGGCCATCTCGACGAAGACGCCCTCCTCGCGGGCCAGCAGGCGGTAGGCGGCGAGGATCTGGCGGTCGGTGACCGCGGCCAGCCGCCCGCCCGACTCGGCCACCGCCCGGCGGGCCCCCTCGGCCGAGGCCGGCCGGCCGATCCGGATGGCGCTGGCGATCGTGGCCGGCCGCTCCACCGGCGCGCCGGTGACCAGCGGGGCCGCCCCGGCGGCCTGGAACCCGAGCATGGCCGGCCGCCGCTCGCCCGCCTCGGTGTAGCCCAGCCAGGTGGCGGTGATGTTGCCGGCGTTGCCGACCGGGATGCAGTGGACGTCCGGTGCGTCGCCGAGCGCCTCGACGATCTCGAAGGCGACCGTCTTCTGGCCCTGGATGCGTAGCGGATTCACCGAGTTGACCAGCGCCACCGGGTACCGCTCGGCCAGCTCCCTGACCAGGACCAGGCAGTCGTCGAAGCTGCCGTCCACGGCCAGCACCGACGCCCCGTGGACGAGGGCCTGGGCGAGCTTGCCGAGGGCGATCCGGCCCTCGGGGATGACCACCGCGCACCGGATCGCGGCCCTGGCCGCATAGGCGGCGGCCGAGGCCGAGGTGTTGCCGGTGGAGGCGCACAGCACGGCCCGCGCCCCCCCCTCCAGCGCCCTGGAGACGGCAACCGTCATGCCCCGGTCCTTGAACGAGCCGGTCGGGTTGGCCCCCTCGACCTTCAGCCAGACGTCGCAGCCGGTCCGGGCCGACAGCACCGGCGCCGGCAGCAGCGGGGTCCCGCCCTCCAGCAAGGTCACCACCGGGGTGGCCGGGCCGACCGGGAGGCGGTCGCGGTAGCGCTCGATCAGCCCCGGCCAGGCCGGCCGCTCCTGCACCACCTTCACCACCCCAGCACCTCGTCGGCCTCCTCCCCCTCGACCCGCATGGCGCTGGCCAGGTTGCCGACCACCGGCAGGCCACGCAGGCCCTCCAGGACCCGCTGGACCGCGCCCTCCCTGGCCAGGTGGGTGACGAGCACGAGCTGAGCCTCCTCCCCCTTGCCACGCTGCAGCACCGACCGGATCGACACCCCGTGCTCGGCGAACACCGCCGCCACCTGGGCGAGCACGCCCGGCCGGTCGGCGACGTCGAGCGCGACATAGTACTGCGTGTCGACATCGGCCATGCCGCGCACACGGCGGCGGTAGACACAGGTACAGCCGACCCCTCTGGCCCCCTGGAGCCGAGCCCTGGCCACGGCGACCAGGTCGCCGAGCACGGCCGAGCCGGTCGGGCGGCCGCCGGCTCCGCGGCCGTAGAACATCAGCCGGCCGACGGCGTCGCCCTCGACGAACACCGCGTTGTAGGCCTCGGTCACCCCGGCCAGCGGATGGGCGTCGGGGACCATGGCCGGGTGGACCCGGGCCGAGACCTCGCCGTCGACCTCCTCGGCGATGGCCAGCAGCTTGACCGTGTAGCCCATCCGCCTGGCGGCGGCGATGTCGGCCGCGGTCACATCGGTGATGCCCTCCCGGTAGACGTCGCCGGCCACCACCCGGGTGTTGAAGGCCAGGCTGGCCAGGATGGCGCACTTGGCGGCGGCGTCGAAGCCCTCGACGTCGGCGCTCGGGTCGGGCTCGGCGTAGCCCAGCTCGGTCGCCTCGGCCAGGGCGTCGGCGTACCCGGCACCGGTGGAGGCCATCCGCCAGAGCACGTAGTTGGTGGTGCCGTTGACGATCCCCAGCACCCGCCGGACCCGGTCGCCGGCCAGCGACTCCTTGAGCGGGGCGACGATCGGGATGGCCCCGCCGACCGCGGCCTCGAACTTGAGGTCGACCCCGGCGGCGTCGGCGGCGTCGAACAGCTCGCCGCCGTGAGTCGCCAGCAGCTCCTTGTTGGCCGTCACCACCGGCTTGCCCAGCCGGATGGCCTCCAGAATGAGCGAGCGGGCCGGCTCGATGCCCCCCATCACCTCGACCACCACGTCGACCTCGGGGTCGGCCACCACCGCGGCGGCGTCGCCGGTCACCAGCGTCGGGTCGACGGCCGGGTCACGCTTGCGGGTCACGTCCCGGACCGCCACCCGCTGCAGTGCGATCGGCACCCCGGCCCGGTCGCGCAGCGGCCGCCCGTGCTCCACCAGCAACCTGGCCACCCCGGTCCCGACCGCCCCACACCCGAGCATCCCGACCCTGAGCCCCTCCACATCCCCTCCCGTCATCCCAACCATGGCCGGTCCATCTTGCCCGACCCACCAGCCCCGGGCACACGGTCCGCTGTCACCGAGCGGGGTCGTGCTGCCAGGGGCGTGCGCCGTATCGTCCGTCCGTGGAGGTTGCCGGAGGGACCGGGTTCGCCAAGCTCTGGGCGGCGCAGGGCACCTCGAACCCGGGCGACGGCGTGTACGGGACCGCGCTGCCCTTGCTGGCGGCCACGCTGACCCGGGACCCGTTGCTGGTGTCGCTGGTGAGCTTCGCCGAGTGGCTGCCGTGGCTGCTGTTCGGGCTGCTCAGTGGGGCCCTGCTCGACCGGTGGGACCGGCGGCGGGTGATGTGGACGGTGGACGCGGCGCGGTTCGCCATCGTGGGCGGCCTGGCCGTGGCCGTCCTGGCCGACCGGGCGAGCATCGCCCTGCTGGCGGCGGTCGGGTTCCTGCTCGGGACCGGGCAGACGCTGGTCGACACCCAGGTCGCCACCCCGGAGCTGGCCGGGCCCCCGGTCGGCGGGCTCCTGTTCTCGGCGGCCGCCTGGATCCCGTTCGCGGTCGACGCGGTCACCTTCGCGGCCGGGTCGGCCCTGGTCGCCACCATCCGGGGCCGCTTCGGCCCGGCCCAAGGGGAGCTCGACCCCGCGGCTCCGCCCTGGGCTTCCTGCGCCTTCCGGCTGTTCGGCTACGGCACGGTGCCCCTCGGCTCCCTCCTCGGCGGCATCCTGGCCCGGTCTTTCGGCCTGCGCTCCCGTTCGTGGTCGCCGGGGTCGTGATCCCGGTCGTCGCCCTGGCCTGCCTGCCGGCGATCAACACCCGCACCCTCGCCGAGGCCCGCGCCGCGGCAGGGCTCGAGCCGGGTCCTGGGCCGGCATGAGCTCGACGCCGAGGGCGCTACATCCGCTCGGGGGCGTCGACGCCGATCAGGCCAAGGGTGTTGGCCAGGACCTGGCGGGTGGCGTTGACCAGCCACCAGCGGGCGCTCGACAGGGCGTGGTCGTCGCTGAGGACCCGGCACTCGGCGTAGAAGCGGTGGAAGGCGGCGGCCAGGTCCTCGGCGTAGCGGGTCAGGCGGTGGGGGGCGCGCTGGCTGGCCGCCACCAGTACCAGCTCCTCGAAGCCGGCCAGGCGGCGCAGCAGGGCGGCCTCCATCGGATGCCGCAGCAGCCCCAGGTCGGCCTCCTCGACCGGGAGGGGCGTGAACCCGGTCTCCCGGCCCTGGCGCAGGACGCTGGAGATGCGGGCGTGCGCGTACTGGACGTAGTAGACCGGGTTGTCCATCGACTGGCGGGTGACCGCCTCGACGTCGAACTCGATCGGCGTGTCGAGCGCGAAGCGCAGCATCGTGTACCGGAAGGCGTCCTTGCCGACCTCGTCCAGCAGGTCGTCGACGGTGGCGATTTCGCCGGCCCGCTTGCTCATCCGGGCCGGCTGGCCGGCCCGGACCAGGCTGACCAGCTGGCTGATGAGGAACTCGGCGGTGTCGTCGGGGTCGCCGAAGGCCCGCACGACCGCCCGCATCCGCGGCACGTACCCGTGGTGGTCGGCGCCCCAGAGGAAGATCAGCCGGTCGAACCCGCGCCGGCGCTTGTCCCGGTAGTAGGCGGCGTCCGCCCCGAAGTAGGTGGGCGCGCCATTGGAGCGGACCAGCGGCCGGTCCTTGTCGTCCCCGAACCGGGTGGTCTGCAGCCACACCGCCCCGTCGCGCTCCTCGACCACCCCCCGCTCGCGCAGGTCCTCGATGGCCTCGGCGATGGCCCCGCTCTGGTGCAGGGCGTGCTCGAAGAAGAAGACATCGAACTCGATGTCCAGCCGGGCCAGGGTCTGGCGGATGCCGTCCAGCATGAGGCGGAAGGCCCAGTGGGTGATGCGGGCCCGGCGCTCGGCCGGGTCGAGGTCGGCCAGGGCGTCGCCCTGCTCGGCCTGGAGCTCGACGGCCAGGTCGGCGACGTAGTCGCCCTTGTAGCCGTCGGCCGGCGGCTCGGCCGGCCGGCCCAGCAGGCTCAGGTACGCCGCCTCGACGCTGGCCCCGAGCCGGTCGTACTGGCCGCCGGCGTCGTTGATGTAGTACTCGCGTTCGACCTTGTGCCCGGTGACGGTGAGCAGGTTGGCCAGGGCGTCGCCGGTCGGGGCCAGGCGGGCGTTGCCGACGTGGAGGGGCCCGGTCGGGTTGGCCGAGATGAACTCGACGTTGACCCGCTCCCGGTGGCCGAGGTCGACCGCGCCGAAGGCGTCCCCCTCGGCCAGGACCCGGCGGACCAGGCCGGCGAACCAGCGCTGGTCGAGCCGGACGTTGACGAACCCGGGGCCGGCCACCTCGACCCCGGCCACCCAGTCGGGCAGCTCCAGGTGGGCGACCATGGCCTCGGCCACGGCCCGCGGCGGCGCCTTGGCCGCCTTGGCCAGGACCAGGGCCACGTTGGTGGCCCAGTCGCCGTGCTCGGCCAGCCGCGGCCGCTCCAGCGCCGGCTCGGCCACGTCCGACGGGTCGAGATCGACCGCCCCCGAGCGGGCCGCCCGGACCAGGGCGTCCCGGAACAGGGCGGCCAGGTCGCGCTGGACGGGGAGGACGGCGGCGGTCATGAAACTCCCGGCGTGGCGGCCCCGCGGTCCTGCTGGGCGATGATCCCCGCCACGAGTTGCAGGAGCTGGATGGGGTCGAACGGCTTGGTCACGTAGGCGGCGACCCCGAGGTCGTTGCCCTTCTGGACGTCGGATTCCTGGGCTCGGGCCGACAGCAGCACGATCGGCACCGGCCCGCCCGTGGTCCCGGCGAGCCGGCGGGCGACCTCCCAGCCGTCGAGCTTGGGCATCATGATATCGAGCAGCACCAGGTCGGGCTGGAACCGGTCGAACAGCACGAGCGCCTCTTCACCATCCGAAGCGACCCCGACCGCGTACCCCTCCAACTCGAGATTGACCTTGAGTAGCTGCTGGATGACCTGATCGTCGTCAACGACCAAGATGCGAGCGTTGGACATGCGGGAACGACCTGATCAGAAGAGTGCGGGAAGATCTTGCGACGCGGGCCCGCGGAGCATAGCACAGGCCCTTTGACCTGCCCGTTCGCGGTTGTCCACAATTTGCGTGGAGGTGCTGTCTCGTACTGGTCGTTTCTGCTAGATTCGAACTCATGTTCGGACCGACTAGACCAGAGCCTGCCTGCACGTTCGAGGGCTGCACGCGACCCTACCGCGCCAGGGGCCTCTGCTCCAGCCATCTCGACCAACTCGCGAGAGGCAAGCCGCTGACGCCAATCCGTGTCTGGAAGAAACGCTGTGAGTTCCCGGGCTGCAACAACAAGCATGCCGGGAACGGGCTCTGCACCAGTCACAAGTCCCAGCTTCAGCGCGGTCATCCGCTGCGGCCAATTGGCGTCGGATTCAGGCTCGCCTGGGACGATCGGAAGGGCTATGTCCACGTCAAAGCGCCTGCCGGGCACCCCAATGCACGCAAGGACGGGTACATGTTCGAGCACGTGCTGGTGATGACCCAGATGCTCGGACGCCCGCTCCTTCCGGGGGAACAGGTCCACCACAGGAATGGATTGAAGGATGACAATCGTCCGGGGAACTTGGAGCTGTGGGTCGGGCACCAGCCCAAAGGCCAGCGCGTCGAGGATCTCGTCACGTGGGCGAGGGAGATTCTCGCCCGCTATGGCGAGCTGTACCCCGCCACCGGCAGGGAGGGCCGCGATGCCGGTGTGCTACCCTCCGACTGCCGTCGATGTCGACCATCGGCGAGCCAGTTGCCTCCGTAGCTCAGCGGATAGAGCACCGGCCTCCGGAGCCGGGTGCGTGGGTTCGAGTCCCGCCGGGGGCACCTCATCAGCACCAGCCTTCCTGTTCTCCTCGGGAGGCCGCAGCGTGGAGCGATTTCCCCCCATTGAGCCGTTCGAGTCGGGGATGCTGGAGGTTGGTGACGGCCAGCGGATCTACTGGGAGGCCTCGGGCAACCCCGACGGCAGGCCGGCGGTCGTCGTCCACGGCGGCCCCGGGTCGGGGTCCACGCCAGGGCGGCGGCGGCTGTTCGATCCCGACGCGTACCTGATCGTCCAGTTCGACCAGCGTGGGTGTGGGCGCAGCACCCCGCACGCCGGTGACCCCGCGACCGACCTGTCGGCCAACACCACCCACCACCTGGTCGCGGACATGGAGCGGCTGCGCGAGCATCTCGGCGTGGAGCGGTGGGTGCTGTGGGGCGGGTCCTGGGGGTGCACGCTCGGGCTGGTGTATGCCGAGCGGCACCCGGAGCGGGTCAGGGCGCTGGTGCTGGCGTCGGTGACGATGACCCGGCCGGCCGACGTGCACTGGCTGTACCACGAGGTGGGGCGCTACTTCCCCGAGCAGTGGGAGCGGTTCCGCGACGGGGTGCCCGAGGGCGAGCGCGACGGCGACCTCGTCGCCGCCTACCACCGCATGCTGAACGAGTCCCCCGACACCGCCGTCCGCGAGCGGGCCGCCCGGGACTGGTGCCGGTGGGAGGACGAGGTGCTGTCGAACGAGGAGGGATGGCAGCCCAACCCGCGCTACGAGGACCCGGCGTTCCGGATGGCGTTCGCGCGGATCGTCGCCCACTACTTCCGCCATGGGGCCTGGCTGGACGACGGGCAGATCCTGCGCGACGCGGGCCGGCTGGCCGGGATCCCCGGCGTCCTGATCCACGGCCGGTTCGACCTGGGCGGCCCGGCCGACACCGCCTGGCAGCTGGCCAGGGTGTGGCCGGGCGCCCGGCTGCACCTGGTCGCCACGGGCCACGCCGGCGGCCAGGAGATGACCAGGCGCACCCTTGAGGCGACCAACCGGTTCGCGCGGCTGGGGCCGTGAGCGCGGCCGGGCCCTACGCGCCTGCCCCCGAGCTCCCTACACCCGCCGCTGCACGTGCAGCAGGTACTCCTTGCGGTCGAGGGGGTTGTGGTCGGGCCGCGGCCTCGTCGGGGCCGGACCGCGGACCGGCTGGTAGCGGTCGAAGGCGGACTCCAGCACGCCCTCGCCGCGGGTCGGGCCCGACAGCTGCTGCTGGAGCTCGTGCAGCCGGGCCGCCGGGACCTCCCCCTCCAGCAGGTATGACGGGCCGGCCACGACCGGGGCGCCGGGGACGGCGCCCAGCCGGGCCAGGACGGGCAGGACCACCCCGAGGGTGTCGGCCGGCGCGTCCAGCCGGAAGCGGTGGATGGGCTCGCAGACCACGGTGCCCGCCTCACGCAGCGCGGCCATCAGCACGAGCGGGGTCAGGTTGCGGAAGTCCTCGCCGGTGCTGGACATGCTCTTGTTGAACCGCTGGTGGCCGAGGCTGTGCTTGCCCAGGTAGCCGGAGTGGGTCATGGCCACGGTGCAGTCGGTCACCTCCCAGCCACAGAGGCCCTGGCGGAGGGTCCGCCGCACGGTGTCCTCGACGGCGGCGAAGAAGGCCAGGGGCATCGAGCCCAGCTCGGCCTCGATCCGGAACGTCACGCCCGAGCCGGCAGGGGCCGGTTCGATGCGGAGCCCGACCGTGGCCAGGAACGGGTTGGGTGGCTTGTGCAGCCGCTCGACGGCCGCGCCGGTGCCGGTGGCCCGTTCGATGCAGATGGTGGTGGTCTCGCGGAAGCCGACCTCCAGGCCGAAGTCGTTGGCCAGCGTGGCCCCGATGACCTCCTTCTGGACCTCCCCGTAGAGCGACACCGAGAGCTCCTGGCGCAGGTCGTCCTGGCGCAGGTCGATGAGCGGGTCCTGCTCGGCCAGCTGGGTGAGGGCCATGTGCAGGGCGCCCCTGTCGGCCGGCCGGGCGGGGACGACCACCGTCTCCAGGGTCGGCGGGGCGAAGTGGTGCTCGGGGGCGGTCGTCCGCGGGACGCCGAGCTGGTCGCCGACCCGGATCTCGCCCAGCCCCCAGAGCTTGCCGATCTGGCCGGCGGCGATCGAGGGGCGCTGCACGGCCGTGCCGCGGTCGAAGACGCCGATCGCGGTGACCTTGCCCTCCTGGCCGTCGCCGAACCGCAGCCGGTCCCGCACCCGCACCGTCCCCGAGAACAGGCGGGCATAGGCGATCTTCTCCCCCGCCGGGCCGCGGTCGATCTTGAAGACGGCGCCCGAGACCGGGCCGCCGGGGTCGCCGTCGGCCGCCGGCAGCAGCTCGGCGATGCCGGCGGTCAGCGGCGCAACGCCGGCGCCGGTGATCGCCGAGCCGAAGAACACCGGGTGCACCAGCGCCCGGCCGGTCTGGGCGGCCAGCTCGCGGCGGAGCCGCCGGGAGGTGACGCTCGTCTCGTCGTCGACGTAGACGGCCAGCAGCCGGTCGTCGTGCCCGGCGAGCAGCTCGACCAGCCGGGCGGCGAAGCCGGCGTCGGCGGCGGTGAAGGGCGTGAAGTCGGCGGCGCGGGTCCCGAGCCCACTGACCGACCCCATCGCGAAGACCGCCGGGTCCAGCTTCCCGGCGATCGCCGCCAGCACCCGCTCGTCCGCCGCCCCGCCGCGGTCGACCTTGTTCACGAAGATGAGCGTGGGGATGCGCAGCCGCCGCAGCGTCCGCATCAGCACCCGCGTCTGGGCCTGCACGCCCTCCACGGCCGAGACGACCAGCACGGCGCCGTCGAGCACGTTCAGCACCCGTTCCACCTCGGCGATGAAATCGGGGTGGCCGGGCGTGTCGATCAGGTTGACGGTGACGTCGCCGATGGCGAAGGACACCACCGCGGACTTGATGGTGATGCCGCGTCGCCGTTCCAGGTCGAGGAAATCGGTCTGGGTGCTGCCGTCGTCGACGCTGCCGGGCTCGTCGATGACACCGGCGGCGTACAGCAGCCGCTCGGTGAGGGTGGTCTTACCGGCGTCGACATGCGCCAGGATTCCCAGGTTCAACATTTGCACGGTGCGTCATGTCCTCTGCGTGGACAGCAACTGCCTGCCGGGTGGACATGGACGCCTGGCGCATCGTCGCTCCCTGGTCGATCGGTCGGTGCCGTCCCGAGTGCAGCAGACGGCCGCCCGGCGGGCAACCGATTTGCCGGCCGGGCCGGCTGGTAGCCTCTCGTCCGATGACCACGGGTGGGCCCGAACGGGACGACCAGGAGCGGCCGCTGCGGCGGGCGCCGCAGCTCGCGGTGCTGCTGGAGGGCGGCGACCGCAAGGGGCTGCTGCACGACATGACCGCGGCCATCCTGCGCCACGGCGGCGACATCGTGCTGGTCGAGATCATCGAGCGGGGCGCCCGCAGCGTCGTCTACTGGGAGCTGGACGGCGTCGACGACCCCGAGGGGCTGCAGCGGTCGTTCCTGGAGATCGACGTGGTCGAGTCCCTGCAGCGCCTGCCCACCATGTACCAGGTCTGGGGCAAGCGGATCATCGTGGTCGGCGCCGGCGCCCAGGTCGGGCAGGTCGCCATCGGGGCCATCGGCGAGGCCGACCGGCACAACATCCGGGGCGAGAAGATCAGCGTCGACACCATCCCGATCGTCGGCGAGACCAACCTGGCCAACGCCGTGCGGGCGGTGGCCCGGCTGCCCCGGGCGGTGGCGGTGGTCCTGGCCGGCTCCCTGATGGGCGGCGAGGTCACCCAGGCCGTGGACGAGGTCAAGGCCCGCGGCATCCTGGTCGTCTCCCTGAGCATGGCCGGCTCGGTCCCCGACCATGCCGACCTGGTGGTCACCGACCCGGTCCAGGCCGGGGTGATGGCGGTGATGGCCATCGCCAGCACCGCCTCCTTCGACATCACCCGCGTCCGCGGCCACCACTTCTGACGGCGCCGCCCGGGTAGAGTCGGCCGATGACCGGCGTCGGGCTGCTGCTTCGGGGTGGGACCGTCTTCGACGGGCTCGGCGGGCCCGGCCGGGTCGCCGACGTGGCCGTGGTGGACGGGCGGGTGGTCGCGGTCGGGGGCGACCCGCCGGCCGGGCTGCGCCGGATCGACTGCGACGGGTTGGCCGTCGCCCCCGGGTTTGTGGACACCCACGCCCATTCCGACCTGGTCCACCTGCTCGACGAGCCCCAGCCGTTCAAGCTCCTGCAGGGCGTGACCACCGAGGTGGTGGGCAACTGCGGGCTCACCTTCGCCCCGCTCGACGCCACCTCGGCCGAGGTCGCGTCCACCCTATGGGGCGGCCTGGCCGCCGGCGTCCCGATCGAGCCGGCCGGGTTCGGGGAGCTGGCCGACCGGCTGGACCGGGCCGGCCCGGCCAACAACCTGGCCCTGCTGGTCGGGCACGGCACCCTGCGGCTGACCGCCAACGGCCTGGAGGAGCGGCTGGGCCCGGGGGTCGCGGCCCGGATGGCCGCCCTGGCCGCCGAGGCGTTCCGGGCCGGAGCCGTCGGCCTGTCGAGCGGGCTGATCTACGTGCCGGGCAGCTACGCCGACACCGCCGAGCTGGTCGCCCTGGCCCGGGTCGCGGCCGCCCATGGCGCCGCCTACGCCACCCACATGCGCGACGAGGGCGCCAACCTGGACGCGGCCCTGGAGGAGGCCGTGGCCATCGCCCGGGCGTCCGGGGCCCGGCTGCAGGTGTCGCACTGCAAGGCGGCCGGGCGGGCGGCCCACGGCTCGGCCGGCCGGCTGCTTGAGCGCCTGGCCGCCGCCCGGCTGGACGGCGTCGACGCCCAGGGCGACCAGTACCCGTACGACGCTGGGGCCACGGTCCTGAGCTCGCTGCTGCCCCCGGCCGTGGCCGCCGGCGGCACCGAGGCCATGCGGGCCCGCCTGCGCGACCCGGCCGCCCGGGCGGGGCTGCGGGCCCAGGCCGAGCGGGGCGGCGTCGGCGACGGCGGCTGGGCCCTGGCCGACCCCGGCGACGTCCTGGTGACCGGCCACCGCGACCCGGGCGTGGCCGGCCGCACCCTGGCCGAGGCGGCCGGCGGCCGCGACCCCTGGGACCGGCTGTGCGAGCTGGTCGCCGACGACCCCGCGGCCACCATCGTCATCCGCCTGATGCGCGAGGACGACGTGCGGGCCATCATGGCCAGCCCGCTGGTCGGGGTCGGCTCCGACAGCCTGGCCCCGTCCGGCCTCGGGCACCCGCGGACCTGGGGCTGCTTCCCCCGGCTGCTGGGCCGCTACGTCCGCGAGCTGGGCGTGCTCAGCTGGGAGCAGGCCGTCCGCAAGGCCACCTGGCTGGGCGCCCGCCAGTTCCGCCTGGACGGCCGGGGCCTGCTGGTCGAGGGCGCGGTGGCCGACCTGTGCGTGTTCGACCCGGCCACCGTCGGCCACGAGGGCACCTACCTGGACCCCGACGTCCCGGGGACCGGCATCGAGCACGTCGTCCTGGCCGGCGACCTCGCCGTCGAGCACGGCCGCTACACCGGCCTGCGGTCGGGCCGGGTGCTGCGGCGGAGCGGGGCGGCGGCCGCTCCCGGCCGGTGACCGCCCGATCCTGGGGGGGGGGCCCCCCCCGGGCGCCCCCCCCCCCCCCCCCC
>JBJMHP010000267.1:0-9860 GCA_045807325.1 Actinomycetes bacterium | reverse complement strand
CTGCTGGCGCTGGCGTTGACCCTGCTGCTGGCGGCCTGCGGGGGCGGCAACGGCGGGCAGCCGGCCGCCGGCGGGGCCGCGCCGGGCACGCCCGAGTTCCGGGCCCGGACCCCGGGGGTGCTGACCGTGGGCACCGAGCTGCCCAACCCGCCGTTCGTGCTCGGCGACGACCTGGACCACCTCAAGGGCGGGTTCGAGGTCGACATGGTCAGCGAGATTGCCCGCCGCCTGGGCGTCAGGCGGGTCCAGTGGGTCAGCTTCCCGTTCACCAGGCTGGTCGCCGGGGACCGCTGCCCCTGCGACTTCGACGTCAACGGGGTGTCGATCCTGCCCGACCGCCGCCAGCGGGTCGACTTCTCCTCCCCCTACTTCACCGCCAACCAGGGCGTGCTGGTCCGCAAGGGCACCGCCGTCACCGGGGCGGCCGACGCCCGCCAGCTCCGCTTCGGCGTCCAGGAGGCCACCTCCGGCGCCGCCTACCTGGAGAAGGTCCTCAAGCCGACCCGGCCGCCCCGGACCTTCGGCTCGACCACGGCCACGTTCCGGGCCCTGCGTTCCGGGCAGGTCGACGCCGTCATGTCGGACGTCCCCATCGTGGTCGACGCCGCCCACAAGGACCCTGGGCTGGTCGTCGCCGGGCAGTTCAAGACCGACGAGCAGTACGGGGCCGTCCTGGCCAAGGGCTCCCCCAACACCAGGGCCCTGTCGGAGGTGATCGACCAGCTCCGCGACGAGGGCGTGCTCGACCAGCTGTTCCAGAGGTACTTTCCCGAGCAGGTGAACATCCCGCCGCTCGGCTGACGGGCCGGGCGGCCGCACCCAGGAGCGGCCATGCTGACCATCCGGCGCGACAAGGAGATCCACCGCGAGGAGGGCGGCTGGTTCAGCGCCCGCTGGCACTTCTCCTTTGATCACTACCGCGACCCGGCCAACGACAGCTTCGGGGCCATGCGGGTGTTCAACGACGACCGGCTGGTGCCGGGGGCGATCTGGCCGCTGCACCCCCACCGGGACGTGGAGGGGCTCACCTACGTGGTCGAGGGCAGCTTCCGCCACCAGGACTCGGTCGGGGGCGCGCCCGGGCCCCTGCCGCCCGGGTCGGTGCAGCGGATGACCCTCGGGTCGGGGGCGCTGCACTCGGAGCAGAACGCCTCCGAGGACGAGCCCATGCGGTTCATCCAGATCTGGATCCTGCCCGACACGCCCGACCTGAAGCCCGAGGTCGAGCAGAAGGTGTTCACCAGGCAGGACCGCTCGGGGCGGCTGCTGCGGGTGATGGGCCCCGAGGGCGGCGAGGTGGTCCGGATCCACCAGGACGCCAGCGTGCACGTGGCCTCGCTGGCCCCCGGCGACCAGGTCGAGCACCCGATCGGCCCCGACCGCGGCGCGTACATCTACCTGATCGGCGGCCAGGCCCGCTTCGACGGCGAGCCGGTCGCCACCGGCGACGCGGCCAAGGTCACCGGCCAGCCGTCGCTCCGGATCGAAGCCGAGGCCCCGAGCGAGCTGATCCTGGTCGACGTGCCCCTGCGGTTCCGGCCGGTCGGGATCTGGGCGGGCCAGGGTGCCTGACGCCGGCCTCCCGGTCCGGTTCGGCTGGTTCCTGGTCCCCGAGGCCGCCGACCCCCGGGGGCTGGTCGCCGACGTGCGACAGGCCGAGCGGGCCGGGTTCGACCTCATCGGCATCCAGGACCACCCCTACCAGCGCCGCTACCTGGACACCTTCTCGCTGCTGGCCGCCCTGGCCACGGCCACCGAGCGGATCGGGCTGTTCCCGGACGTGGCCAGCCTGCCCCTGCGCCACCCGGCCATGCTGGCCAAGGCGGCCAGCTCCATCGACCTGCTGTCCGGGGGCCGGTTCGAGCTGGGCCTGGGCGCGGGCAGCTTCTGGGACGCGATCGCGGCCATGGGCGGCCCCCGCCGGAGCCCCGGCGAGGCCCTGGAGGCCGTCGAGGAGGCCATCGGGCTGCTGCGGCTGCTCTGGTCGGACGCCAGGTCGGCCCGGTTCGAGGGACGCCACTACCGGGTCGTGGGCCTCAGGCCGGGCCCGCCCCCGGCCCACCCCATCGGGATCTGGGTCGGCGGCTACGGCCCGCGGATGCAGACCCTCGTCGGACGGCTGGCCGACGGCTGGGTGCCGTCCTCGTCCTACCTGCCCCCCGAGCGCCTCCCCGCCGCCCAGGCCCGCATCGACGCCGCCGCCGGCGCCGCCGGCCGCGACCCGGCGGCCATCCGCCGCCTCTACAACATCTCCGGCCGGATCGGCCCCGGCGGCGGCGGGTTCCTGGACGGCCCGCCCGGCCAGTGGGTCGAGCAGCTCCTGCCGCTGGTCGTGGAGACCGGCATGGACACCTTCGTGGTCTGGCCGTCGGAGTCGCCGGCCAGCCAGCTCCGGGTGTTCGCGGCCGAGGTCGCCCCGGCCCTCCGCGAGGCCGTGGCCGCCCACCGCGGGCGCGCTTGAGGTTAACTACCCCGGTCCGTGTCCGGAACCGACCCCGGGAGGGTCCCTTGCAGGGCGACCCGCGCATCCTCGAGCTGCTCAATCAGCACCTGACCTTCGAGCTGACCGCCGTCAACCAGTACTTCCTCAACTCCCGGATGTGCGCCAACTGGGGCTATGCGCGCCTGGCCAAGCGCCACCGGGAGATCGCCATGGAGGAGATGCGCGACACCGAGGAGCTGATCGACCGCATCCTCTACCTGGACGGCCACCCCAACCTGCAGCGGCTGGGCACGGTCAAGGTGGGCGAGACGCCGGTCGAGCAGGTCCGGCTGGCGGTCGAGCTGGAGCGGACCGCCGTCCGCAACCTCGACGGCCACGTTGCCACCTGCACCGAGGTCGGCGACCAGGGCACCCGGGAGTTCCTGGCCGCGATGATCGCCGAGGAGGAGCGCCACGTCGACTGGTGGGAGACCCAGCTGGCCACCATCGACCAGATCGGCGAGACCCTCTATCTGGCCCAGCAGGTCCGCGCCGAGGGCTAGCTGGCCGGTGTTCTTCGGCTCGGTCCCGCCGCTGCCACCCCCGAGACCTTCACCCAGCGCTGAGCCGGCCACGCCGCCCGGCTGACGCCGGCGGGGCCAGGTCCCGGAGCAGGGCAAGCAGCCGGAGCACCAGGTGCAACGCCGCCGCGATCCTGTCGTCGGCTCCCAGACGCCACCTGCGGCGTCTCGCCGGCGTAGGCGGCGGGTGCCGGCCTACGCACGCGGTCGTAGCCGGCTGCGCCTCCGGGCCGATCCGGCCGCCACTGGCCGGTGGCCGTGTTCCTCACCACCACCGCCATCGGCCTGGTGTACTACGCGGCCGGCTACCCGGACGGTCCGGCGGCGATCGGGCTGTTCGTCGCCACCTACACCCTCACCGCGCAGGGCGACGGGCGCCGATCGCTACAGATCGTCGCGGCCGGCATCGCCCTCCTTGCGGTCGCGTGGCTGCTGGTCGGCGACCTGCAGTCGTTCAACCCCGCCGGATGGGTGCTGTTCCGGATCGGCACGGCCGTGATGGCGGCGACGCTGGGCGAGTCGGTGCGCGGCAGGCGGGTGCTGGCGGCCGAGGCGGTGGAGCGGGCGGAGCGAGCCGAGCAGACCAAGGAGGCGGAGGCGCGGCGGCGGGTGGACGCCGAGCGGCTGCGGATCGCCCGGGAGGTCCACGACACCGTCGCCCACGCCATCGCCGTGATCAACGTGCAGGCAGGGGTCACCGCCCATGTGCTGGACAGGCGACCCCAGCAGGCGCGCGAGACGCTGGTGACGATCGAGCAGACCAGCGCCCGGGCGTTGGGAGAGCTGCGCGCCACCCTCGGGATGCTGCGCGACGCCGAGGACCGGCGCGCACCCACCCCGGGGCTTGGCCAGGTCGAGGAGCTGGTCGGCATGGCGCGTGAGGCCGGACTGGACGTCAAGCTCGAGGTGGCCTCCCCACCCCGTGAGCTGCCCAGCGCCGTCGACCAGGCCGCCTACCGCATCCTGCAGGATGCGGGAACGAGCCGCGCTGCTCGGCGGGGAGCTGACCGCCGGCCCGCGGCAGGGCGGGGGCTTCCAGGTGCAGGCGCGCCTGCCAACGCCGCCCGACCAGGTGGTGACGCCGTGAGCCAGCCCCAGCCGTCGGCGCAGCCCGGACGGGACGGGCCGGTCAAGGTCCTGCTCGCCGACGACCAGGCGCTGGTGCGCGCCGGCTTCAAGGTGCTGCTCGACGTCGAGGACGACGTCACCGTGGTCGGCGAGGCGGCCGACGGCGCCGAGGCAGTGCGGCTGGCGCGCGCCACCCGGCCGGCGGTGGTGCTGATGGACATCCGCATGCCGGTGCTCGACGGCCTGGAGGCCACCAGGCAGATCGCGGCCACCCGCGGCCTGGAGGGGGTGCGGGTGCTGATCCTGACCACCTACGACACCGACGTCTACGTCTTCGAGGCGCTGCAGGCGGGGGCCAGCGGCTTCCTGCTCAAAGACAGCGGCCCGGCCGAGCTGTTGCATGCCATCCGGGTGGTTGCCGCCGGGGAGGCGCTGCTGGCGCCGAGGATCACCCGCCGGCTGATCGCCCAGTTCACCGCCACCCGGGCCGCACACCAAGCCAGCGAGGACCGCCTGGCCGAACTGACCCAGCGCGAGCGCGAGGTGCTGGCGCTGGTCGGCCGGGGGCTCAGCAACCAGGAGATCGCCGCCGAGCTGACGGTCAGCAAGGCTACCGCGCGGACCCATGTCAGCCGCGCCATGGTCAAGCTCGGCGCCCGCGACCGTGCACAGCTGGTGGTGATCGCCTACCAGACCGGCCTGGTCGGCCCGGCCGCCGCGCCGCCCGGCTAGGCCACCGCCGCCGGGCGGGCGGCCTCGTCGTCGGCGTGCTGAGCCAGCAGCTCCTGGATCAGGGGGCAGCAGCCGCCGCAGGTGATGCCGGCGCCGCAGCGGCGCCCGACCTCCTCGAGGTCGCAGGCTCCGGCCGAGATCGCCTCGCGGATCTCCCCGTCGGTGACGGCCCGGCAGTGGCAGACGTACATCGCCCCCAGATGTTAGGCGTCCCTAAGTCCGGAGACAAGAGGGCGTCCCGAGGCCCTGCCACTCCGGGGTCCGTCACTCGCCGAGGTCGATGGCCTCGTTGGCGGCCGAGGTGTGCAGGCCGGGCCGGGGGCCGCCGGCCAGCACGTAGACGACGTCGCCGACGGCCACCACCCCGAGGCCGTGGCGGGGGGTGGGCAGCGGGGGCAGGGACCGCCAGCGGCCGCTGTCCGGGTCGAACGCCTCGGCCTCGGAGAAGGTGACCGCGGCCTCGCCGCCGACGGCCACCACCTGGCCGCCGGTGGTGGCGGTGGCGGCCAGGCCTCCCCGCGGGGTCGGCAGCTCGGCCACGCTGGCCCAGCGGCCGCCGCCCGGGTCGAAGACCTCGGCCGCGGCCAGGTTGTTGCCGACCCCGCCGACCCGGCCCCCGACCACGTACACCCGGCCGCCGCTGGCCGCGGCGCCCAGATGCTCGCGCGGGGTGGGCAGCCCGGGCGCCGAGCTCCAGCGGTCGGCGGCCGGGTCGTACACCTGGGTGTCGGCGGCCAGCCCGCCCTCCACCACCCCGCCGACCAGGTACAGCCGGCCGTCCAGGGCGACCAGGCCGCCGGCCGAGCGGCCCTGGGGCAGCGGGGCCAGGCTGCGCCAGCGCTCCCCGTCCAGGCGGGCCAGCTGGGTGCTGGGCCGGTTGCCGTCGTTGCCGCCGGCCACGTACAGGGCCCGGTCCAGGGTGGCGGCCATGGCGTGGTTGACGGCCACCGGCAGGTCGGGCCCGGGAGCCCAGGTGTCGGTGGCGGTGTCGTAGACCTCGACGGTGGCCAGGGTGGCGCCGTCGGGGCCGTAGCCGCCGAGCACCCAGATGCGCCTGCCCACGGCGGCCGCGGCCACCTCGGTCCGCGGCGCCGGCGCCGCCGCCAGCCGCCGCCAGGCCGGCTCCCCGGCCGACGGCGCCGCCGTGGTGGCCGGCGCCCGCTCCGGAGCCGTCGCCTCGCCGCCGGTGCACCCGGCCAGGCCGAGGAACGCCACCGCGGCCAGGACGCATCGCCATCGCATGGCCCCAAAGCCTGGCCGCCGGCGGCGCCGCGCGCAAGCCGACGCGCTAGGCTGGGGTGGCGGTCGGGGATGCGCCAGAGGAGGCAGAGCCCATGAGCATCGCAACATCGGAGCAGGCGGTCGTCGGCAAGGTCACGCCGCGTCTGCTGGTCGGCGGCGAGTGGCGCGAGGCCAGCGGCGGCGGCACGTTCGCGGTCGAGGACCCGTCCACCGGCGAGGTGCTGTGCGAGGTCGCCGACGGCACCCCCGAGGACGGCATGGCCGCCCTTGACGCGGCCGTGGCCGCCCAGGCCGAGTGGGCCGCCCACCCGCCGCGGGAGCGGGGCGAGATCCTGCGCCGGGCCTTCGAGGCCATCAACGACCGGGCCGACGAACTGGCCCTGCTCATGACCCTGGAGATGGGCAAGCCGGTGGCCGAGTCCAAGGCCGAGATCGCCTATGCGGCCGAGTTCTTCCGCTGGTTCGCGGAGGAGGCGGTCCGTATCGACGGCCGCTACGGCGTCGCCCCCAACGGCAAGGGGCGGCTGCTGACCATGAAGCAGCCGGTCGGCCCGTGCGTGCTCATCACCCCCTGGAACTTCCCCATGGCCATGGGGACCCGCAAGATCGGCCCGGCGGTGGCGGCCGGCTGCACCATGGTCATCAAGCCGGCCGCCCTCACGCCCCTGTCGATGCTGGCTCTGGGCGGGATCCTGGAGGAGGCGGGGCTGCCCGCCGGGGTCTGCAACATCGTCACCACCAAGCGGTCCGGGGCGGTGATGGAGCCGCTGATCAAGGACGGCCGGACCCGGAAGCTGTCGTTCACCGGCTCCACCGAGGTCGGCCGCACCCTGATGGCCCAGGCCGCCGACAACGTGCTGCGGGTGTCGATGGAGCTGGGCGGCAACGCGCCGTTCCTGATCTTCGACGACGCCGACCTGGACGCGGCCGTCGAGGGCGCGATGATCGCCAAGATGCGCAACATCGGCGAGGCCTGCACGGCCGCCAACCGCTTCCACGTGGCCGACTCGGTCGCCGGGGCGTTCGCCGACAAGCTGGCCGAGCGGATGGGGGCCATGAAGGTCGGCCGGGGCACCGAGGACGACGTCCAGGTCGGCCCGCTCATCAACAAGGACGCCGTCGACAAGGTCTCCGAGCTGGTCGGGGACGCCCTCGAGAAGGGCGCGCGGGCGGTCGTGGGGGCCCGGCCGGGCGACGGCCGCGGCTACTTCTACCAGCCGACGGTGCTGGCCGACGTCCCCGGCGACGCCCGGGTGCTGAAGGAGGAGATCTTCGGTCCGGTGGCCCCGGTGGCCAGCTTCGACGACGAGGAGGCGGCGGTCAGGGCGGCCAACGACACCGAGTTCGGGCTGGTCGCCTACGTCTACACCCGCGACCTGAAGCGGGCCTTCCGGGTCGTGGAGGGCCTGGAGACGGGCATGGTCGGCCTCAACCAGGGGCTGGTGTCGAACCCGGCCGCCCCCTTCGGCGGGGTCAAGCAGTCCGGCGTGGGCCGCGAGGGCGGCCGCGAGGGGATCGCCGAGTACCTGGAGATCAAGTACGTGGCCATGAACCTCTGACCGCCGGCGGCGCCCGAGGCACGCCGGTGAGCAGATGGGGCGGCCGGCTGGCGGCGCTGCTGGTGGGGGCGCCGCTGGCCCTGGCCTTCCCGCGGCCCGGCTGGTGGTGGCTGGCCCTGGTCGGCCTGGTGCCGGTGCTGCTGCTGGCCATGTCCGCCCCCGACGGGCGGGAGGCGGCCCTGCGGGCCTGGCTGGGCGGGACCGGGTTCTTCCTGGCCGTCAACGCCTTCCTGTGGCCCGAGGTCGGGGTGTTCATGGTGCCGCTGGCCATGCTCCTGGCCCTGCTCTGGACGCCGGTGGGCTGGCTGGCCAGGTCACTGCTCGGCACCCGGGGCCGAGCCCCCACCCCCGGGCGGCTGGCCGCGGCCCTGGTGCTGGTGCCGAGCGCGTTCGTGGCCGGGGAGGCCCTGCGGTCCTGGGATCAGCTGGGCGGCCCCTGGGGGCTGCTCGGGGCCAGCCAGTGGAACGTCCCGGCGCTGCTGTCGGTGGCCGCCCTCGGCGGCGTCTGGGCGGTGAGCCTGCTGCTGGTCGCGGTCAACGTGGCCGTGGCCGCGGCCGTCCGCCCCCGCCTGCCGGCCGCCACCCGGGTCGTCGGGGCGGTGGTCGCGGCCACCCTGCCCCTGGCCGCGGTGGCCTTCTGGTCGCTGCGGCCGGCCCCGACGTCGGCCGGGACCATGAAGGTGGGGTTCGTCCAGCCCGGGGTCGTGGGCCCGGTCGAGGAGCGCTTCCAGGCCAGCGAGCGGTTCAGCCGCACCCTGGCGGGGGCCCGGCCCGACCTGGTGGTGTGGGGCGAGAGCAGCGTCGGCCGCGACCCGGCGGCCCACCCGGCCGACCTGGCCCGGCTGGAGGCCGTGGCCCGGGCCGTGGGGGCGCCGGTGCTGGCCAACGTCGACGCCCAGCGGGGGGCAGGCGGCGGCGTCTACAAGAGCTCCCTGCTGGTCGGCCCGTCCGGGGTGCTCGGCAGCTACGACAAGATGCGGCTGGTGCCCTTCGGGGAGTACGTGCCCCTGCGGCCGCTGCTCGGCTGGGTGACGCGCTTCACCGACGCCGCCACCCTCGACCGGCACCGCGGCAGCCACCTGGCCGTCCTGCCGGTCGGCGACCTGACCGTGGGGCCGGTGATCTGCTTCGAGTCGGCCTTCCCCGACCTGACCAGGAACCTGGCCGCCAGGGGGGCCGACCTGGTGGTCGTCCAGACCGCCGACACCACCTTCCAGGGCAGCTGGGGCCTGGACCAGCACGCCAGCCTGTCGGCGGTGCGGGCGGTGGAGTCGGGCCGGCCGGTGCTCCAGGCCGCCCTCAGCGGCACCTCGGCCGCCTTCGACGCCCGCGGCCACCGCCTGGCCTGGGGGCCGGGGAGCTGGCGGGGCGCGGCCACCGTCGAGCTCCCCCTGTCCGCCGAGCGGACCCCCTATGTCCGCACCGGCGACGTCGTCCCGGCCGCCTGCGGGCTGGCCCTGGCCGTCGGGACGCTGGTGGCCGCCCGGCGCCGGCTCAGCCGCGGCGGTAGCGGGCGTCGAACAGGCGGTACACCCCGAAGCAGGCCAGCCCGGCCGCGATCGGGAGCAGCGGCAGGGTCCCGTACGGCTGGCCGGCCAGGGTCTTGAGGGCGGTCTCCAGCTCAGGACCCGGCCGACGGGGCCTCGGCCACGTGGTCGGCGGCGTGGCCGCCCCGCTCCCCCATGGGCTGCTCCGGGCCCTTGGTGGTGTCCCTGGCCGTCTGCAGCTCCATCTCGGTGTTCAGCTCGGCCCCGACGAGCACGATCACCGCCGTCAGGTACAGCCAGAACATGAGGATGATGATCCCGGCCAGGGCCCCGTAGGTCTTGTTGTAGTTGCCGAAGGAGTTCACGTAGATGGAGAAGCCGATCGAGGCCAGGATCCACAGGACGGTGGCGACCATCGACCCCCAGCTCACCCAGGTCCACTTCGGCTTGTCGCGGTTGGGCGCGTAGCGGTACAGCGCGGCCAGGCCGAGGATGAGCAGCACCGCCAGCACCACGAAGCGCAGGATCGAGACCACCCACTGGAGGGCCACCGGCAGGTTGTCGGCGATCGGGGGGAAGCCGGCGATGGTGGCCCCGGCCACGGTCAGCAGCAGCATCGCGCCCAGGGTGAGCAGCAGGGCCAGCCCGCGGAGCTTGACGAACTTGCGGGTCTCGGTCTCGTCATAGGCCAGGTTGACCCCGGTGACCAGGGCCTTCATGCCGCTGGAGGCGCTCCACAGGGCGGTCAGGATGCCGATGACGGTGGCCA
>JBJMHP010000266.1:0-3759 GCA_045807325.1 Actinomycetes bacterium | reverse complement strand
ACCCCTGCCTGCTCGGTGTCCAAGAGAACCAGGAGCGATGGATCATCCGTTTGATCATCCAAATGATCCGACGGGACCCATCTGGATCCGACCAGATCGACGAGGCATCCAACCTGAGCAGGCCAGATCCGTCTGGAGCCGACCAGATCGTAGAGCACCAGGCTACGGATCTGGCGGTTGCGGCGGTCGAATTCCTCCGGCACTCTGCATCAGCCTTGTGTTGCGTCCCTGGAATTCATCTGACGGGCGGCGAGGGCATTATCGGCTGCATCGTCTGGTCGAGCACGGTGAGCAGCTCGCCGGTCAGGTGTCCAGCTCGATCTGCTGGCGTAGCCGGACGCTGAACGCCTGGATCGTGTGGGCGGTGTCGTAGCGGCACCGGTTGAGGCGTCGATCGACGGCGGCTTGGACGGGGCGGCGGGCCGGCATGGGCCCCCGGCGGGGGCGCCGGTTTGGTCCCGAAGATGGCCGACCACCACCCCCAGCGCGGCAGTACGCTGGGTACGACGGGCGCTGGCGCGAGGGGAGCAGGCGATGCTGGGCGAGACCGACGTCGTGGTGATCGGCGGGGGAGCCACCGGGACGGCCGTGTTGTGGGACCTGGCCCTTCGCGGTATCGAGGCGGTCCTGGTGGACCGCTCCGACCTGGGGACGGGGACATCGGGGCGCTGGCACGGCGAGCTGCACTCGGGCGCCCGGTACGCGGTCAACGACCTGCCGTCGGCCCGCGAGTGCGTCGAGGAGAACGCCGTCCTGCGCCGGATCGCGCCGCATGCCATCGAGGACACAGGTGGCTTCTTCATCCTGTTGCCCGAGCACGATCTGGGCTACGGCGACCGGTTCGTCACCGGCTGTGCCGAGACCGGCGTGCCGTGCGAGGAGGTCGACCCGGCCACGGCCCGCCGCGAGGAGCCGGCCCTTACCGACCGGATCGAGCGGGCCTTCTGGGTGCCGACCGACGGCAGCATGGACGCCTGGAGGCTGCTGTGGTCAATGGCCCACGGCGCCGAGGCCAGAGGCGGCCGGGTCCTGGTGCACCACCCGGTCGTCGGCTTCGAGCGCGACGGCGACGGTCGGGTCAGCGCGGTCCGGGTCCATGACCTGGTCGGCGGCAGGGGCCGGACCATCGGCTGCCGCTGGGTGATCAACGCGGCCGGGGCCTGGGCCGGGCGGATTGGTGCCATGGCCGGGGCCCCGTTCCGGATGGTCCCGGACAAGGGCGCCATGGTCGTGATGGCCGGCCGCTACGTGCGCTCGCTGGTCACCCACTGCCGCATGCCGACCGACGGCGACATCATCGTGCCGGCCTACGACGCGGCGATCCTCGGGACCACATCGACCGAGGCCGACGACGCCGACGATCCCGGCGTCGCCCCGCTGGAGATCGACCTGATCATCGACCAGACAGCCAAGCTGGTGCCCGCCATCGCCCACGGCCGCGCCCTGCGCGCCTACAGCGGCTACCGGCCCCTGTACGACCCGGTCCAGGGCGAAGCGGGCGGGCACGGCCGCAGCGTCAGCCGGACCTTCACCGTCCTGGACCACGAGCCCGGGGATGGAGTGCCCAACCTGCTGTCGATCGTGGGCGGCAAGCTCACCACCTCCAGGCAGATGGCCCAAAAGGTCGTGGACGTCATGGTCGCCAAGCGTGGCGAGGAGCGTCCCTGCACGACCGCGATCACGCCTCTGCCCGGCGCCGAGCAGGGCATCCGTCAGCCGACCCGCCCGCTGGCCCGCCCATCGACCGGTGCCGGGCAGGCCGACGGCCCGCTGGCCTGCGAGTGCGAGCTGATCACCCGCCGCACCATCGAGGAGGCGGTCGGGGCCGGCGTGACCCAGCTTGACGACCTGCGCCGCCAGTACCGGCTCGGCTTCGGTCCTTCCCAGGGCGGCTGGTGCGGTTGGCGTGCCGCCGCCGTCGTCGCGGCCAGGCGGCCGGACGTCGGTGACCCGCTGGGCAACCTGCGCCTGTTCATGCAGGAGCGCTGGCGCGGGCTGCGAGCGGTGGCCTGGGGCCAGGCGGCGGTCCAGGCGCTGCGCAACGACGCGATCTACCGCGGCATCCTCGCCCTGGACACGGTGGAGCGGGAGCCGGGCGAGGACGAGCAGATCCAGGCGGCCGCCACGGGCGACGACTGGTCTGGGCCGCGCCAGGCCGGCCCGGGGCGTGGGGTCGGCGGGGAGGGCCTGACCGGCGACACCGAGGGGCGCCGGGCCACCGACGCCGGGCCGCCCGGCGGCCCCCGCGGGCCGCTCCCGGAGCCGACCGAAGGGGGCCGGTGATGGGCGCCGACGTGGTGGTCATCGGGGCCGGCCCGTCCGGGCTGGCGGCAGCGGCCATGCTGGCCGAGGCAGGCCGGCAGGTCCAGGTGATCGCGCGCGGTCACGGCTTCACCCACTGGGCCGCCGGCGGGATCGACGTGCTGGGGCGCCTGCCGGCCGGGGACGAGGCGGGGGCCGGGGAACCCGTGGAACGCCCGTTGGAAGCCCTCGGCCGGCTACCCGACGGGCACCCGTACTCGCTGGTCGGCGAGGGCGCGCTGCTGGCCGGGATCGGGCACGTGCGGGCGCTGACCGACCGGGCCGGCATCGAGCTGGTCGGCGACCCGGCCGTCAACCGCAGCCAGATCACGGGCATCGGGACCCGGCGCACCACCGCGCTGCTCCAGACCCAGGGCGACGGCGCCCTCGCCGGGCGGGTCGCCGCCATCGGCTTTGCCGGCTTCGAGGACTTCTCGTCCCACCTGTGCGCCGACCGGCTGCACCGGATCGGCCTGGACGCCGTGCCGATCGAGATCCCGCTGCCCCAGGGATTCCGCGGACGCCACCTCAACGCGGTCGAGCTGGCCCGCGCCTTCGACGGGAGGGACTTCCGCGGGGCGGTGGCCGGCACCCTCGGCCGCGCCGCCGCTGGCGCCGAGGTGTGCGTGGTCCCGGCCGTGATCGGGCTCGCCAACGCCGCCGAGGCGTGGGCCGACCTCCAAGAGCTGGCCGGGCTCCGGGTGGTTGAGGCGGCCCTGCCGCCACCGTCGATTCCGGGGCTGCGGCTGTTCGACGCCTGGCGGGAGCGGCTCAGCGAACTGGGTGTGGGCTGGCGGCTCGGGCTTCCGGCGATCGGGGCCGAGCGCGACGGCGACCGGGTTGCGGCCGTCCTCGGCGAGGGCGCCTCGGGCCCGGTCCGTATCCCGTGCGACGAAGTGGTCCTGGCGACGGGGGGCGTGGCCGGCGGGGGGATCGAGGCCTACCGCGACGGCACCCTGGCCGAGACAGTGCTCGGGTTACCCATCGACGGCTTCGGTCACCGTACCGAGTTCCTGGCCGCGGACTTCTTCGGCTCGCATCGGCTGGCCCAGGCCGGCGTCAGGGTGAACCGCGAGCTCCGCCCGGTCGACCGCGCGGGCGCGCCTGTACTGGGCAATGTGCGCGTCATCGGCACCCAGCTGGCCGGTCACGACCCCACCGCCGAAGGCTCCCGCGAGGGGGTCGGCCTCGCCACCGCGGCCAGGGCGGCTGAGCTGCTGGCCGGGGCCTGAGCAAGAGGCTAGGTCCTTGCCGTCGTTGCGCAGCCGAGTGACGGGGAACAACAGCTCGCCGCTGATCAGGATGTGGTCGAGCTGATGTGACCCTGGAGTTGGTCCACATCACCCACCGATGAGACGCCACGGTCCCCAACCACGCCTCAGTCTTCGCCCGCTTCGCCCTGGCCTAGCAGCCACCCTTGGTGGTTCGCGGTGGGGCGGCCCGGTCGACCGGGCCGCT
>JBJMHP010000265.1:0-3181 GCA_045807325.1 Actinomycetes bacterium | reverse complement strand
CTCCTCCCGACCCTTGGCAACCGAGCAGGTCCGGTAGCACGGCGGCAGGGCCACACCAGCCGTCGGTGGATCCGGCCGCCGGGGACACCCACGCGGTCGGGGCCCTTCCGGCCACGGCCGCCCGCCGGGGGCGCTACCAGGCCCCGCTGGCCCTGGCGAACGCCACCCCACCGCTCAGCACGTAGGCGAGCAGGAGCCGGGCGGCGAACGGGTTCCCGCCGAGCACCAGGACCAGTCCGCCGAGCCCGACCAGGACCGCGACCGCCGCGGCCACGCCCAGCCACGTGTGGGTACGCCGCCGGGCCGCCCACCGCACAGTCGCCCCCACCACGAACCCATGGGCCAGCGCCAGCAGCAACCCGGCGAACGGCAGCGCCACCAGCAGCACCCCACCAATCGCAGCAGCCGCCAGCCCAGCCCCGAAGGCCCTGGCCAGCAACTGCGGCTCCGGGTTGCCCTTGGCCCGCCCACTCTGCTTGGCGCAACTCGGGCACTTCTGCCCCACCGCCGTCGTCACCATGCACCGGGTACAGATCGGGTCCCCACAACTCGAGCACGTGAGCCGAGTCTCGACCTTCGGATGGTTCACACAGGTCGGAGCCAGGTTCGTCTGGTCAGCCGTCATCTTCCTAGCCTACGAGAACCGCCCCCCAAACGTGGACCCAGCTCCCCAACCACTCCGGAACCTGAGCCCATCGCCAAGCCGGGCCAACCCGAGCACCCGGCCTGGCCCGCCGAGACCCCGTCCTGCCCATGCCCGCCCCGGCTCACCGCCACCCCGGCCCACCGGCGCGCCCGGCCTCGGCTCCACACCCGCCCCGCCCCGAAGGCGGAATACTCGTGTGGGACAATCCGTTGAAGAGCACGGCTCCTGTAATCATCAGACGTCCGAGGAGGCGCCCGCACCCTGATGGCAACATCCCGCACCACGGCCCCGGTGCTGATCGTCGGTTCCGGCCCCGCCGGGCTGACCGCGGCCCTCTACACCGCCCGCGCCAACCTGCACCCGATCGTCCTCGAAGGGCTGGAGGCCGGCGGGCAGCTGATGCTCACCACCGAGGTCGAGAACTACCCCGGGTTCCCCACCGGGATCCTCGGTCCGGAGCTGATGGGCAAGATGCGTGAGCAGGCCGAGCGGTTCGGGGCCGAGTTCATCCGCGCCGACGCCACCAAGGTCGACCTGGCCGGCCCGCCGTTCAAGGCCTGGGTCGAGGACCAGGAGTACACCGGCAAGGCCCTGATCATCGCCACCGGCGCCAAGGCCAAGATGCTGGGCCTGCCCGGGGAGCGTCAGTACCTCGGCCGAGGGGTCTCGACCTGCGCCACCTGCGACGGCTTCTTCTACCGCAACCGCGAGCTGGCGGTGGTGGGCGGCGGCGACTCCGCGCTCGAGGAGGCCACCTTCCTGACCAGGTTCGCGACCAAGGTGACCATCGTCCACCGCCGAGGCCGCCTGCGCGCCTCCAAGGTCATGCAGGACCGGGCCATGGCCAACCCCAAGATCGCGTTCGAATGGCACTCGGTCGTGGACGAGGTGCTCGGCGACCAGACGGTGACCGGCGTCCGGCTGCGCAACGTGGAGGACGGCACCGAGAAGGTCCTCCCGGTGGCCGGGGTGTTCGTCGCCATCGGCCACACTCCGAACACCGAACTGTTCGGTGGTCAGGTCGAGTTCGACCAGGCCGGCTACATCGTCACACCCAACCCGCCCTCGACCACAACCAGTGTCGACGGCGTGTTCGCGGCCGGCGACGTCGTCGACCACACCTACCGGCAGGCGGTGACCGCCGCCGGCACCGGGTGTTCGGCCGCGATCGACGCCGAGCGCTGGCTGGAGGCCCACGGCCACGACTCGGGGGCGTCGACCGACAACTGGGAGTGAGCCGGGTTGCCCGGCGCCCTCAGTGGGCAGGAATAAAAGACGAGCCCGTGGTCGTTGGACTCGGGCCGGGGGAATCATCCGTACGAGGAGGTGGAGGTGCCGAGGGGTCGAGGCCCCGACCGCACCGATGGTATGAGCAAAGCCGCAGCCGTGACCGATTCCACGTTCGACAACGAGGTGCTCAAGTCGAGCACGCCCGTGCTGGTCGATTTCTGGGCCGAGTGGTGTGGCCCCTGCAAGATGATCAGTCCAGTGCTCGAGGAGATCGCCGACGAGCACAAGGGCAAGCTGACCATTGCCAAGCTCAACGTCGACGAGAACCCCGACGTGGCCATGCGCTACGGGGTCATGAGCATCCCGACGCTCGCCCTGTTCATCGGCGGCGTCGAGAAGAAGCGGCTGATCGGTGCCATGCCGAAGCGCAACATCGTCAACGAGCTCTCCGAGTTCATCAGCTGACCCAGCCAACCAGCAGCACTAAACGAGCCCGACCCCGGTGGGTCGGGCTCGTTGCATGTCGCGGTCCTTCTGGGCACGGGCCGGCCCCGCCGGGCGAGGCGGCCCCCTCAGGCCGGGGGCCGCGAGGAGGGGACGGGACGCAGGGCCGGCTGCGCGGGAGCCGGGGCCCGGAGGACCTCCAGGGCCGCCTCCCGCGCGTCCTTCCAGGTGAGGGCGGTACGCAGGTCCATCCGCATGAGCGGGTAGCGCGGATGCTCCCGGACCACGGAGAAGCCGCTGGCCTCCAGGAACCCGGCCGGGATGTGGCAGGCGCGGCCATTCCAGAAGCGGTCGGCAAACGCCTCGGCCGCGCGGACCTTGCGCTTGGTGAGGTCGCGGGCCATCGCCTGGAGCAGCACCCGCCCGATCCCCTGGCCGGCGTAGTCCGGTTCGACCGCGAGGGTGGCGAGCAGGACGGCGTCCCGGCTCACCGGGCGGGCGGCCTGGCTGCCGATCTGGTCGAGGAAGCCAGCGGGCGCGTACAGCGAATACCCGGCCATCTGCCCGTCCACGGTGACGACATGCCCGACCGGGCCCCATTCCAGGACGACGGAGGAGAGCCACGCGTGCTTCTGCTCCTCGGCGGCGTCGGAGCCGCGCGGCGCGGCGCGCATGCCCAGCTCCCAGAAGGTGCAGCGCCGGCAGGCGGCCGGGAGCCGGTCGAGGGTGGCGGTGTCGAGTGGGGCCAGCCGTCGTCCCATGGTCAGCCTGTCGTGATCACGGGTCCGGGGCGGCGCCGGCGCACGATCCACAAGGCCCAGATGACGCCGACACCGACACCGGCCGCGAACCCCTGGCCGA
>JBJMHP010000264.1:0-6549 GCA_045807325.1 Actinomycetes bacterium | reverse complement strand
CCGGGGGGGCCGGGGCCCGCCGGCGGGCGAGGGCTGCCGCCGCCTCCGCCTGGTTGCCGGTGCGGCGCCCGGCAACGGCGTGCCCGGCCACCGCCCAGGACCGGACCTGGGCGTCGCCGCTCTGGCGGCCGACCCGGTCCAGCTCGGCCAGGATCGGCGGCAGGCCGGCCAGCTCGCCCTGGAAGTACCGCTCCCAGATCTGCAGGCCGGTGATCTCGGCCAGCCGCCGGGGGTCGCCGAGGCGGCGCACGATCGCCTCCGCCTCGGCCAGGTACCGGCCCACCTCCCCCCAGCGCCCGACCCCGATCCCGTACAGCGCCGCCGCCTGCAGCACCCAGGACCGGGCCGAGGCGTCGTCGGTCCCGTCCACGGCGGCGAAGGCCCGGCGCAGGTAGGCCTCGGCCAGCCGGTGGCGGGCCAGCAGGCCGGCGGCCACCGAGCAGGCCGCGGCCAGCCGGGCCTCGACCGACCGGGCCCCGGCCGCCTCGGCCAGGTTGAGGCCCTTGACCGCCTGGTGGACGGCCCGGGCCCGGTTGCTGGCGTGGTACTCGACCAGGAACAGGCGCTCGTAGACCTCGGCCGCCTCCTCGAGGGCGGCCCTGGTCGCCTCCGAGCGGGCGACCGGGGGGCGCGGCCAGACCCGGTTGCGCAGCTGCTGGCCGGTCTGCCAGGCCAGCTTGCCCGGGAGCTGGCGGCCGCTGGCCGGGGTGCGGCGGCCCAGCAGGGCGAGGGCGACGTGCAGGTGCTCCTGCTCGAGGGCGAGCTGGCCGAGGCCCAGGTAGGCGTCGCCGAGCTGGTGCTCCCAGCGGGCCCGGCGGATGGACCTGGCGTCCGGGGTGCCGGGGCGGCGCCCGATGGCCGCCGGCGGGCCCGGGGCGTCGTCGTCCAGCTCCAGCAGGGCGGTGAAGAACCGGAGGGCCTCGGCGTAGGCGCCCTCCCGGAGGGCGTCGGCCCCGGCCCGCTCCAGGTAGTGGATGGCCTTGTCCGGCACCTCGGCCAGCCGCCAGTGGTGGGCCAGCAGGGCCAGGTCGCCGCCGCCCGACCGCTCGTACCACTCGGCCACCGACCGGTGCAGCTGGCGGCGCTGCGACAGCAGCATCAGGTTGTAGGCCGACTCCTGGATGATCACGTGCTTGAACAGGTAGCTGAGGTCCGGCTCAGGGGTGTCGAGCACGGTCAGGTCGGCCCGCTCGATCTCGGCCAGGTCCCTGGCCATGGTGGCGGCGACGGCGCTCCTGAGCGGGTGGACGTCGCGCAGGATGACCACGGCGAACACCCGCCCGATGACGCTGGCCACCTTGACGGTGAGCTGCTGGGTGGGGCTGAGCCGGTCGATGCGGCTGGTAACGGCGCCGTGGACGGTGTGGGGCAGGCGCCGGGCGAGGACGTCGGGGACGTCGGAGGCCAGCTGGACGTGGCCGTCGACGACCCGGACCAGCCCGGCGTCGCGGAGGGCGAAGGTGAGCTCCTCGGTGAACAGCGGGTTGCCGTCGGACTTCTCCTCGACCAGGTCGGCCAGAATCCGGGGGACGGAGGCGGCGCCCAGGCGCTGGCCGACCAGGGCCTCGACCGCCTCGGAGGGCAGCCGGTCCAGCACCAGCCGCTCCAGGTTGGGCGCCCGCAGCAGCCGCTGGTAGGCGCCCCAGCCCAGCTCGTCGGCGACCGTCCTGACCTCGCCCCAGGAGCGGGTGGCGACCACCAGCAGCAGCGGCATCCGCTCGCGGCTGAGGGCCAGCACCAGCCCGGTCGAGGCCGAGTCGAGCCAGTGGGCGTCCTCGACCACCACCACCGCCGGCCGGTCCCCGACCACCGCCCGCAGCAGCCGGACCAGCAGGTCCCTGGTCCGGTTGGCGCGCCCCTGGCCGCTCAGCTCGGCGCTGCGGGCCGTCTCGGGCAGCTCGAGGGCCAGCACCGGGTTGAGCAGCGGGGCCAGGTCGCGCAGCTCCGGGTCGGGCCCGAGCAGGTCGAGCACGACCCGCCGGCATGCCTCCTGGTCGTGGACGTCGAAGGTGGGGAGCCGGCCGAACAGCTCCTGCCAGGCATGCCAGGGGGTGTTGCGCTCGACCGCGTCGCCGGCCCCGGCCAGCACCGGCACCCCGGCGGCCACGGCCTGGTCGACCAGCTCGGCCACCAGGCGGGACTTGCCCGCCCCGGCCTCGCCCTCCAGGACCAGCACCTGCACCTCGCCGGTCCGGCCGGCGCCGTCGGCCAGCAGCCGCCCCAGCGCCCTGGCGAGCCGGGCCCGCTCCTCGTCCCGGCCGACCAGCGCGACCCGGGACAACGGCTCGGGGCCGCGGCCGGGGCCGGTGGCCGGGCGGCCCGGCCGGTAGACGGCCACCGGGTCGGCGCGGCCCTTGACCCGCCCCGGGGCCAGGGCCTCGAAGGCCAGGGCGGCCCGGGCCGCGGTGGCGGTGGCCTGGTCGCAGAGCACCCCGTCGCCCACCTCCTGCATGAGCCGGGCGGCCAGGTTCACCACCGCCCCCAGCATCGTGTACTCCCGGCGGCGGGGGCCGCCGACCGTCCCGCAGAACGCCCGGCCGGTGGTGACCCCGATTGCCACCCGGCGGCCGAGGGCGGCCAGGGCCTCGCGTATGGCCAGGGCGGCCTGGACCCCCCGGGCCGGGTCGTCCTCGTGGGCCAGCGGCGGCAGCCCGAGCGCCGCCACCAGGGTGGTGCCCTTCTCGTCGATGGTCAGCTTGTTGATGCTGCCCTCGTAGCGGTACAGGGCGCTCTGGAGGGCGACCATGACCTCCTGGGCCTCCTCCAGCCGGATCCGGTGGTCCAGGTCGGGGAGGTTGGCGAACACGACCGTGATCTGGCGCAGCTCGGCCGACCACTCCTCGTGCCCGGCGACCATCGAGGCCAGCATGGCCCTGGGCACGTACGGGGCGACCAGGGCGGCCGGCGCCCCGGGGCCGGCCGGGGCCACCGGCGGCTGGGCGGGCCCCGGGTGGCCGCCGAGGGCCCGCTCGGCCAGGTCGCGGGCCGCCGGGGAGAGCACCACCTGGCCGGGCCGGGCCCGCTCGGCGGCGCCGGTCGTCTCCGGCACCGCCGCCCCGGCGACCAGCAGCTCGCGCCGCTCGCGCTCGCCCCCGATGTCCAGGACCACCACCTCGCCGGCCCCGACCCCGATCCGCAGGGCCAGGGGCAGGCGCTGGGCGGCCGCGAACCGCCCAAGGGCCGCCTGCATGGCCTCGGCGCAGCCGGCGGCCGTGGCCGTGGCCGCGGCCAGGCCCCGCCCCTGGTCCGGCCCGGCCGCCGGCCAGCAGGCCAGCAGCGCGTCCCCGGCGAACTTGAGCACGTCCCCGCCGGTCCCGCAGATCAGCTCCAGCAGCGGCTGGAACGCCCCGTCCAGCAGCCCTCGCAGCCGCTCGGCCCCGTCCGGCCTCCGGGCCAGCCGCTCGGTGATGGCCGTGAACCCGGAGATGTCGGCCAGCAGCAATGCCCCCACCGTGCGGTCCGCCTGCGCCTGCCCAGCCCCCTGCGGGTCCTCGACCAGCCTCCGCACCAGCCGGTCGGGCAGGAAGCTGGCCAGCGCCCCAGCATCCGTGGCCACGGCGATCAGCTCCCCCTCCTGCCGGCGGCCCACGGCCCGACCGCCCGTGCACAGGATATGGGAGCTTGGGGGCCGGCGGTTACCCGGGCTCCGGGTCGGGGGCGGGCTGGAGGACCACGTTGAACTCCGCGTGGCGGAAGGGGGCCTCTACCCCGTAGGCGGCCGCCCTGTCGGGGTCGTCGACCGTGGCGAAGTCCCTGACCAGCGACTGCTTGACCGCGAACACGGCGTCGGAGTCCAGGTACGGGCTGCCGGCCACGAACACGTGGGTGGTGACCGGGAGGTGGCCGTCGGCGGCGACGATGAGGTGGATGTGGGCCGGCCGGTAGGGATGGCGGCCGGTCGCGGTCAGGAGCCTCCCCACCGGGCCGTCGGTGGGGATCGGATAGGGGCTCGGGGTGACCGTGCGGAACCAGAAGCGGCCCTCGTCGTCGCAGGTGAACAGGCCCCGGCCGTTGCCCTCGGGCTGGGTGCCGGGCTGCTGGACGTCGTAGAAGCCGTGGTCGTCGGCCTGCCACACGTCGACCTGGGCGCCGGCCAGCGGGGTCCCGTCCAGGGCGCTGACCCGGCCGCTGACCACACAGGGCTCGCCGGTGGCGACCAGGTCGATGGTGTCGCCCAGCTCACGCCTGGGCGAGGCGACCATGTGGAACGGCCCGAGCACGGTCGAGTCGGTCGCCGCCGAGGCTGTCCGGTGGTTGACGGCGTCGACCAGCATGGTCACGCCGAGCACGTCGGAGAGCAGGATGAACTCCTGGCGGGTGTCGTCGCAGCGCTGCCCGGTCTCGGTCAGGAACCCGACGGCCCGCTGCCACTCCTCGAAGGTCGGCTCGACCTCCCGCACGAACCCGTGCAGGTGCCTGACCAGGCTCCCCAGCACCTCCCGGAGCCGCGGATCGGCCGCCCCCTCGAAGCTGGCCACCACCGCCGGGGTCGCGGTCTCTTCGGTGAAGTCCATGCCGGCTCCTCCTAGGGGTCCAGCCGTAGGCGGCCGTCGGAGCGGCGGCTGAGCTCGGCGGCCAGCTGGTCGCGGGTGACGAAGCCGAACGAGGATGATGCGTCGGCGGCCATGCGTTCCGGGCTGACGGCCGAGACGTACCGCTCGGAGACGCAGCCGCCCTGGAAGACGTAGATGCGGGTCACCCGGTCGGGGGCGGCGGCGCGGTCGATGCGGATGTAGCGCCTGGCCCCCGGCTGCTCGGAGCTGACCTCGGTCGACCCGGTCAGGTCGCAGGACGGGAGCAGCTCTACGGTGACCGCCGCCTCCTGGAAGGGCCGGTCGGTGTTGAAGACGATGCTGGCGAACCCGCTGCCCGCCTTGACGTCGTTCAGGGCCCAGCCGGGCGGGGAGACCTGGAGGCAGGGGACCAGGGTGGCCGACGGCACCGCCTGGGCCGCCAGCCACAGCGCCTCCTGGTCGCCACAGCCGATGTCGCCGGTGTACAGGGAGGTGTTGACCCGGTCGGTCTGCACCGCCCAGCCGACCAGCGCGGGCAAGCCGATCAGCAGGGCGCACAGGACGGCCAGGGCCAGCCCGACCCGGCGCAGGCTCCAGCGCTGGATGGAGATGGGGGGCGGCCGCTCGGGCAGCAGGTTGAGGAATTCGGCGTGCAGGTCGCGGCCCTGGGCGCGCAGCAGGTGGCGCAGCTGGGACGGCATGGCCAGGCCTCGAGTGGCCGCGAAGGCCTCGGTGATCTCCTTCACCGTGAACTGTCGCTTGGCCCGCTCGTAGACCAGCTCCGGGCTGGACCGTAGGGCCAGACACAGCATCATGTTGGCCAGGTCGACGGCCTCGCGCCAGGGCGTGGGCCGGGCCTCGACGAAGGCCACGTCGATGAGCAGCAGGCGGCCGTCACCGACCAGCAGGTTGGCCGGCTTGACGTCGCGGTGGGCCAGCCCGGCGTCCCACAGCTTGCGGATGATGCCCAGGCCGTCGTCGATCACGCCCTGGTCGACCTCGGCGTCGCCCAGCTCCACCGCGCCGTCGAAGAACTCGGTGACCAGCAGGTACTCGCGTTCCGGGGTGAGCTCGACGAACCCGAACGGGGCTGGGCTGGGCAGCCCAGCCAGGTGGAGCTTGTGCAGGGCGTAGTCCTCTTGTTGGACCAGCCGGCGGACGGTGTTGAACGGCTTCTCGTCCTCCAGCCGGCCGTACAGCAGCTCCCGACCCAGCTTGTACCAGCGGTCGGCGCGCAGATGGCTCCTGGCGTAGAGCTTGCCGAACAGGACCGTGGGCGGGTCGCCCCTGACCGTGATCCGCAGCGGGGTCGAGCCGGCCGAGCCGGCCAGGCCGAACGGCTTGACCTCCTCAACGACCAGGCCAAGCTGGTCCTCCAGGCCCCGCCGGATCGCGACCCCGCGGGGGCCGGTAACGTCCAGGTGGGCGCTGCGGCCCCGTCGGTAGGTGATCGGGAAGACCTCGTTGGGGGCAAACAGCCGGAAGGCAACCAGCGGCAGGGTCACCCCGATGGCCGCTGCGACGAGCACGTCGGTGGGGGCGTCGGCGCCAAGGGCGATGCGGCCCAGGGCGGCCAACGCCACCAGCCCAGTCGCCATCCACTTGCCGTTGTTACGCCAGCGGCCCTCCGGCACCAGCGTGTACAAGCTCATGACCAGCGAAGCCGCGAGGAAGGTGACCTGCACCGACGGCAGCGCCCAGCCACCCCAGCCCTCCCGGATCACCACCCCAAACGGCCGCGGCCGCTGGGCGACCGGACCCACCCAGGCCTCGACGATCAGACTCAGCAGCTTCGCGACGATCACGACGACGATCAGCTGCCGGAAGCGCCGCAGCACCAGCAGCGCCACGAGCAGCCCGGCCAGCAGCCCATTGAGGACCCACCACGAGCTGATGGCCGCCAGCGCCCGCCAGAGCCCCACCAGCCCGGGAGCCTCCAGTCCGGTCAGCCACCTGACCACCGCGTCATCAGCGACGGTCACATCGACGGCCAAGCCGCGCAGCCCACGGGCGAAGACCGCGACCGTCAGTGCGA
>JBJMHP010000263.1:0-11457 GCA_045807325.1 Actinomycetes bacterium | reverse complement strand
ATGGACTTCCTCAGCGAGGAGCACGGCGTCGGCCACCGCGACGGCGGCGAGGAGCTGCGCATCGGCGACCGCCTCCAGGTCATCCCCAGCCACGTCTGCGGCTGCGTGAACCTGTTCGACGTCGCCTACGGGGTCCGCCGGGGCAGGCTCGAACGGGAGCTCCCCATCGCCGGGCGGGGCAGGGTCCGCTGACCTGTGCCGGCCGATACGGCCGGGCTGTGACCCAGGTCACTTACGCGAGGTGGCACCGGCTGCTATTGCTAGCGCGACCAGCGTCGGACCCGGGGAGGTCTCATGGCGGAGAACGAACGGCACTACTGCATGGTGGCCATGCCCAAGGAGGCCGAGGGCAACACCAGGGCCGCGTTGCTGAACGAGTTCAAGTGGCCCCCGGGGACCACCGTCAGGGTGCGGTTCCTGGAGGGCGACCCCGAGCTCCAGAAGCGGGTCCAGCGCGTCGCCGAGGAGTGGACCGGCCCCGACATGGCCAACCTCCAGTGGCAGTCCGGCGACGACCCCGACGCCGACATCCGGGTCGCCTTCGAGCAGGGCAACGGCTCCTGGTCGTACCTCGGCACCATGTGCCAGCAGATCCCGGCGCCCGAGCCGACCATGAACTACGGCTGGCTGACCCCGGACTCCAACGACGACGAGCTGCACCGGGTGGTGGCGCACGAGTTCGGGCACGCGCTCGGCCTCATCCACGAGCACCAGAACCCCGACACCCCGATCGACTGGAACCGGGCCGCGGTGATCGCCGACCTGTCCGGGCCGCCCAACAACTGGGACGAGGCCACCATCGAGAACAACATGTTCAAGCGGTACGACCCCAGCGAGGTGTCGACCACGCCCACCGACCGGCTGTCGATCATGATGTACCCGATCCCGGCCAGCTGGACCAACGACGGCTTCTCGGCCGACCTCAACAAGGAGCTGTCCGACACCGACCGGGACTTCATCCGCGGCGCCTACCCGTGGTAGCGGACATGCGGTAGCGGGCAGGGAGGGTCCTGGTGACCGACTACGCGGTGGTCGTCGGCATCGCCAAGTACCCGGGGCTGACCGATCTGGCCGGCCCCGACACCGACGCCCAGGCGGTGCACGACTGGCTGGTCGACCCGGCGGGTGGGCGCCTCGACGAGCAGAACGTCGAGCTGATCCGCTCGGCCCAGTTCGACCCGGTCGACCCCCAGGACCCCAGGCCCGCCTCCGGGTCGGTCAAGGCGGCCCTGGTCCGGATCGCGGCCAAGACCCAGCAGGCCCCAGGGAACCGCCTGTACCTGTACTTCTCGGGCCACGGCTTCGCGCCAACCCTCGAGGAGGGCGCCCTGTTCACCGCCGAGGCCTCCCAGCTGGCCCCGTTCCACGTCTACGCCCACTCCTGGCTGAAGGCCTTCCGCCGGGCCGGGCTGTTCCGGGACGTGGTCCTGTGGATGGACTGCTGCATGAACTACCAGCAGTCGATCATGGTCGACGAGGCCGACATGCGGATCGCCCAGTCGACCAAGCCCCCGGGCCCGGCGTTCGTCGGCCTGGCCGCCCAGACCAAGAGCGCGCTCGAGCACACCATGCCCGACGGCAGGGTGCACGGGGTGTTCACCTGGACGCTGCTGGAGGGCCTCAAGGGCGGCGCGTCCGACGAGCGGGGGCGGGTGACCGGCGAGAGCCTCAAGGCCTTCCTCCAGAGCGCCATGCCCGAGTTCCTGCCCGACGAGGCCCGGCGGGCCGCCGCCGTCGACCTGCACCCGTTTGTCCGGGCCGACGGGGGCATGGTCTTCACCCGGTTCCGGGAGCGGCCCACCTACCCGGTGCGGCTGCGGATCCCCAAGGCCACGGCCGGCCAGCGCCTGCACCTGTGGACCGGCCGGCCGCACGTGGCCGCGGTCAGCCAGGACCTGGCCGGCCCGGAGTGGACCGGACGGCTGGTCCGCGGCCTCTACGTGGCCGAGGTGCCCGGGGCCGGCCTCCGCCAGGGCTTCCAGGTCACCGGCTCGGGCCCCCTCGACGTGGCCGTCGACGAGACCGGGCCGCCGGTGAAGCGGGCCGACTGGTCCAGGCTGTACCCGCTGAACGTGGTCGCCGACAACGCCGCCGCCGAGATCATGGTCGCCGACTACAAGTTCGACCGCATCTTCACCGAGACCGGCGCCCTGCACGACCGGGACGCCGCCGGGGTGTACAAGATCCGCGTGCAGATCGGCCGCGACATCGCCACCGCCTCCGAGAAGGTCGTGCTGCTCGACCGCGAGCTGGTCGACGGCGGCCAGGTGGCCGCGCCGCCGCTGCCGTCGCCCGCCCCCATCCCGGGCAGCGCCCTGACCTCCGAGTCCCACGTCAAGCCGTTCAGCGAGGCGGCCGCCCGGGCCGGCGACTTCCAGCCGGCCCGTCCCGGCGCGGCCACCATCTCCATCATGGCCCGCTACTGGACCGACCCGGCCACGACGGCGCCCGTCGGCCCGCTGCCCCACCCGATGGAGGGGCTGCAGCTGAGCGGGGCCAGCGGCTCCTTCCCCGACTTCCGCCCCGAGGACCGCAAGGTCGACGACCAGACCGGCGGCGACCCGGTGGCCGTCTGGGAGCGGGAGGTCGCCCCCGGCGTCTACTACCTCAGGCAGACCCTGCACGACGGCCGCCAGCTCGAGGCGGCCGTGGTGGCCGTGGCCGGCTGGGTGACCCAGGTCGTCATCCAGCGGGCCCTCCCCGGTCCGGCCGCGGCCGAGGGCCAGGGCCGGGCCGCCGCGACCCCGCTGGACGAGGCCGCGGTCTTCATGCGGGCGACCCACAAGCCGCGGCGGCCCGACCGGGACGCGGTCATCGAGGCGGCCCGGATCGCCCTCGCCCAGGGCCGCAACCTGTTCGCCGAGGGACGCGGCGCCGACCTCCAGGACCAGCTGCTGCGCAAGTGCGACGACCCGATCGGCGGGATCATCGGCTGCCACCTGCTGCTGGTGGCCATGGACGCCAACGGCGTCGTCGACCCGGCCCGGACCAAGCTGTTCGACACCGCCGTGAGGAGCCTGCGCCGCCTGGTCGGCCCCGACCACCCCGACGTGGCCGCCCTGTCCCTCCGGGCCACCGACCCCCAGCTGCGGTTCCCCGGCCCGTTCACGGCCCCGCCGATGTTCGCCCGCAGCTGGCAGCTGATGACCGACGCCAGCTACGACCGCCCCGACCTGATCCCGGCCGCCCTCTGGGACCGGGTCCACGCCTCCATCGTCCTCGGCCCCTTCCTGGTCTGGGCGGCCGACGAGCAGAGCCGCGCCCTCCACGCCGGGCAACTCGCCCAGTGGGTCAGGCGGTACACCGGTGAGGGAGCGGCCGCGGGGCTGGCCCCTGTGGACAGCCGGGAGCACGCCGTTTCCGGGTCGGCTACGCTCCCCCTCCGGGGGGCCGAGCCCGGGACCGGGTCGGTGCCGGCTGCCCCGGCGGCGGCGGCCGAAGGGGACGTGGAAGAGGTGCCGCTGTCGGCCATGCGGCGGACGGTGGCCCGGCGGCTGGTCGAGTCGATGCAGTCGACCCCGCACTTCTACCTGACCATCACGGTCGACGCCGAGGCCCTGCTGGCCTTCCGGGCCGAGCTCAACCGGCAGCTCCAGGGCGGCGGCGAGGACCTCAAGGTCAGCGTCAACGACCTCATCGTCAAGGCGTGTGCCGGGCTGCTGCGGACCAACCCCGATCTCAACGTGTCCTGGGGTGGCGACAAGCTGCTGCTGCACAGGCGGGTCCATGTCGGGATCGCCGTGGCCCTGGACGGGGGGCTCATCGTGCCGGTCATCCGTGACGCCGACACCAAGGCCCTGACCCAGGTGGCCCGCGAGGCCAGGGAGCTGATCGGCCGGGCCCGGGAGGGCAGGCTGGCCGCCGCCGAGCTGACCGGCGGGACCTTCACCGTCTCCAACCTCGGGATGTACGGCGTCGACCAGTTCACGGCGGTGATCAACCCGCCCGAGGCGGCCATCCTGGCCGTTGGGGCGGCGGTGGCCGAGCCGGTGGCCACCGAGGACGGGGCGCTGGAGGTGCACCGGCGGATGCGGCTCACCCTGTCGATCGACCACCGGGCCCTGGACGGCGCCACCGGAGCCGGGTTCCTGGCCCAGCTCAAGGCGGTCCTGGAGCATCCCCTCCAGATCGTCGCCTAGCCGAGGAGGCGCGGGCAATGGAAGAGCACCGGCACGACGCCACCGTCCACCACCACGAGCACCTGCACGTGACCCACTACCTGCGGCACGGCGACGCCTGGGAGCACGAGCTCGCCCGTCACGAGCACGAGCACAACCACACCGGCGTCCAGCACAGCCATGACGCCCACGCCGACCCGGAGCGCGAGCACCTCCAGGAGGCCCACGTCCACGACCACGACCACCCCTACAGCTGACCGCGCCATGGGTTCGATCGCGGTCGGCGCCGACGACGCCGGCGCCCCCCTCAAGGAGCGGCTGGCCGACTACCTGCGGCGCCAGGGCTACCAGGTCCAGGACTTCGGCAACGGCGAGGGGGTCGACTATCCCGACGTCGCCGCCGCGGTGGCCGAGGCCGTCGCCCGGGGCGAGCACGACCGCGCCCTGCTGGTCTGCGGCACCGGCCTGGGCATGGCCATCACCGCCAACAAGGTCCCCGGGGTCCGGGCGGCGACCGCCCACGACCCCTACTCGGCCGAACGGGCCCGCAAGTCCAACGACGCCCAGGTCCTGACCATGGGAGCGCGGGTGATCGCCCCCGAGGCGGCCGAGAAGGTCCTCGACCACTGGCTCGCCTCCGAGTTCGAGGGCGGCCGGTCGACCGTCAAGGTCGACAAGATGAAGCAGGTCGACACCCGCTACCGCGACCAGCGGTCCTCACCGGGCACCGGCGGCTGACCCGCCGGTCGTGTCGACCAGCTCGACCGGGTTGGTGAGCTCGCCCAGGCCGGTGATCGAGATCCGCACCCGGTCGCCGGGGCGCAGGGTCAGCTCGGGCGGCGGCACGATCGAGGTCCCGGTGAGCAGCACCGCCCCCAGCGGCAGGTCCTGGCCGCGCCACAGCCAGTCGACCAGCTCGCCGAGGCTGCGCTTCATGTCCGCGACCGAGCAGCGGTCCGAGAACAGCTCGGCCCCGTCGCGCTCGATGGCCAGGGCGATCTCCATGTCCTGGGGCTCGGGCGCCTCGGCCACCGGGACCAGGCAGGGGCCGAGCCCGCAGCTGCCCCGGTACAGCTTGGCCTGGGGCAGGTACAGGGGGTTCTCGCCCTCGATGGACCGCGACGACACGTCGTCGCCGATGGCGTAGCCGACGATCCGGCCGCGCCGGTCGGCCACCACGGCCAGCTCGGGCTCGGGCACGTCCCAGTCGGAGTCGGCCCGCACGCCGATCGGCTGGCCCGGGCCCCTGGCCGTGCCCGGCAGCGCCTTGAGGAACAGCTCGGGCCGCTCGGCCAGGTAGACCTTGTCGTAGGCGTCCAGGCCCTTGGACTCCTCAAGGCGGGCGTCGCGGCTACGCAGGAAGGTGACCCCGGCCGCCCAGACCGGCTGGCCGCCGACCGGGGCCAGCGGCTGGGCGCCGTCGGGCACCTGGGCGCCGGCCGGGGCGGCCAGCAGCGCCTCCAGGGCGCCAGGGTCACCGCCGAGCACGCCGTCGATGCTCGCCCCGTCCTCCAGGAGCTCGGCCGGGCCGTCGGTGGCCGGGCCCCGGGCCAGGCGGGGCCGCCCGTCGACCAGCACCTGCCACAGGGCCACGGCTCAGCCCTGCTGGGGGAGGATGGTGATGGTCCGGGTCGAGGTGTAGAAGTCCCGCGCCGCCTTGCCCTGCTCGCGGGGGCCGTAGCTGGAGTCCTTCTCGCCGCCGAAGGGGGCCAGGTAGTCGACCCCCGAGGTGGGGGCGTTGACCCGGATCATGCCGGTGTCCAGCCGGGCGGCCAGGCGCAGGGCCCGGTCCAGGTCGCGGGTGAACACCGAGGAGACCAGGCCGTAGCGGACCCCGTTGGCCACCCGCACCGCCTCGTCCTCGTCGGCCACCGCCAGCACCACCGCGATCGGGCCGAACACCTCCTCCTGGGCCAGCCGGGCGTCGGGGGCCAGGCCGTCGACCAGGGTCGGGGCCACGAACCAGCCGCCCTGGTCGCCGGCCGCCCCGCCGGTCAGCAGGCGCCCGCCGGTGGCCGCGGCCTCCTCGGCCGCCGCCACCACCCTGGCCCGGGCCGGCTCGGTGATCACCGGCCCGACCACCGTGTCCGAGGCGGCCGGGTCGCCCATCTTCAAGCCCTGGACGGCCGAGACCAGGGCCTCGGTGAACGGGGCCGGGTCGCCGACCACGATGGCCCGGCTGGTGGCGGTGCACTTCTGGCCGGCGTAGCCCATGGCCGCCCCGGCCACCACCCCGGCCGCCCGCTCGGGGTCGGCGTCGGGCAGGACGATGGAGGCGTTGAGGCCGCCCATCTCGGCCTGGCTGGGGATGCCCCGCCCGGTCGCGGCCAGCGCCACCTGGTGGCCGACGGCCACCGATCCGGTGAACGAGACGCAGTCCACCCGCTCCAGCATGGCCGCGCCGGTCTCGGCTCCGCCCGGGACGACCTGGAACAGGCCGTCGGGCAGAGCCGGGCCGAGCAGCTCGGCCAGGCGCAGGGCCACGGCGGTGGCCTCCGGCGACGGCTTCAGGACCACGGCGTTGCCGAAGGCCAGCGCCGGGGCGGCCTTCCACAGCGGGATGGCGACCGGGAAGTTCCAGGGGGTGATGAGCCCGGCCACCCCGCGGGGCCGCCGCCGGGCCAGCAGCAGGGCGGCCGGGCTTGGCCCGGGGTAGGTCTCGCCGTCGGGGTCCAGGGCCTGCTGGGCGTAGTAGCGGAGGATCCCGACCCCGCGGCCCACCTCGGCCCCGGCCTCGGTCACCGGCTTGCCCACCTCCCTGACCGCCAGGTCGGTGACCTCGGCGGCCGCCCCGGCCAGGGCCTCGGCCGCGGCCACCAGGGCCGCCGAGCGCTCCAGGGCGGAGGAGGCCGCCCAGCCGCCACCGGCCTCGCGGGCCCGCTCGACCGCCCCGGCGACCGCCCGGGCGTCGGCCTCCTCCACCTTCACCACCAGGTCGTCGGGTCGCTGGGGGGAACGGCTCTCGAGCGCCACGGGCCTCGCCTCCATCGGTGTCCGGTCGCCTTCCGGACCAACAGTAGCCCAGCCGATACCCCGCCACCGCCCGGCGCGGCGGGTCGGTCGCGGTAGCGTGACACCATGGGGCCGACGATGGGGGTGGACCGCTCGCGGGTGCGGGTGGTCGGCGGCGTCCCCAGCGGCACCGCCTTCATCACCGTCAGCGAGGACGGCGAGAACCAGATCGTGCTCGGCCCCGGCGCCAACTCCCACCTGACCGGAGCCGACGTCGCCGCCCAGCGGGCGGTCCGGGTCGCCGCCGCGGCCTGCCTTCGCCAGGGCGCCCAGGCGTCGCTGCCCACCCCGTCCGAGCTCGACACCCTGTCCGAACCCTCCCGCCCGTGACCGAGCCCAGGAGGCCACCCGTCACCCTCGCCGTGGTCGGCGCCGGCCTCCGCGGCAACGAGCACGGCAGCTGGGCCCTGGCCAACCCCGACCGGGCCCGGGTGGTCGCGGTCTGCGAGCCCCGCGAGGTCCGCCGGGCCCGGTTCGCGGCCCGCCACGACCTGCCCGCCGGTGCCGCCCTCGGCGACTGGCGGGAGCTGGCCGACCGCGGCCGGGTGGCCGACGCCGTGCTGATCTGCACCCAGGACGCCATGCACGTCGAGCCGGCGATCGCCTTCGCCGAGCTCGGCTACCACGTGCTGCTGGAGAAGCCGATGGCCACCACCGAGGCCGACTGCCGGCGGATCGTGGCCGCCGTCGAGCGGGCCGGCGTGCTGTTCGCCGTCGGCCACGTCCTGCGCTACACGCCCTACACCGCCCTGGTGAAGCGGGTCGTGGACGCCGGCCGGCTGGGCGAGGTCATCTCGGTCCAGCATCTGGAGCCGGTCGGGTTCCTGCACCAGGCCCACTCCTATGTCCGCGGCGCCTGGCGGCGCCAGGACCGCTCCACCTTCATGCTCCTGGCCAAGTCCTGCCACGACCTCGACTGGCTCCGGTACGTGGTCGGGCGGCCGATCCGCCGCGTGGCCAGCTTCGGTGGGCTCACCCACTTCCGGCCCGAGCGCCGGCCCGCCGGGGCCGCCGACCGCTGCCTGGACTGCGCCATCGAGCCGACCTGCCCGTACTCGGCCGTCCGCTTCTACTCCAGCTGCCTGGAACGCGACGCCGGCTGGCCGCTGGACGCCGTCGTCGACCGCTACACCGAGGCCGACCTCGAGGCCGCCCTCCGCACCGGCCCGTACGGGCGGTGCGTCTGGGCCTGCGACAACGACGTGGTCGACCACCAGGTGGTCGCGATGGAGTTCGACGGCGGCCCCACCGGGACCTTCGTCATGACCGGGTTCAACGCCGGCGGCCACCGCCGGACCCGCCTGTTCGGCACCCGCGGCGAGCTGGAGGGCGACGGCGAGACCGTCCGCATCCACGACTTCCTCACCGGCGCGGCCGAGGTCCGCTCGGCCGGGACGCCGGGGGACGCCACCGCCGCCGGCGGCCACGGCGGCGGCGACTGGGGCCTGATGGACGCCTTCGTCCGGGCTGTGGCCGCCGGCGACCCGTCCTCCATCCTCAGCGGCCCCCGGGCGTCGCTGGACGCCCACCTGGCCATCTTCGCCGCCGAGCGGGCCCGCCTGGAGGGCGTGGTCGCCACCGTCCCGGCGAGCTGAGCCCGCCGTCAGGCCCCGAGCCGGCGGGCCAGGTCCTGCTGGCGGCCAGCAGGCGGTGGGCGAACCGGCGGACCACGGGCAGCAAGACTCGGCTGGCCGGCCGCCGGCCTTGATGCGCCACCGGCAGGTCAGCAGGCGGTTGACGGGCTGGGTGGGTAACCTCCGCTCGGGCTGGTTCCAGCCGTTCGACCGACGATTCGGAGGGCCGTCTCCTACGACGCCGTCTGCGCCGGGACCCCGAGGTGGTGCTGGTCGAGCCCTGCGGCTACCCGGTCGAGCCGACCCTGACCGGGCTCGACCTGCCGCCCCGGGATGCCGATACCAGCCAGCTGGTCGGGCTGGTGGACGCCGTGCGGGTGGCCCGGCCCGGCGGGCGGGGTCGGCCCCGCACCCAGGTGGCACATCTGGCCGGCGACAAGGCCTACTCCAGTCGGGCCAACCGGGCCGTCCTCCGCGTCCGCCACATCCGGCACACGATCTCGGAGCGAGACGATCAGAACGCCAACCGGGCCCGCAAGGGTGCTCGGGGTGGCCGGCCGCCGGCCTTTGACCGGGTCCGCTACCGCCAGCGCAACCAGGTGGAAATAGTCTGTACGCAAGTGACAAAACCGCGTCCGGGTGCTGCCCGGGGTGGTGGGAATCACGTAGCGGATCTCCACTTGGCCGTCGGTGACCACCACCCGGTCGATCAGCAGCTCCACCAGCTGGCGGCGCTGTTCGAAGCCGGCCTGGCCCAGGCCCACGCGAAGCTGCTGCAACACCTGGGTCATCGACTGGGCGATGCCGCTCACCTCGACCAGCCGCTCCCCTTGGGCGGCGACCTCCCGCTCACGCGCCCGCAAGTCCGTCTCCTGCTGGCTGAGGGTCCGGTCCTGCCGCTGGAAGGTGTCCAGGTCGATCACCTCGGCCAGGTAGGCCTCCAGCAGCCGCTGCCGTTGGCGGGTCACGCTCGCCCGGACGCCGCGTAGGGTCGCCTGCCGACGGCGCAACTCCTGGGGCACCCAGGCGCCGCTGTGGGCGCGCTCCAGCGCCTGGGCGACCAGCCGAGGCTGGCGGAGGACCTCGCACAGATCCGCCCACACCAGCTCATCCAGCTGGGTGGCGGGGATGAACCGCGCCGGGCAGCAGTTCGCGCGGCCGGAGCTGACCCGCGCCTGCTTGCCCAGGCAGCGGTAGTAGCGATAGCGGGTGTCGGTGGCGGTGCGGGTGACCCCCGTGCAGGCCAAGCGGCAGACGCCGCAGCTGACCAGCGCGCGCAGCAGGTAGGGGTGGGTGGTGTTGCGCCGAGCGTTCCGCTGGTTGGCGGCCAGCCGCCGCTGCACCAAGTCGAACTGCTCAGCCGCCACCAACGCGGGGACTGGGACGGTGATCCACTCCTGGGGTGGGTGCGCCGTGGTGCCTACCCCCTTGCCGATCGGCTCCAGCGCCGACTTCCGCTGTCGGGCCGGAGCGGTCCGCAGCCGGCCGCTGGCCGCCTGGCCCTTGTAGGCCGGATTGGTGAGCAGCCCACGGATCGTCGTCGGCCGCCAGATCGGCTTGCCGGTCGGGGTCGGCACCCCTCTGGCCGTGAGCTGCGCCGCCAGGGTGTGCAGGGTCACCCCGCCGGCCGCATACGCCGCGAAGAGGTCTTGGACCACAGCGGCGGCGACCGTATCCAGCCCGACGGCGGCAGGGTCGCGGGGCCGCTCAGGGTGCAGCCGATAGCCGTAGGGTGCCCGCGTCCAGGGCAGCAGCTGCCCGCTGCGCAGCCGGGCCTGCCGTCCGCGGCGCATCCGGTCGGCGATCAGGGTTCGCTCGTACTCGGCGACCGCGCCGCGGATCTGGGTCACCAGCTGCTCATGCGGATCGTCGCTCCACGGCCGGTCGCAAAACACCACCCGCACGCCGCGGCGTTGCAGTTCCTCCAAGACCACCATCTGGTGCACGAAGTTGCGGGCCAGCCGGTCCGGCGCGGTGATCAGCACCACGTCGAACGCTGCCCGCGCCGCGTGATCCCGCAACGCGTCCAGGCCGGGACGATCCAGCTTGGCGCCGCTGTGGCCGTCATCGCGGAAGATATGCTCTTCGCGCACCGTCCACCCCTCGCGGGCCGCGACATAGGTCTGGAGCTGGGTGACCTGCTGCTCGATGGTTTGGGCGTGCTGCTGCCGATCGGTGGACACGCGCACGTACAACGCCACTTGCATCGGTTGCTCCCTCCGGCTCTCCCGCCGCCGTCACCGCCCAGCGCAGGACAAGCTGGTATGCCTGGTCCCACCGGTCCTGCCCATCTGGTTGCTCGCTGGTCTCCCGCCGGACCTCGAAGGTGCGCCGCATCGCCGCCCTCCCGCTGCTGCCGCCTCACTGGGAAGGGCTACACCCGCCGATCCAGCCGCAGCCGCAGCGGCCGCCGCCACCAGTCCAACCGAAGCTGGCCATGACGGGTCCAGCAGAACTTGTCACTTGCGATCAAACCATCGAGCGGCTGATGAACCGGCGCAAGCAGTTCCGCGCGGTGGCGACCCGCTTTGACAAGCTCGCCGTCCGCTACCAGGCCACGATCTGTGTGGCCGACATCTTCATCTGGCTACGGGCCAGACCGGACCGGTCTCGAGGCGATCCGAGAAACACGCCCTAGCACGGCGCTTGGCCGCCGATCCATGGAAGGATGGGCCGGCCCCAAAAGCCCAGGTCAGACGGCCTGGGCCGGCGGCTTTGCTTGCCTTGAGGAGCCAGTGAATCCGCACAGTTCC
>JBJMHP010000262.1:0-7275 GCA_045807325.1 Actinomycetes bacterium | reverse complement strand
CCCAGCTCCCGGCAGGCCCGCAGCACCCGCACCGCGATCTCCCCCCGGTTGGCCACCAGCACGGACCGGAAGGGGAACCGGCTCACCGGGGCACCCCCCTGGGGTTCCCCGGACCCCTCCCGATCCACCGGGGCACCCCCTCGGGGTTCCCCGGACCCCTCCCTGATCATCGCCATGCTTGTTCCCCTCTCCCCGCAACGACTCTAGCCGTTCCCGGCCGTCCCGGCGGGCGGTGGAGACCGATCGTCGCGAAGCGGTCACCGCGCTGGAAGTTTGCCGCCGCAACTTCGTAGCATGCGGCGCGCATCCCCCTCGGCGTCCGCGAGGGCCGTGAACTCGCCCGACCGCCGAAGCTCCCCCTGGCGTCACCCCCCGACGCCTCCCGAGCGAGGAGAACCGTAGTGACCGCCGCAACAGACGTCGTCGTGGTCGGGGCCGGACTGGCCGGCCTCACGGCAGCCCGCCGGCTGGTGGACGCCGGCGCCGAGGTCGTGGTGCTGGAGGCGCGCGACCGGGTCGGCGGGCGGACCCTGACCCTGCCCGCGGCCGACGGCACCCCGATCGACCACGGCGGCCAGTGGATCGGGCCGACCCAGGACCGCATCGCCGCCCTGGCCGAGCGCCTCGGCGTCACCACCTACCCGAGCTACGAGCGGGGGCTCAACACCGAGTTCCGCGACGGCCGGGCCCACCGCTTCGACGGCCAGCTGCCCGACGGCGGCGACCCGGTGAGCGCGGTCGCCATGGGCCAGGCCATCCGGGAGCTGGACGCCATGGCCGCCAGGGTGCCGCTGGAGGCCCCCTGGATCGCGGAGGACGCGCTGGCCTGGGACTCCCAGACGGTCGAGACCTGGCTCCAGACCCGGGTGACGGCCGGGCGGGCCCGGATCTGGCTGCGGGCGGCCATCCGGGGGACCATGGCCGCCGAGGCCCGTGACCTGTCGTTGCTGCACACCCTGTTCGTGATCCGCTCCGCGGGCGGCCTGGCCCGGCTGATCGCCACCGCCGGGGGCGCCCAGGAACGCCGGTTCCACCAGGGCGCCCAGGCCATCTCGATCCGGCTGGCCGAGTCGCTGGGCGACCGGGTCGTGCTCGGCGCCCCGGCCCAGGTGGTCCGCCACGGCGACGGCGGGGTCGAGGTCGAGGCCAACGGCCGCTCGGTGGCCGCCGACCGGGCCATCGTGGCCGTCCCGCCGGCCATCGCCGGGCGGATCGTCTACCGGCCGGCCATGCCCGGCTGGCGCAACCAGCTCACCCAGCGGGTGCCGATGGGCAGCGTGATCAAGGTCCACGCCATCTACGAGGAGCCGTTCTGGCGCCAGGAGGGGCTGTCGGGGCTGGCCGTCAGCGACAGCGGGCCGGTCAGGATCGTCTACGACAACTCCCCCGAGGACGGGTCGCCCGGGGTGCTGGTCGGCTTCATCGAGGGCGAGCAGGCCCGCAGCTGGGCCCGGCGCGACCGGGCCGACCGGCGGGCCGGCATCCTGGCCTGCCTGGCCGACTACTTCGGCGAGCGGGCCGGCCGGCCCCGGGAGCTGCTGGAGCGGTCCTGGGCCGACGAGGAGTACAGCGGCGGCTGCTACGCCGGCTACTTCCCGCCGGGCGTCTGGACCTCCTTCGGCCAGGCCCTGCGGGAGCCCATCGGCCGCCTCCACTGGGCCGGCACCGAGACCGCCACCGCCTGGACCGCCTACATGGAGGGCGCCGTCCAGTCCGGCCAACGCGCCGCCGACGAGGTCCTGGCCGCCTCCTAGCCGATGGGCGGGCGGTGGGCACGCCCCAGGCCCACCCTCCGGCGCCGGGGCCCCGAACGGGAGGGTAGCCCACCGGCGGGAGGGGCGGATCCGGTTGTCCACACCCCCCGGCGTCTACCCTCCGGCGCTGAAGTGGTCGTAGGCCAGGCCGGTGAGGGGGCGTTGGCCGGTGGCGGTCTGGCGGACCCGGGTGCCTGGGTCGGGGATGAAGCGGCCGCAGTCGAGGACGCCGCCGAGGTCGGCGGCCCGGGGGAGGGCGGCGGCCAGGACGAAGTCCTCTCCCCCGCCGAGGGCCAGCTCCAGGGGGTCGAGGCCGAGGAGCGCGGCCGCCTCGGCGACCCCGGGGGCGAGGGGGACGGTGGCGTCGTGGACCTCGAGGCCGACCCCGGACGCCTCGGCCAGGTGGAGGGCGTCGCCGGCCAGGCCGTCGGACACGTCGATCATGGCCGACGCCCCCGCCCGGGCCAGGGCCAGGCCCATGGCCAGGGCCGGGATGGGCCGGCGGTGGGCGGCGGCCAGGCCCGGGAAGCGGCCGAGCAGGTCGCCGGCCGCCCGGTCGTCCCGCTGCAGCAGGCCGAGCCCGGCCGCGGCCGCCCCCAGCGGGCCGGTGACGCACAGGCGGTCGCCCGGCCGGGCGCCCGACCTGAGCACCGGCCGTTCGGCCTCGCCGAGCGCCGTCACCGCCAGGGACAGGGTCGGGCCGGCGGAGACGTCCCCGCCGACCAGCGCCACCCCGAACGCCCGGCAGGCCTCGCCGACGCCGGCGTACACCCGTTCCAGGGTCGCGACCGGGGTCGGGCCGGGGACGGTCAGGGCAAGCACCAGCCAGCGGGCCTCGGCGCCCATGGCGGCCAGGTCGGAGAGGTTGGCCGCGACCGCCTTCCAGCCCCAGTCCTCGGGCTCGGAGAGGGCGGCGGTGAAGTCCAGGCCCTCGACCAGCACGTCGGTGGTGACGACCAGCTTGTGCCCGTGGCTGGGCTCCAGCACGGCGGCGTCGTCGCCGACGCCGACCTCGACCCCGGGCCCGAGCTCGAGTCCCCCGGTGAGCCGGGCGATCAGCCCGAACTCACCAAGCTCAGAGAGCTTCCGATTCTCCGGGGGGCTACCGCTCCGCTCCATGAGCCCCCCGGATCCCCCTCAACTCACCGCCTTGACGATGGCCTCGTCCAGGCCGGGGAACTGGTCCAGGTACTCGGCCCGCTCGGCCTTGAGGCGCTCGACGTGGCGGCGGTACTCGTCGCCGCGGCCCTGGCGCTCGTACAGCCGGCGGGGCTGGAGCAGCTCGGGGTCGTCGATCCCGGGGACCTCGGAGGCGACCTGGTAGCCGAAGTCGGGGTCCTCGTCCCAGGTGATGGAGCCCTCGGCGATGGCCCGGACGATGGCCGAGGAGTGCGGGATCCGGACCTTCTTGGAGTGGTCGTCGCCCTCCGGGCCGCCGACCCGCCCGGTGTTGAGCAGGAACACCTCCAGCGGGTGGGTCTCCAGCAGCTCGGCCAGCCGGTTGCCCTGCTGGTCGTGCCGCAGGGGGAAGAACGGGTTGGTCCCGGGCACCCGCAGCGACCGGCCCTCCTCGTCCTTGCCCCCGGCCGAGGTGCCCTGGGTCTCGCCCAGCATGAAGTAGCCGGCCGCCTGCTCGATGTTGAGCCGGGCCACCCCCGGGATGATGTTCTCGTTGCGGTTCAGCACCAGCAGGAACGACGCCGGCGGGACCCGGTCGGCCGGGTAGTTGTCGATCGAGCGCATGTTGAACACGGCCCGGCCGTTCTGGGTGTAGGAGGTGTCGAAGAAGTCGATCTTGTCGCCGTGCTGGGAGACGTTCTCCAGATACGCGTCGGGCTTGGTCACCGCCCCGTGGATGGCCGGCTCGTCGGTGGCCGAGAGGGCGAAGGTCTTGGCGAAGCAGCCGTCCTCGGTGGAGACGATCCGGCCCCCGGCGAACAGCCCGATGAAGTCGTCCTGGACCGCCTGGGAGCCGTTCTGCTTGGTGAAGGTGGTGGTGGTCTTGCCCGTCCCCGACAGGCCGACGATCAGCATGGTCTTCTCGCCGTCGGAGGTCGGGATGACCTTGCAGCCGGCGTGCATGGCCAGCCCGCCGCCCTCGTAGACCTTGCGGTTCCACATCCGCAGGCCGCCCTTCTTGGACTCCCCGAAGTAGTCCGAGTTGAGCACCCGGGTGACGCCGGCCTCCAGGTCGACGGCGATCACGCGGTCGTCCGGGTAGCCGGGGACGGCCAGGTTGGGGGTGTAGATCATGGTGATCTCGGGCTCGTGGGCGGCGTCCCCCTCGACCGGGTCGTAGTAGAGGAACCGCTGCATCCCGGCGATGTTGGCGTTGGCCTTCTCCATGATCAGCCGGGCCGGGGTGCGGTAGGGGCCGGCGTGGCCGATGAAGCCGTCGACCACCACCATGTCCTGGCCGCGGATGTACTCGTCCTGGAGGGCGGCCAGCCGTGCCCCCTCCTCGCGGTCGATGGTCTGGTCGCTGTGCTCGTCGGGCCTGTCGGTGACCACATAGGTCGACCCCTTGGACCGGGAGACGACCCGGGTCTGGACGTTGACGTTGCCGTACTCGGTCTGGCGGGCCTGTGGCATGGCGTCGGCGAACTCGCGCAGCTCGCGCTCGCTGGGGCGGAAGGCGATCGACTTGGCGGCAAGGCCCAGGTCAGACGGTGGCGGCATCAGGGCCCTCCAGCGTTGGCGACGAGACACCCAGTCTAGCGTGGGCTGGATGCCCTTCCCTCTTCCAGGCAGCGCAGGACCTCGGCGTCGTCGACCTGGGCGAAGTGCTCGTAGGCCTGGCCGACGTTGAGGTACGGGTCCGGGGTGGCCAGGACCACCACCTGGTCGACCACCGGGGCCAGCCGCTCGGCCAGCCCGGGCGGGCCGACGGGCACGGCCGCCAGGACGCGGCTGGCGCCGGCCCGGCGCGTGTAGGAGGCGGCGGCCGCGCACGTCCAGCCGGTGGCCACCCCGTCGTCGACCAGCACCGCGGTGCGGCCGGCCAGCTCGAGCGGGGGCAGGCCCTGCCGGTAGGCGGCGGCCCGCCTGGCCACCTCGACGGTCTGGCGGGCCACCTCGGCCCGGACGGCGGCCATGTCGAGGCCGAGACGGCGGATGGCCGGCTCGTCGATCGCCTGGACCCCGTCGGCGACCGCCCCCACGGCCAGCTCGGGGTTGCCGGGGGCGCCGACCTTGCGGGGCACGACCACGTCCAGGGGGGCGCCGAGGCGGGCCGCGACCCGGGCGGCCACCACCACCCCGCCGCGGGGGATGCCGAGCACCACCACGGGGGGCCTGACGAGCCCGGCCAGGACCTCGCCGAGCAGCTCGCCGGCCTCCACCCGGTCGAGGAACCGCCGCTGCCGTGCCGCCATCTCGCTCCCGGTTGGGGAGGCAAGCATACCGGCCCTTGCGCTCTCGTGAAATGCCTGGCCGGTCGCTTTGTGGGACGCCCTTGGCACGCCCATGGCCCCCGTGTACCATGCGCAGACCTTTCGGCCCCGGTGCAGCCGTGGGCGCCGTTGCGGCGGCAGGACTCAAGGAGGCTGTTGCTTGTGGTGACGGCATATATCCTCATCCAGACCGAGGTCGGCAAGGCCGCTCAGGTGGCCAAGGAGATCGCCGAGATCAAGGGCGTCCAGCAGGCCGAGGACGTCACCGGCCCCTACGACGTGATCGTCCGCGCCGAGGCTCGCAACGTGGACGACCTGGGCAAGCTGGTGGTGGCCAGGGTCCAGGCGGTCGACGGGATCACCCGGACCCTCACCTGCCCGGTGGTCCACCTTTAGAGGCGTTCCGCCAGCCAGTCGACCGCCCGGGTGAGGGTGTCGAGGTCGGCCGGCTCGATGGCCGGGAACATGGCGATGCGGAGCTGGTTGCGGCCCAGCTTGCGATACGACTCGGTGTCGACGATCCCGTTGGCCCGCAGCGCCCGGCTGACGGCGCCGGCGTCGACCGCCGGGTCGAGGTCGATGGTGGCCACGGTGTGGCTGCGCATCGCCGGGTCGGTCACGAACGGGGTCGCGTACCCGCTGGCCTCGGCCCAGCCATAGACGATCCCGGCCGACTCGTCGCAGCGCTTGGCCGCCCAGGCCAGGCCGCCCTGCCCGAGCAGCCAGTCGAGCTGCTCGCCGAGCAGGAACAGGGTGGCCAGGGCGGGGGTGTTGAGGGTCTGGTCGAGCCGCGACTGCTCCAGGGCGATCCCCAGGCTGAGCATGGCCGGGATGGGCCGCCCGGAGGCGGCGATCCGCTCGGTCCGCTCGACGGCCGCCGGGGACAGGCAGGCCAGCCAGAGGCCGCCGTCGGCGGCGAAGGACTTCTGGGGGGCGAAGTAGTAGACGTCGAACTGGCGGGGGTCGACGGCCAGCCCGCCAGCCCCCGAGGTGGCGTCGACGCAGACCAGGCCGCCGGCCCCGGCCGGCCGGCGCACCTCCATGGCCACCCCGGTCGAGGTCTCGTTGTGGGTCAGGGCGTACAGGTCGACGTCCGGGTCGGGACGCGGCTCGGGGTGGCTGCCGAACGGGCTGGCGATGACCTGGGGCTCCTCCAGGTGGGGGGCGGCGGTGGCGGCGGCGGCGAACTTGGCCGAGAACTCGCCGAACACCAGGTGCTGGCTGCGCCGCTCGATCAGCGAGAAGGTGGCCAGGTCCCAGAACAGGGTCGAGCCGCCGTTGCCGAGGGCGACCTCGTAGCCGTCGGGCAGGTCGAACAGCTCGGCCAGGCCGGCCCGGATGCGGCCGACCAGCCCGCGCACCGGGGCCTGGCGGTGGCTGGTGCCGAGGAAGGTTGGGGCGACCGCGGCCAGCGCGTCCACCGCCTCCTGGCGGACCTTGGACGGGCCGCTGCCGAAGCGGCCGTCGCCCGGCCGCAGGTCGCCGGGAAGGACCGGGGTGGTCTCGGACATGCGGCCACTCTATCCTCGCCCGACAAGCCATTTCCCTGACGGAGGCAAGCCAGTGCCGAGGATCTCCCGCCGCGTCGCCGCCATCGCCGAGTCGGCCACCCTGGTCATCGACGCCAAGGCCAAGGCGCTCAAGGCGGCCGGGGAGGACGTGATCGGCTTCGGAGCCGGCGAGCCCGACTTCTCCACCCCCCACCACATCGTGGAGGCGGCCGTGGCCGCCTGCTCCCAGCCCCGCTACCACCACTACACCCCGGGGCCGGGCCTGCCCGAGCTGCGGGCGGCGATCGCGGCCAAGACGGCCCGCGACTCGGGCCTGCGGGTCGAGCCGAGCCAGGTCCTGGTCACCAACGGTGGCAAGCACGCCCTGTTCGAGGCCTTCGCCACCCTGCTCGACCCGGGCGACGAGGTCCTGCTGCCGGCGCCGTACTGGACCACGTACCCCGAGGCCGTGCGCATGGCCGGCGGGGACCCGGTGGTCGTCGACACCGACGAGTCCACGGAGTTCCTGCCGACCGTCGAGGCCCTGGAGGCAGCACGCACGCCGCGCACGAAGGCGCTGCTGTGGTGCTCGCCGTCCAACCCGACCGGTGCGGTCGCGCCGCGCGAGCTCGTCGAGGC
>JBJMHP010000261.1:0-6116 GCA_045807325.1 Actinomycetes bacterium | reverse complement strand
GAGGGCGGCGACGGAGGCGAGCCGCTGCGGCTCAACAAGGCCTTGAGCGGGGCGGGCCTGGGGTCGCGGCGGGCGGTGGAAGAGCTTGTCCGGGCCGGCCGGGTGTCGGTGGCGGGCGAGGTGGTGCAGGACCTGGGGCGGCGCGTCGACCCGGTGCGCGACCGCGTCGAGGTGGACGGGTCGCGGGTGGTGCTGGACGAGCGGCGACGCTACTGGATGCTGAACAAGCCGGCCGGGGTGGTGAGCACGGCGGCCGACCCGGCCGGCCGGCCGACGGTCGTCGGGATGGTCCCCGAGCAGCCGCGGGTCTTCCCGGTCGGGCGCCTCGACCGGGACACCGAAGGGTTGCTGCTGCTCACCAACGACGGGCCGCTGGCCTACCGGCTCACCCATGCCAGGTACGGGATCGAGAAGCGCTACCTGGCCGAGGTCGAGCGGTTGCCGGCTGACGCTCCGGGCCGCCTGCGGAGGGGGGTCGAGCTGGAGGACGGCTTCGCCAAGCCGGCCCGGGTCAGGGTGGTGGCCGGCTCCGGCCGGCGTCGCATGGTCGAGGTCGTCCTGGTGGAGGGGCGCAACCGGGAGGTGCGACGGCTGCTCGACGCCGTCGGCGCGCCCGTTCGCCGGCTGGTGCGCACCGCCGTGGGACCGATCCGCCCGACCGGCCTGGCCCCGGGCGAGTTCCGGCCCCTGCGACCTGAGGAGATCAGGAGCCTCTACAAGGCGGCAGGACTATGAGTCGATCCCTCAATCCATCTACATGGCGACTTATTGATGTATGGATGAATCGATGGCGCCGGGGGGCCGGCCGGTGAGCGACGAGCGGCTGGTCGCCCTGCGCGGCGCGACCACGGTCGACGCCGACACGGCCGGCGACGTGCTGGTCCGCACCGGCGAGCTGCTGTCCGCGCTGCTCGAACGCAACGGCGTGGAGCACGACCAGCTGGTGTCGATCATCTTCACCTCGACCCGGGACCTGCGCAGCGCGTTCCCGGCGCTGGCGGCCAGGGAGCTCGGGCTTGGCGACGTGCCACTGCTCTGCGCCGGCGAGCTCGACGTCGTCGGCGGCAACCCGAACACCATCCGGGTGCTGATCCACTGCTATTCGACCCTGCCCAGAGAGAGCCTGCGCCACGTCTACCTGCACCGCGCCAAGCACCTGCGCGACGACCTGCCGGAGTGAACGCGATGACATCGACCGCCCAGCGGCCACCGACGCCCGGAGCCAGCCGATGACGACGACCCTCGAATGGCCGCGGCGGCTGGCCGTCGTGGGCACCGGCCTGCTCGGCGCCTCGGTGGGGCTGGCCGCCCGCGCCGCCGGAGTCGCCGAGGTGGTCGGGGCCGACAACGACCGGCGGGAGCTGCGCGACGCCCTCGAGCTGGAGGCGATCACCGCCCGCGCCCGCTCTGTCGAGGAGGCGGCCGAGGGGGCCGACCTGATCGTGGCCGCCACCCCCGTCCGCTCGCTGCCCGGCGTGCTCGCCCGCGCCCACGCGGCCAACCCCGAGGCCGTGCTCACCGATGTGGGCAGCACGAAGCTCCACCTTCTAGTAGAGCTTCAACGTTCTTCCACAAGCCTGCGGCGGGTCATCCCCGGCCATCCCATGGCCGGGTCCGAGGAGCGCGGGGCGCGAGCCGCCCGGGTGGACCTGTTCCACGGCGCGGCCTGGGTACTCACCCCGGCGCCACACGTCGACCACCAGGCGCTGCGGCGGCTGACCTCGTTCGTGCGCGACCTCGGCGGGCGGCCTCTCATGCTCGACCCGGAGCTGCACGACCAGGTCGCGGCGTTCGCGAGCCACCTGCCCCAGCTGGCCGCGACCGCCCTCATGGGCGCGGTGGCCCAGGTGGAGTCGCCGGCGGCCCTACGCCGCCTGGTCGCCAGTGGCTTCCGGGACACCACGCGCGTGGCCGCCAGCGACCCGGACCTGTGGGTCGACATCTGCTCCACCAACGGCCCGAGCATCGTGGCCGCGCTGGACGTGCTGACCAGCCGGCTGGAGGTGCTCCGGAAGCTCGTCGCCGAGGGGGACCGGGCCGGCCTCCGCGAGGAGCTGGCCGCGGCCAGGTCGGCGCGCCTGCGCATCCCGACCAAGCCTGGATCGTCCCCCCGCGGCCTGCGCGAGGTGGTGGTCCACATCGCCGACCGCCCGGGCAGCCTGGCCGCGGTGTTCCACGCCCTCGGGGCGGCCGGGGTCAACGTCGAGGACCTGGCCATCGACCACGAGCTCCAGGGCGGCAGCGGCGCCCTCCGCATCTGGGTCGCGGGCCGCGACGCCCTCGCCGCCGCCGTCGACGCCCTTCAGGTCGCCGGCTGGCCCGCCCACGAGGGAACTGGCGCCCCCTGACCGGTCCGTCCGCCGATCACCCCATCATCGCCGCTCGTGCACCTGTCGCTTCGACTACATATTCCTTAAGTGATCTATCGATAGAGAGATTGCCTGGCTCTCTGGGCTAGTCCGAGGAGTGGCACGGGATGGGGCCGTCTACCAGCGGGTAGACTTCGCTGCGGATCTCGAGCCGACGGTCGGCAGGTGTCGACAGGGCGGGGTCGCCGATCGAGGCCATATGAGGCGAGGTTGTCCGGTCGTTCGTGGGTCAGCCGGGGTGGAGTGGGAGGCCAGGTGAAGGTGGTCGGGTTGGGCGGGGATGAGCCTGCCGAGGGCGCTGGCGACGTGGTCGTCGCGATCGACGGCCCGGCCGGGTCGGGCAAGAGCACGGTCGCCCGTCGGGTCGCCGAGCGGGCCGGGCTCCGTTACCTGGACACCGGGGCGACCTATCGGGCCCTCACCCTGGCCCTGCTGCGGCGGGGGATCCCCGTCGACGACCCCGAGGCGGTCGCCGACGCCGCCAAGGCCGTGGACCTCACCCTGGAGCTCCCACCCGGCCCGGCCGGCGTGGCCAGGGTGGTGCTGGACGGGGCCGAGCCCGGTCCCGCGCTGCGCACGCCCGGGGTGAACGCCAACGTCTCGGCCGTCTCGGCCGTCCCGGCGGTCCGTGAGCTGCTGGTCGGGTTGCAGCGGTCGCTGGTCGGGGTCGGCGGGATCGTGGTCGAGGGCCGCGACATCGGGACCGTGGTGTGGCCCGACGCCGATGTCAAGGTGTTCCTGACCGCGTCCGAGCACGAGCGGGCGCGGCGGCGCACCGGCGATGCCGAGGGCGGCGGGGAGACCGCCGAGACCCTGGCCCGCCGGGACGCCCTCGACAGCGGGCGGGCCGCCTCCCCGACCCGCGCCGCCCCCGACGCCCTGGTCATCGACTCCACCACCCGCTCCGCCGACGAGGTGGTCGACCAGGTCCTGCAGCTTATCGAGGCCGCCAGAGCCACCCGCCCGAGATGACCGGCGGACCCAACGACAAGGCGCCCCGCGCCCCAACCAGCGACGCCCCGGCCGCCCCGCCACCTACCCCGCCAGACCCACCGGCCACGATCGGCCCGTCGGCGACCCCGGACGCTGCGCCTGGCCCGCCGACCTCGCCCGAGCGTTCGCTCGACCTGGGTGATCCGGCTGGCCAGCCGGTGGCACCTGGCTCCTCGGCCGTACCTGGTTCGGTGGAGGCGCGGGGCCGGTCCGGTCGGGGAGCGAGGGACCCCGAGCGGGGGTATCGGCTGGCGGCGCTGGTGGTGAAGCCGTTGATGAGGACCTGGTTCCGGATCCGGCTGGAGGGGGAGGAGCACATCCCGGAGGTCGGGCCGGTGATCCTGGCCTCCAATCACCGCAGCAACATGGACCCGGTCCTCCTGGCCTCGGCCGTGCGGCGGCCGGTGGTGTTCATGGCCAAGGCCGAGCTGTTCGTGGGGCCCCTCGGCTGGATCATGCGCTGGATCGGGCAGTTCCCGGTCCGGCGGGGCGGCATCGACCGGGAGGCGTTGCGGCGGACGGATGCGGTGCTGGCCCGCGGATCGATGCTCGGCCTGTTCCCCGAGGGGACTCGAGGAGACGGACGGTTCGCGTCCGTCCACCCCGGCCTCGCCTACATCGTGGTCCGGCAGCAGTGCCCGGTGGTGCCGGTGGCGATCTTCGGCACCGAGCGGGTACGGCGCCGGTTCGGCTGGCTGCCGTTCGCCTCCCCGGTCAGGATCGTGGCCGGCCCGGCGATCGACCTGCCCAAGTCGACCGGCGACCGCGCCGGTCGCAGGGCGGCCAGCGAGCTCCTGCAGAAGCGCCTCCAGGAGTTCCTGGCCGTCGCCGGCGGCACCCCGGTAACTCAATCGACAAGTAGCCAAAGTGATAAATAGACAAAGCGATACGACAGTGGATCAGCAAGAAGACGAGTCGACCAGCCGGCTGCCGAGGGTGGCGGTCGTCGGGCGACCGAACGTCGGCAAGTCGACGCTGGTCAACCGGATCCTGGGGCGGCGGGCGGCCATCACCCAGGAGATGCCCGGGGTGACCCGGGACCGGGTCACCTACCAGGCCGACTGGGCCGGCCGCCGCTTCGAGCTGGTCGACACCGGAGGCTGGGAGCCGAAGGCGACCGGGCTCCAGGCCAGCGTTGTCGCCCAGGCCGAGCGGGCCATGGCCGACGCCGACCTCGTCCTGCTCGTCGTCGACGCCACGGTCGGCGTCACCGAGGAGGACGCGGCCGTCGCGGCCCGGCTGCGCCGCGGTCGCGTGCCGGTCATCCTCGTCGCCAACAAGGTGGACAGCGCCGCCGCCGAGCCCCAGGTCGCCGGCCTGTGGTCGCTCGGCCTGGGGGAGCCGCTGCCCGTGTCCAGCCTCCACGGCCGCGGCGCCGGGGACCTGCTCGACGCGGTCGTGGAGCGGCTCGGCACCGCGACGGCCGCCGCCGACGAGCCGCAGGTGCCGGCGCTGGCCATCGTCGGCAGGCCCAACGTGGGCAAGTCCAGCCTGCTCAACCGGCTGGCCGGCCATGACCTGGCCATCGTCGACCCGACCCCGGGCACGACCCGCGACACCGTCGACTCGATCGTGGAACGCGCCGGCCGGAGCTACCGGCTCGTCGACACCGCCGGCATGCGGCGCTCGTTCCAGCAGGCCGAGGGGGCGGACTACTTCGCGTTCGTCCGCAGCCTGGAGGCGGTCGACCGGGCCGACGTCGCCCTGCTCGTGCTCGAGGCGCCATTAGGCGTGGCCGAGCAGGACCAGAAGGTGGCCGTGCGGGCGGTCGAGGCCGGCTGCGGGCTGGTCCTGCTGGCCAACAAGTGGGACCTGATGGACGACGAGGCGCGACACCAGTTCGGGGTCGACCTGGAGCGCAAGCTCTACTTCGTCGACTGGGCGCCGATGCTGCGGGTCTCGGCCCGGACCGGCCGGGGCGTCGAGAAGGTCTGGGGCCTGGTCGACCGGGTGCTCGCCGAGCGGTCACGGCGCATCCCCACCGCCGCCCTCAACCAGTGGCTGGAGCGGGCGACCGAGCGGACGCCGCCACCGCCGGTTCGGGGCCGCCCGGTGAAGGTTCGCTACGCCACCCAGGCCAGGGTCGACCCACCCGAGGTGGTCCTGTTCACCAGCGGCCAGCTCAGCCCCAGCTACCGCCGCTATCTGGAGAAGGACCTGCGCCGCACCTTCGGGTTCGAGGGCACCCCGGTGCGCCTGGTGGTCCGGGTCCGGACCAGGGAACGGGCCGGCGGACGCTGACCCGGGAAGGCTGTCCGAGCTGACCCGAGCGGCCATCCGGCACTGGCCCGGGGCAGGTCATGAGTGACGCAGGACGGTGGCGCTGAACGGGGACGGGCCGGTGGGAGCCAACTGGAGCAAGCCGGCTGACGCTGACAGGGTCGGTCCGGCGGGGGTTGGCTCGACCTGCGGCGGAGGGCGCCGGGAGCCGTGATATCCTGACGGCCGTTCGGGCCTTCGGGCCCGTGTTCGGGACGTGGCGCAGCTTGGTTAGCGCACCAGTCTGGGGGACTGGGGGTCGCGAGTTCAAATCTCGCCGTCCCGACTAGCAATACCGCAGGTCAGCGGCCGTAGTGGGCCGAGCGCCGTCTGCCTCCGCTCACGGACTGCAACCCTGATGCAACCCGGAGGACTGCAATGACCGACGTAGTGCCTGGTCCGGGCGAGCCTCCAATGCCGCCTGATCCGGGCCCCCAGCCTCCACTGCCGCCCGATCCGGGCGAGCCTTCACTGCCGCCGAAGCCTCCAGATCCT
>JBJMHP010000260.1:0-9983 GCA_045807325.1 Actinomycetes bacterium | reverse complement strand
GTACGAAGCGCATCGTGGTCGAGCCCGTGGGCAAGCTGGCGGGCGTGACTCCTAAGGGGTTCCGATTCGACCCTGAGCGGGTTCTCGTCGAGTTCGTGGTCTAGTCACTCCGCTCGTCCATGTAACCACGCTTCAACGTCGCTACGGCGATAGCGGATAGCCGCTTCCCAACCTTGATGACGCAGTCTGCCAGCAATGTCGGAACCGGGAGGAGGTTCTGAAGCCAGCCGTTACAGGATCGGTACGAGGACCGGGGCGGCCGGCGGCTGCGCTATCGTCGGGGCATGTCCGGCTTCGACCTGCACACCCACTCGACCTTCTCGGACGGCACCCTGGAGCCCGAGCAGGTGGTCGAGCTGGCCAGGACCCGCGACCTGGCCGGGATCGCCCTCACCGACCACGACAACACCGGCGGGGTCGGGCGGGCCCGGGCCGCGGCCGAGGGCACCGGCCTGACCGTGCTGCTGGGCTGCGAGCTGTCGGCCGAGCACGACGGCAACCCGGTCCACGTCCTCGGCTACGGCTTCGACCCGCGGGAGCCGGTCTTCGCGGCCAAGCGGGCGTGGATCGCCGAGGGGCGGGTCAACCGGGCCCGCCGGATGGTGGAGCGGCTCCGCCAGCTCGGCGCCCCGATCGAGCTGGAGCGGGTCAAGGAGCTGGCCGGGGGCGGCGCCATCGGGCGGCCACACGTGGCCAGGGCCCTGGTCGAGGCGGGGGTGGTCGACGACGTGGCCGCCGCCTTCAGCCCCGGCTGGATCGGCACCGGCGGCCGGGCGTATGTGGCCAAGGACGCCGTCGCCCCGGTCGAGGCGGTCGAGCTGATCCACGGGGCCGGCGGGGTGGCGGTGCTGGCCCACCCCTCGGTCCACGCCGGCGCCGGGGCCGTGCCCGAGCCGGTGATCCGGGCCATGGCCGCCGCCGGGCTGGACGGCCTGGAGGTCGACCACCCCGACCAGCCGCCCCCGGACCGGGCCCACTGGCGGGCCCTGGCGGCCGAGCTGGGCCTGGAGACGACCGGCGCCTCCGACTGCCACGGCGCCCTCTACGGCTACCGTCTGGGCAGCGAGCGCACCCCCGACGCGGCCGTCGACCGCCTGCTCGCCCGCGCCTAGCACCGGGCCGGGCGCGCACGGGCTGCCACATCGTATGCTTCGGGCATGGAGCTCGAGGTTGGGCCGTTCGACCCGGCGCTGCACATCAGGAGCAGGGACCATTACGAGGCGGTGCGCCGGGAGGCGCAGCTGCTCTCGCTGGCCCCCGAGGCGGCCCCGGCGCGGTTCGAGGAGCTGATCGACCGGCTCAGCCGTCAGTTCCCGCCCAGCCCGGTGGACGAGGTCGCCGACCGAGCCTACCTGGCCAGGGAGCCCAGCTTCGGGGTCCGCTATGACCTGCCCGACGAGCTGGTCCCGGCCGCCCTGGCCGCCTGCGACGAGCTCGAGGAGCTGCTCGACGAGTTCGACCGCTGGGCCAACGCCGAGGGGGTGCAGCTGCTGGAGGCGCCCGAGGACATCAAGCAGTATCGCAAGGTCTACCTGGACCAGGTCCGGGCCCAGCTCCAGCAGGCGGATGGCTGACGCCGGCGCCACCCCCGAGGGGCGGCCCTGGGCGGTCGCGGGCCTGGTCCTGGCCGGCCTGGGGCTGGTCATGTTCCCCATCGGCGGGCTGGTCGGGGTCGTCTGCGGGGGGATCGCCCGCTCCAAGGGCGACGGGTCCCTCGGCCTGGCCGCGATCGTGGCCAGCGTGATCAGCTTCTTCGCCAGCTTCGTGGTCGCCGCCCTCGTCCTCAACTAGCCGTGGCGCCCGGGCCGGAGCCGCCATGGTTGGCGGCCAGCACCGCGTGGACGGCCGCTCCCAGCAGGACCCGGTGCACGCGCCGGGCCATGAGCACGACCACCTGGAAGGATTACCGAGTGTGGCGGGCCGGGCGTAGCCTCGAAGGATGAAGGGCGCAGAACAGCAGAGCCTGCCAGGCCTGGACCTGGACCGGGTGACGTTCCTCAGCCCCTCGGCCCTGGATCGCTACCGGCTCTGCCCGCGGCTGTACCGGTTCCTGTACGTGGACGGGCTGTGGCGGATGTCCCGCTCCAGCGGCCAGCAGTCCTTCGGGACCAGCGTGCACGCCGCCCTGCGCGAGTTCTACCGGCTCCCGGTCGGCCGCCGCAGCCTGCGCATGCTGCTGGAGCTGTTCCGCCGCCTGTGGGTCCGCGACGGCTACCAGGGCCGGGAGCAGCAGCAGCGCGAGCGGGAGCGGGGCGCCGAGGCCCTGCGGGCCTGGTACGGGCGGACCGACACCACGGTCGTGCCCCACGCCACCGAGCTCGGACTCCAGGCCGCCTGGGGCGACATCGTCCTCAAGGGCCGGCTGGACCGGCTCGACCCCGACCCGGCCGGCGGTCCCGGCCTGGTGGTGGTCGACTACAAGACCGGCCGCCGGCCGGTCAGCCAGGAGGCGGCCGACGCCGACGAGGCCCTGACCATCTACGCCGCCCTGGTCGAGCGGCGCCTCGGCCGGCCGGTGGCCAGCATGGTGCTCGACTACGTGGTCGCCGGGGAGCAGGTGGTCACCGAGCGGCCGCCCGAGGTGCTGCGCCGGCGGCTGGACGACGTGCTCGCGATCGCGGCCACCCTCCGTGCCGACACCGAGTTCCGTCCCCGCACCGGGCCCTGGTGCGCCGGCTGTGACCTGCTCCGGCGCTGCCCGGATGGCCAGCGGGAGGTGGCCGGCGCGACCGCCCGGTTGGACTGAATGCCGCCGCCCGTTGTATTCAGAGTCCGTGGAGGAGGCGACGCACGGCCGGCTGGGGCGCCCAACGGCGCACCTGCTGCTGCCGTGCCGTAGCGACTCGGTGCCGGTCGTGCGGGCCCTGCTCTCCCGCGACCTGGAGCGCTGGGCCGTCCCCGAGGAGGTCGCCGACGCCATCCTGCTGGCCAGCGGCGAGGCTGTCACCAACGCGGTCGTCCACGGCGCCTGGGGCCAGCAGGACTCGGCCATGGTGATCCGCTGGGCCATGGCCGGCGGGCGGTTCTCGTTCTCGGTCCAGGACCGCGGGCCCGGCTTCGACAGCTCGGGGACGGCCATGTCGCGGCGGGCCCATCCCTCCCAGAACCGCGGCCGCGGCCTCTACATCATGCACGCCCTCATGGACCGGGTGGTGGTCGACTCGGGCCTGAGCGGCACCCGCATCCTGCTCGAGAAGGCGCTGGATGCGGCGCCGGCCGGCTAGGCGCGGGCTGTGAGGGCCGAGCCGGGCGGGCCCGGCCCTCGAACGCCTTACTGGGACTCGGCCCGACGAGGCTCCTCGATCGTCGGCCACATCCGCAGCTCGTCCGCCAGGGCGCGGATCTCGTTGTCCGGATAGCGCCGGTGGCCCCCCAAGGTCCGCAGGAAGGGAAGCTTGCCCTCCTGGGCCCACCGGGACACGGTCTTCGGTGAGACGTGGAGAAGACCGGCGACCTCGGAGGTCCGCAGGTACGTCGGCCTGCTGGTCCGGCTCATCGCTCGACACCCCTTTACGGTTGTCGTCCCGGTTGAGGACTTTCTGTTGTCCCCGGGGGAGACTACCCCTGTCGAGCAAACCTACTGAATCAGTTGTTCTACCTAGCAAGGTTCGATCCAGTCGTACTGCCCGCTACGTACGATTGTGAACTTGCCCGGTGAGCCGTATCCTTTCGTGCCGCCACGACGCCTGAACCAGTACGGGAGGCGCGGCGTCGTGGTCCCGGGGGACCCGCTCAGCGTCCGGTGCATCGGGGGAAGCCGGTCGTTGACGGCAGGCCACGGCGTCGCGTTCACCTTTCTCTCGTTCCACCCCGCCGCCTCCGGCGGACGGTCAGGCCACCGGGACGATGCTGGCCTCCAGCAGCCGCCCGGCCTCGACCCGGAGCAGGCCCATCGTGCCCCTGGGCTGGCGGCGGCGGTCGGTCGGCGACCCCGGGTTGAACAGGCGCTGCCCGTCCTCTCCGGCCAGGTCGAGCGGGATGTGGGAGTGGCCGAACACGACCAGGCGGGCGTCGGGGAACCGCCGGCGCATGCGCCGGGGGCGCCCGGCGGCCGGGCCGGCGTCGTGGACCATGGCCACCCGCATCCCGTCCAGGTCCAGCCGCAGCACCTCGGGGGCGCCCCAGGCGGCCACGTCGGGGGTGTCGTTGTTGCCGAGCACGACCCGGACCGGGGCGAAGGCGGCCAGCTCGTCCAGGACCGTGGCCCGGCAGACGTCGCCGGCGTGCAGGATCAGGTCGACCCCGCGGAGGCGCCGGGCCACCTCGGCCGGGCAGGCCTTCCAGCGGCGCGGGGCGTGGGTGTCGGCGAGCACGGCCACCTTCATGATCGACGATGATGCACCAGCCCGGACCGGCCACGGGCCGGCCGACGGACGGGAGGAGCCATGGGAGCGCTGGACGGCAAGGTGGTCGTCGTCACCGGGGCCGGGCAGGGGATCGGCCGCGAGGAGGCGCTGGCCTGCGCGGCGGCCGGGGCCGCGGTGGTGGTCGACGACCTGGCCGGGGCGGCCGACACGGCGGCGGCGGTCACCGACGCCGGCGGGCGGGCCCTGGCCCTCGAGCACGACGTGGGTGACTTCGAGGCCGCCGGGCGGCTGGTGGCCGCGGCCACCGAGACCTTCGGCGGCCTGGACGGCCTGGTCAACAACGCCGGGGTGGTCCGCGACCGCATGGTGTTCAACCTGTCCCCCGAGGAGTTCGACCTGGTCGTCAGGGTGAATCTCCGGGCCACCTTCGCCATGACCAGGCACGCCGCCGCCTGGTGGAAGGGCCAGGGCCGGGCCGGGGCGATCGTGAACACCACCTCGACCTCGGGCCTCCTCGGCAACCAGGGCCAGTCCAACTACGGCGCGGCCAAGGCCGGGGTGGCCGCCTTCACCGTCATCTGCGCCCTGGAGCTGGCCCGCTACGGGGTCCGGGTGAACGCGATCGCCCCCGGGGCGCGGACGGCGATGACCGAGGGCGCCTTCGGCGAGCTCGACTTCGAGGGGGAGTTCGACCCCCTCGACCCGGCCAATGTCGCCCCGGTGGTGGTGTGGCTGCTGTCGGACGCCGCCGCCGAGGTCTCCGGGCAGGTCATCGGGATCACCGGCGGCCTGGTCGAGCTGTACGGGGGCTGGCATGCGGTCGCCAGCCAGGAGCTGCCCCGCCGCTGGACCCCCGAGGAGCTCGCCGAAGCCGCCCCCCGCCTGTTCGGCGACCGCCCCACCCGCGCCCCCTGGCGGCCGTCGAGCCTGCGCAGGATCATCGAGTCGACCCAGTAGGAGATCGGAGGAGACCCCATGGACGACAGCCAGGTCCTGGACCGCATCGGCGCCCTGGTCGAGGAGGAGCACACCCTGGAGCGCCAGGCCACCGGTGGTGGCCTCGACGACCGCGAGCAGGCCCGCCTCCAGGAGGTCGAGGTCCAGCTCGACCAGTGCTGGGACCTGCTCCGCCAGCGCCGCGCCCGCCGCGAGGCCGGCCAGGACCCCGACACCGCCCAGGTCCGCCCCGAGGGCACCGTCGAGGGCTACCTCCAGTAACGCCAACGGCTCCGGCTTCGGCCGGAGCCGTTGCGGGGAAGCCCGATCGTCCTACGCGGCGACCTGGGGGGCCTCCTGGCCCTCCTGGCCCTCGGGGGCAAGGGCGTGGTCCAGGACCTGGTCGATCTCGCTGGCCAGGTGGAAGGTCATCTCGGCCCGGACCGACTCGGGGACGTCCTCGAGGTCGGCGCCGTTGCGCTCGGGCAGGATGACCTCCTTGAGGCCGGCCCGGTGGGCGGCCAGGACCTTCTGCTTGACCCCGCCGATGGGCAGGACCCGGCCCTGGAGGGTGACCTCGCCGGTCATGCCGACCTCGGCCCGGACCGGCCGGCCGGTGAGCAGGCTGGCCAGGGCGGTGGTCATGGTCACGCCGGCCGAGGGGCCGTCCTTGGGGACGGCGCCCGCCGGGACGTGGACGTGGTACCGGCGCCCGGCCACGTCGCCGTCGATGCCCAGCTCGCCGGCGTGGGCGCGGACGTAGGAGAGGGCGATCGAGGCCGACTCCTTCATCACGTCGCCGAGCTGGCCGGTGAGGGTCAGCCCCGGCTCGCCGTCCATCACGCTGGCCTCGATGAACAGCACGTCGCCGCCGGTGCCGGTGACGGCCAGGCCGGTCGCGACCCCGGGCACGGCGGTCCGCTCGGCCGCCTCGAAGAAGAACTTCTGACGGCCCAGGTAGCCGCGCACGTCGCCGTCGTCGACGACCAGCGGGGTGGTGGCCTCGCCGCCGGCGATCCGGGTCGCCGCCTTGCGCAGCAGCTTGCCGATCTCGCGCTCCAGGTTCCGGACCCCGGCCTCGCGGGTGTAGTCGCTCACCACGACCCGCAGGGCGGCCTCGGTGACGATCGCCTCGTCGCCCCGCAGCCCGGTCTGCTCGAGCTGGCGCTTGAGCAGGTGGTCACGGGCGATGGCCAGCTTCTCGTCCTCGGTGTAGCCGTCCAGGCGGACGACCTCCATGCGGTCCAGCAGCGGCCCGGGGATCGTCTCGACCACGTTGGCGGTGGCGATGAACAGCACGTCCGACAGGTCGAGCTCGACCTCCAGGTAGTGGTCCCGGAAGGAGTGGTTCTGGGCCGGGTCGAGGACCTCGAGCAGGGCCGAGGAGGGGTCGCCGCGCCAGTCGGCGCCGACCTTGTCCACCTCGTCCAGCAGGAACACCGGGTTCATGGTCCCGGCCTCCTTGATCGCCCTGGCGATGCGGCCCGGCTGGGCGCCGACGTAGGTGCGCCGGTGGCCGCGGATCTCGGCCTCGTCACGGACGCCGCCAAGGGCGACCCGGACGAACTTGCGGCCCATGGCCCGGGCGACCGACTCGCCCAGGGAGGTCTTGCCAACCCCCGGCGGGCCGACCAGCGCGATGATCGCGCCGGCGCCCCGGCCGCCCTGGTCGGCCAGGCCCCGCTCGCGGCGGAGCTTGCGCACGGCCAGGTACTCGAGGATGCGGTCCTTCACGTCCTCGAGGCCGGTGTGGTCGGCGTCCAGGACCTGCCGGGCCTCGGCGATGTCCAGGGCATCGGTTGACTTCTCGCCCCAGGGCAGCTCGGTCATGGTGTCGAGCCAGGTCCGGATCCAGCCGTGCTCGGGGCTCTGCTCGCTGGTCCGCTCCAGGCGGCCGATCTCGCGCTCCACGGCGGACCGCACGGCCTCGGGCATCTTGCCCTCTTCGACCTTGGCCCGGTAGGCGTCGATGACGTCCTCGCCGTCCTCGCCCTCGCCGAGCTCCTTGCGGATGGCGGCCAGCTGCTGGCGCAGGATGAACTCGCGCTGCGACTTCTCCATGCCTTCGGAGACGTCCTTGCGGATGCGGTCCTTCAGCTCGACCTCACCCAGGGTGTCGCGCGCCCAGGCCAGCACCTTCTCCAGACGCTCGGTGACGTCGATGGTCTCGAGGACCTCGACCTTCTGCTCGAAGGAGAGGTCGGGGGAGTAGACGGCGGTGTCGGCGATCTGGCCGGGGTCGGTCATGCCCCGCAGCAGCTCGGCCACCTGAGCGGCGCCGCGCGCCTCGAGGATGCTCTGGACCACGGCACGGTACTCGCGGGCCAGCTGCATGGCCCGCTCGGTGGCGGGCGGGTCGGCGATCGGGTCGACCCCGACCCAGGTGGCGGTCCCGGTGCCGGCCAAGCCGGCGCCGATGCGGGCCCGGTGCAGGCCGCGCACGACCACCGCGAGCTGGCCGTTGGGCAGCTCGCCGGCGTTCTCGATCTTGGCCACGGTGCCGACGTTGGCGTAGCGGCCGTCGACCTTGGGCACCAGCAGCAGGTGGCCGCCGGTGTCGCCGGCCGCGCTGGAGGCGGCCCGCGACTCGGGTGTCTCCAGGGTGGCGGTCACGACCATCCCGGGCAGCACCACCCCGCTGGTCAGGGGCAGGAGGGGAAGGGTCTCGGTCGAGAGCTCAGGCATTCGTTCTCCAGGTCAAAAGGGGTGTCACGCCTTGATCAACAGCCGGCGCGGATCCCGCATTCCTGGAGACCGAAAACCGTTGAGGTGTTCAGGTGACCGTGACGGTCCCCTTCATCTGCGAGGGGTGGTACTTGCAGAAGAACTGGTAGCTGCCGGCCGCCGGGGCGGTGAAGGTCGCGGTGGCGTCCTCGCCGGCCTCGACGTCCTGGTTGGCGCCGGCCTCGGTGAAGGTGAAGTTGTGCTCGGCCTGGCCCTGGTTGCGGATCTCGACCTTGACCTGGCTCCCGGACTGCATGTCCAGGCTGGTCTTGTCGAACTTGAAGTTGCTGGCCACGAGCTGGATCTCGGTCCCGCCGCCCCCGCCGCCGCCGGCCGTGGTGGTGGTCCCGGCCGCGGCCGTGGTCGTGGTGGCCGCACTGGCGCTGCCGCCGCCGTTGTCACTGCCCCCGCCGCAGCCGGCCGCGGCCAGGGCAAGCACCCCGACCAGCACGCCGATGACCATCCCGCCCCGTCGCCGCATCCGGACCTCCTGAGCTCGGTGGGCCGCGGTCGCGGCCGTCAGGAGCCTAACCCGGGGCGCCTTCCTCCGATTCCCCACCGAGGTGCTCGGCGATCGCGTACAGCCGTTCCTGGTCGATGGTGCCGACCAGGCACCAGACGACCCCGTCGGCCCGCCACCAGTAGCTGGTGTGCCGGCCCCAGCGGTAGGCGGCCAGGTCGTCGCCGTCGGAGCCGCTGGGCATCGGGGGCAGGTCGCCCCGCCAGCGCATGAGGGTGACCCGCCCGCCCTCGGCGTCGCGGTACTCGGCCACCGCGGCCAGGTGCCCGGCCAGGTCGCGGGCCTCCCAGCCGTCCTTGCGGAGGCCGAAGCCGGCCAGGTCGGGGGTGCGCGAGGCCGGCCCCAGGACCGCGGACAGCCGGTCGGCCTGGGCCTCGCTGGGGCTGCCGAGGCCGTTCTTGCCCCGGGCGTGATAGGAGCTCCAGGCGGCGGCCAGGGGACTGCCCGGGTCGGGGGCCGGCGTCACCAGCAGGGCCGCGGCGATCACCGCGGCGGCGGCCAGCAGGGCCGCGGCCAGGGCGATCCAGTGCCGGCGGCGGCCCGGCCGCGAGGCGTCCGACGGCCCGGCCTCGTCCCGCCGGGCCTCGGCGCGCACCGCGGCCAGCACCGCGGACCGGGTCTCGGCCGGAGCCGGGACCGCCGAGCCGCGCACCAGGGCGGTCAGCTGGCGGTCGAGCAGGGCCCGGGAGGCGCAGTCGTCGCAGCCGGCGACGTGGTCGCGGGCCGCCTGGAGCTCGTCCTGCTCGAGCTCGCCCAGGCTGTAGGCGGTCAGCCGGAGCTGGAAGTCGTCACAGGTCATCGGCCTGCACCCTTCCCAGCTCGGGCATGAGGATCGCCTCCAGGCGGCGCCGGGCGCGATGGAGGCGGGACAGGATGGTGCCGCGGGGCACGTCCATGACGGCGGCCGCCTCGGCACAGGTCAGGCCGTTGATGTCGACCAGGGTGACGGCCATGCGGAAGTCCTCGGGCAGGCGGGCGATGGCCTGGCGCACCGCCTCCCGGTCCAGCTCGCGGACGGTCTGCTCCTCGGGGCCGGGCTCGTTGCTGGGCAGGTCGAGCGACGGGTCGGCCTCGCCCTCGTCCAGCCAGATCAGCGGCATGCGCCGCCCCCGGCGGTACTGGGTGCAGAACAGGTTGTACTGGATGCGCAGCAGCCAGGCCCGCGAGTTGCTCCCCGGCTGGAAGGTGCCGAAGGACCGCAGGGCCCGCAGATAGGTCTCCTGGGTCAGGTCCTGGGCGGTGGCGTGGTCGCCGGCCAGCCGCAGGGCGGCGTCATACAGCGCATTCATGTGCGGAACGGTCGCCGCCTCGAAACCTTCAAGGTCCACGGGAGGAACCTCGCTTCTTCCGTCGGGGCGGTGCCGCCTCCCTGGTCAGGTCAACCCGCCCCGGCTGCCTCCGATTCCCCTATCCGGTCGCGGCGGAGGGACGCTCGCCCGCCGGGATGCGCCGGCGGCGGCGCCGGCGGGCGGCCGAGCTGGAGCGGCGGCGGGCCG
>JBJMHP010000259.1:0-9234 GCA_045807325.1 Actinomycetes bacterium | reverse complement strand
CGATCCATGTCCACCTGGACCCCTTTCACGTCCTGGGGCGCCGCCCGATCACCGTCACCGTCCCCGACAACGGGATCGGCGACCACGAGACGACCGCCACCGTGCGCCTGGCCCCTGACCCCGACGACGAGCTCGACCACGTCGTGGACGCCAACGAAGGAGGGCTCAAGGACACCGTCCGGGTCAACCCCAACGAGATCGTCGAGCTCGCCGTCCGCTTCAGCGCCTACAGCGGCCGCTACATGTACCACTGCCACATCCTCGAACACGAGGACCGCGACATGATGCGCCCCATCGTCATCATGCCCGCCGAGCTCCTGCCGTTCATGACCTGACCCGCCCCCAATGAGCGGTCCGCAGGTTGCGTAGCGAAGCGGGGCGGGGCACGCCTCCGGCGCGATGAGCGACGAAGGAATACCATCCCGTTTGCCCAAATGTGGGAATGGCGGCGCAGCCGAAGACTGGTTTTCTGAGATGCGCGCAATAGCGCGCCCGGCCCGCAGGGCCGGCTGATCGTCCGCCCTCCACGATTTCGCCCGGAGTGGGCCGACGAAGGAGGCCCATCGACGGGCGATCAATCGGCCGGGCGGACTCCTACGTAGCGAAGCGGGGCGTCTGACCAGCGCAAACGGACCTGGCCGCGAAGCCTTCGGCGTCGTCCAGCTCCATCCCCTCGGGACGCTCCAGGTAGCTGAAGTGGCGCAGGACCCGCTCGCCAAACCGGAGCAGCGCGACCTGCACGCCTGGGGGGTACCAGCGCGACAGGATGGGAAAGTTCGGCCGGTGCAGGTGGGGAGCGGCCCCGATCGCGGTGAGCAGGTTGGTGGCCAGGGCCAGGTGGAGCATCTCCTGCTTGGTCACCTCGACGAGCACCTCTTCCCAGGCGGCCACCTTGGCCAGCTGCTCGGCGCTGAGCCCTTCCTGCCCGGTGTGCTTGAGGGTGAACTGGGCGAACAGGTACTCACACATCAGCCCGTGCTCCAGCTCACAGGCCTGGACGAGCAGCCAGACGAGCTCCTCGCGGTGCTCGACTCGCAGCGGAGGCTCGACCGCCAAGCTCGACTCCTCGCGTCTCGCGTCGGGTGGCCTGACGCCGATGCTACCCCGCGGACTCACCTGATCGAGCCGGCCGCCCGCACCGTCACACCGGCCACTTGACCCCGGTCCGGAGATGGTGTCCCCCTGGGCCGCCGTGGTCGGTCCCCGACCGAGGGGGTCGAGCGGCTGGCCAACGGGCTGGTCCGGCTCGACATCCGCGACGACGGCGTGGGCGGCGCCGACCCCAGCCGCGGCTCCGGGCTCATCGGCCTCAAGGACCGGGCGGTGCACGCTCCCGAGGCCGGCGGGATGCTGTAATTGGCGGCGTCAGCTTCCATCTGCTGCCGGAGGGACGCCGCCCATGTCCAGCTCAACCGAGCTCCCGCCCGAGGCCGGCGCGCCGACCGGCCCGCCCTTCACGCCGGGCCGCTTCGCCGGCCGGACCGCGATCGTGACCGGGGCCGGCTCCGGCATCGGACGGGCCACGGCGCTGCGGCTGGCCCGGGAGGGCGCCCGCGTGGTGGCCGCCGACCTCGCCGCCGACCGCCTGGAGCGGCTCGCCGCCGAGGTCCCCGACCTCGACCTGGTCCCGGTGGCCACCGACATCGCCACCGAGGACGGCGCCCAGGCGGTCGTGGCCGCCGCCGGCCGGGTGGACGCCCTGGCCAACGTGGCCGGGGTCATGGACGCCTTCCTGCCCCCGGCCGAGGTCGACGACGCCACCTGGGAGCGGGTGTTCGCGGTCAACGTCACCGCGGTCATGCGCCTGACCCGGGCCGTGCTGCCGCTCATGCTGGCCGCCGGCGGCGGCGCCATCGTCAACGTCTCCTCCGAGGCCAGCCTGCGTGCCTCGGCCTCGGGGGTCGCCTACACCGCCTCCAAGCACGCGGTCAACGGCATCACCAAGAGCACCGCGGTCTTCTACAAGGGCGACGGCATCCGCGCCAACGCCGTCGCCCCCGGCCCGGTGGCCACCAACCTGGAGGCGCCCTTCAAGTCCCAGCACGCCGCCGGCGTCCTCGGGCCGATCATGCAGACCACCATCCCCCCGCTGGCCACCCCCGAGCAGCTCGCCGCCACCATCTGCTGGCTGCTGAGCGACGACGCCAGCAACGTCAACGGGGTGATCCTGCCCTCGGACGGCGGCTGGTCGGCCATCTGACGGGGGCCATCGACGGGAAGGAGCGGACATGCGCTACGAACGCGTCGCCGAGGCCTACCGGGACCTGGAGGCGGCCTCGGCCCGGCTGGAGCTGATCGACCGCCTGGCCAGCCTGTTCCGCGAGACCCCGACCGAGCTGCTGCCCACCGTCGCGCTGCTGTGCCAGGGACAGATCGCCCCCGACTTCGCCGGGGTGGAGCTGGGGCTGGCCGAGCGGCTGGCCGCCCGGGCGGTGGCCCAGGCCGTCGGGGTGCCGGTCGAGCAGGTGCTGGCCGGGGCTCGGGACACCGGCGACCTGGGGCTGGCCGCCGAGCGGCTGCTCGCGGAGCTGGAGCCCGACCGGCCGGCCACCCTGGAGGTGGAGCGGGTCTTCCAGGGCCTGCACCGCATCGCCGAGGCCCAGGGGACCGGCTCCCAGGGCCGCAAGCTGGAGGGCCTGGTCGGGCTGCTGGACCAGGCGACCCCGCTGGAGGCCCGCTACCTGCTGCGCACGGTCACGGCCAACCTGCGGCTGGGGATCGGCACCGCCACCATCCTGGACGCCCTGGCCGAGGTCCACGCCGGGGGCCGCAAGCAGCGGACGATCCTGGAGCGGGCCTACAACATCTGCTCGGACCTGGGCCTGGTCGCCTCCACCCTGGCCACCCAGGGGCTGGCCGCGGTCGAGCAGATGCAGGTCCGGGCCGGGAACCCGGTGCGGCCCATGCTCGCCCAGCGGATGAGTGAGCCGGCCGAGATCCTGGCCAAGCTCGGCGGGACGTGCGCGGCCGAGTACAAGTACGACGGCATCCGGGTCCAGGCCCACCGCACATCGGATGGCCTCCTGGAGCTGTACACCCGCCGGCTGGACCGGGTCTCGACCCAGTTCCCCGAGGTGGTCAAGCTGCTGGACGACAGCCTGGGACCGCGTGAGGCCATCCTGGAGGGCGAGGTGGTCGCCTTCGACCCGGCCTCGGGCGAGCTGCGCCCGTTCCAGGACGTGATGTTCCGCCGCCGCAAGTACGGCATCGCCGAGGCGACCAAGGACTTCCCGGTGAGCATGTTCTGCTTCGAGCTGCTGTACGCCGACGGCACCGACCTGACCCGCCTCCCCTACCTGGAGCGGCGGGCCCGGCTGGCCGAGGCCATCACCCCCTCGGCGCGGCTGCGGCTGGCCACCGCCGAGCAGGTCGCCGACGAGCCGGCCCTGGAGCGGGTGTTCGAGCAGGCGGTGGCCGAGGGCTGCGAGGGGGTGATCTGCAAGTCGCTGGACCCGTCGGCCTCCTACCAGGCCGGGGCCCGGGGCTGGCAGTGGATCAAGCTCAAGCGCGACTACCGCAGCGAGCTGACCGACACCCTGGACCTGGCGGTGGTGGGCGGGCTGGCCGGCCGGGGCCGGCGGGCCGGCATGTACGGGGCCCTGCTGCTCGCCGTCTACGACCAGTCCGCCGACCGGTTCCAGACCATCTGTAAGTGCGGCACCGGCTTCTCCGACGCCGAGCTGGCCGCCCTCCCCGAGCGGCTGGCCCCCCAGGCCCGGGAGCAGCGGCCGGCCAGGGTGGACTCGCGCTGGCATGCCGACGTGTGGTTCGAGCCCACCGTGGTGGTGGAGGTGCTGGCGGCCGAGATCACCCTGTCGCCGCATCACACCGCCGCCTGGGGGGTGCTCAAGCCCGACGCCGGCCTGGCCCTGCGGTTCCCCCGCTTCACCGGCCGCTGGCGCGACGACAAGGCTCCCGAGGACGCCACCACCGTCGAGGAGGTCCTGGCCATGTACCGCAGCGCCCGCCGGGCCCCGGCCGACGCCTGAGCTGTCACACCGGCGCGGCCTGGGCGGTCAAGTCGGTGACCGACCGCGACCAGGGAGCTGACCGATGGACGACCGCGACTGGCTGGCCCGGCAGTTCGAGGCCCACCGGAGCCGCCTGCGGGCGGTGGCCTACCGGATGCTGGGGTCGTCCACCGACGCCGACGACGCCGTGCAGGAGACCTGGCTGCGGCTCAGCCGGACCGACGTCGACGCGGTCGACAACCTCGCCGGCTGGCTGACCACGGTGGTGGCGCGGGTGAGCCTGAACATGCTCCAGGCGCGCACGACCCGCCGGGAGGAGCCGGCGGGTGAGGACCTGCCCGACCCGGTCTCCGAGGACGGGGATGATCCCGAGCAGCAGGCCCTCCAGGCCGAGGGGGTCGGGCTGGCCCTGCTGGTGGTCCTGGACACCCTGACCCCGGCCGAGCGGCTGGCCTTCGTCCTCCACGACCTGTTCGCCGTGCCCTTCGAGGAGATCGCCCCCATCCTGGGCCGCTCCCCCGCCGCCGCCCGGCAGCTGGCCAGCCGGGGCCGCCGGCGCCTCCAGGGGGCGCCGGCGCCCGACACCGACCTGGCCCGCCAGCGGGCGGTGGTCGACGCCTTCCTGGCCGCCTCCCGGGAGGGGGACTTCGAGGCCCTGGTGGCCCTGCTCCACCCCGACGTGGTCCTCCGGGCCGACCAGGCGGCGGTGCGGGCCGGCGCGGACGAGGAGGTCCGCGGGGCGGCGGCCGTGGCCGGCAACTTCTCGGGGCGGGCCGTCCGGGCCCGCCCTGCCCTGGTCGACGGGGCCGCCGGCGCGGTGTGGGCGCCGGGCGGGCGGCCCCGGGTGGTGTTCGGCTTCACCATCGCCGACGGCCGGATCGTGGCCATCGACCTGCTGGCCGACCCCGAGCGGTTGGACGCGATGCGGCTGACCGTCCTCGGCGGCTGATGGCCCACCTCCACTATTGGTTCAGGCTTACCCTAAACCTGGGGTGGCACCAGCATTGGAGTTCGGTTACGCTGCTGCCATGGGCCTTCGTGAGCTGAAGAAGCGGCAGACGCGGCAGCTGATCGCCGACACCGCCTGGCAGCTGTTCGCCGACCGCGGGTTCGACCGGGTGACCGTGGCCGAGGTGGCCCGCCAGGCCCAGGTCGCCGAGGCGACGGTGTTCAACTACTTCCCCACCAAGGAGGACCTGTTCTACTCCCGGCTGGAGGCCTTCGGGGCCGGGCTCCTGGAGGCCGTCGCCGCCCGGGAGCCGGGCGAGCCGGCGCTGGCCGCGGTCCGGCGCTACCTGCTGGGCTCCGGCGGGCTGCTCACCCAGATCGCGGCCGGCGACGCCGAGGCCCTGCAGCGGCTGCGGACGGTCAGCCGGGTGATCGCCGCCAGCCCGTCCCTGCTGGCCCGCGAGCAGCAGGCGATCGCCGGCTCCACCGACGCCCTGGCCGAGCTGCTGGCCGCCGAGACGGGCGCGCCGGCCGACGACGTCATGGCCAGGGTGGCGGCCAACGCCCTGCTGGGCGTCCAGCGGATCCTGGTCGACCACGTGCGCCGGCGTGTCCTGGCCGACGACCAGCCGGAACGGCTGGCCGACGACGTCCGCGAGCTCGGCCGGCGGGCGTTCGCGCTGCTCGAGCGCGGCCTGGTCGACTACGCGGTCAAGCCTCGGCCCTGACCCGGCGCGCCCGTGGACGCGGGGTCACCCGCGGCGGATGATGGGGCACCACCGCACCCGGACGCCAAGGAGCGCCGATGGCCGAGGCGACCACCCGGACCTCCCGCTGGCGGCTGTTCCGCACCCCCGAGAGCGCCGGGGCGATCTACGGCACGATCGCGGCCATGGCGGTGATCGCCGGGACCGCCAAGCAGCCGGAGCACGGCAAGGCGCTGTCGCTGACCATCGCCACCCTGTTCGTGTTCTGGCTGGCCCACGTGTACGCCCATGCCCTGGCCCACCATCTCCGGGGGGCGAGGCGGCTGGACTGGTCGGTGGTGCGTGGGGCCATGGTCGAGGAGTGGTCGCTGCTCCAGGGCCCGGCCCCGCTGCTGCTGCTGCTGGTCCTGGGCGAGCTCGGGATCCTGGAGGAGCGTCAGGCCGTCCGGCTGGCCCTGTGGCTTGGCGTGGTCGAGCTGGTCACCTGGGCCACCCTGTACGCCCGCCGCCAGAGCTGGCCCTGGCTCACGGCGCTGACCGCCGGCGCGGTCAACGGGGCGTTCGGGCTGATCATCGTGATCCTGGAGGTGGTGGTGCACTGAGCGGCGGCCCCGCCGGCGCGGTCTCGACGGCCGCCGGGCCGGGCCGCCGGCCCAGGAACTCGATGATGGCCAGGACCACCAGCAGGGCCAGGGTCAGCCCGAGGACCACCTTGCCGGTCGGCCGGCCCCAGAAGACCAGGACCAGCGCGGCCAGGGTGACGGCGCCGATCCGCAGGGCCCGCTTGTTGGCGTACACCCAGGCCCCGACCGGGCCGGTGGAGAACCCGGCCTGCTCGGCCCCGCCCTGGAGCCAGCCGATGGCCCGGCCCACGCCCTCGCGGGTCCGCACCGCGGTGACCGAGCGGCCGGTCAGGAACGCCCCGGCCGCCACCACCAGGGCCAGGACCAGGATGGTGCGCAGCCCCAGGCGCAGGAACCGGACGATGGTGTCATACAGCACGGCGGCGGCGTCATGGGGCAGCACCGTGGCCGGCACCGCGTCCAGGTAAATCGACCGGAACACGGCCAGCGCCAGCGCCAGCACCACCATCGAGACGGCGACCCCGACCGCCGCCCCGACCAGGGCGCGGCGGTGGTCCTTGGCCACGTACACCCCGAGCACGAGCAGGATCAGCGCGATGATCGGCAGCCAGATGCCCAGGGTGTTGAGCAGGTTGAAGCCGGAACGGACCCTGGTGATGTCCTTGGACTGGAACAGCACGAAGGAGGCGTTCACCTGCGGGATCCGTTCGGCCAGGGTGAAGCCGGAGGCGACCAGCTGGGCCTTGACCGTCTGGATGAAGGCGGCCAGGTTCACGCTCACGGTGTCGTTCTCGACCGTGATCGCTCCCCCGCCCTCCCCGGTCAGGGCCTTGACCAGCTCGGCGTGGGCGGTCCGGTTGGCCTGGATCCAGGCGTTGGTGAAGGCGTCGCTGGCCACGATCTTGCCGACCTGGTCGCGGGTGAAGCTCTGGACCCCGTTGGCGATCGGGACGGAGAAGGCCTCCAGTTGGCTGGCGACCTGGGGGGACAGGCCCCGGCTGGACAGGGCATCCAGCGCCTGGGTGGTGAGGCCCTTGATGTCGATGTAGGTGAACACCTGGGCGGTGATCTGGTCGGCGATGGCCGCCTGGATGGCCGGGTCGCTGGCCAGCGGGCTGACGGTGGCCACGTACCGGTCGGTGTTGGTGACCTGGTTGCGGGTCCACACCGCCACCACCGACAGCGGGGCCAGCACGCAGGCGACCACGATCAGCAGCGTGGCCACCACCGTGCGCCAGCGCTGGCGGGCCGGCTGGCCGCCCGGCAGCCGGACGGTGTCCTGGTCGGCCGCCCCGCCGCGGCCGGCCTGGGCACGCAGGGCCGCGTTCTCCGACCGCAACCGCTCCAGCTCGGCCCGCTCGTCAACCGACATGCCGGAGTTCTCGGACATGGCTGACACCGTCCTCGTCTGCAGGTCTCGACTGCCTAGCGTCCCCGGCAGCCTGGCCGACCGGCCGGGAGCCGGCCTCACCTGAAGCGGGTGATTTCCCCGAAGGCGGTGCGAGGTTCATACCTGACGGGTGATGCCGCGCACCCCGGCATCGGCCAGGCTGTGGGTGGCCGACGACGGGATCCGTCGCCGACCGGAAGGGAGCCGTCCATGCCCACGGCAGCGGAGCGACCCCATCGGCTGACCGACGGCCAGCTGCAGGAGGTCCTCGACCTGGCCAGCCACGCCGACAGTGTCGAGCTGAAGCTGACCGTCCCCGACTCCGAACGTCGCTCCACGGTCGACGCCCTCGGCATGGACCCCCTGGACGCCCAGATCCGCCAGGTGTTCTTCTTCGACACCCCCGATCTGACCCTCAACCATCACGGGGTGGTCGTCCGGGCCCGCCGGGTCCAGCGCCGCGGCGACGACACGGTGGTGAAGCTGCGCCCGATCGTCCCCGGGGAGCTGCCGCCAAGCGTTCGCAAGGCCAAGGCCATGGTGGTGGAGGTCGACGCCATGCCCGGCGGCTATGTCTGCTCGGCGTCGTTCAAGGGCACCCTGGCCAGCCCCCAGGTCCGGCAGGTGGCGGCCGGCGACCGGGCCATCCGCAAGCTGTTCTCCAAGGAGCAGCGGGACTTTTACGCCGCCCACGCCCCCGAGGGCCTGGGCCTGGACGACCTGACCGTGCTCGGCCCGATCAACGTGTTCAAGCTGAAGTTCACCCCGGAGAAGCTTCGGCGGCGGATGGTGGCCGAGCTGTGGTTGTATCCCGACGGCGAGCGGATCCTGGAGCTGTCGACCAAGTGCCAGCCCGGGGAGGGCATCCAGGTCGCCGGCGAGACCCGGGCGTTCCTGGCCGAGCGGAGGATCGACCTGTACGGCGAGCAGCAGACCAAGACCAGGACCGCCCTGGAGTACTTCTCCCGCGCCCTCCAGGAACAGGCCCCGGTGTAGCCGAGAGGAGAGACCAGATGGGTTGTCTGTTCGCCTTGATCGGCGGGTTGTTCCCCCGCCTGGCCCTGCTGATCCTGTGGATCGCCAGGCCGGCGCGGATCGACGCCGCCTTCGACACGTTCCTGCTGCCCCTTCTGGGCATCATCTTCCTGCCGTTCGCCACCCTGATCTACGTCCTGCTCTACACCCCCGGGCGCGGGGTGACCGGCTGGGACTGGTTCTGGGTGGTGCTGGCCGCGCTGCTGGACATCGGCCACTGGGGGGCCGGGGTCAGCCAGCGCAACCAGCGGCCGGGCTGGCGGACCACGGCCTGAGCGACCGCCGCCGGCCCGGTAGGGTTGGCCGATGGCCATGCTCGTGCTCCACCTGCGGGCGGCCCGCCGCCGGGCCCCGGCGGCCGCGGTGGCCGAGGCCCTGGCCCTGCTGCACGACCTGGAGCCGTCGGCCCCGGCCGGCGGGCCCCTGGCCGACCGGGGCGGGGTCGTCTGGGTCGAGGTGCCCGAGGCGCGGCTGGCCGCGGCCACCGCCCGGCTCCCCCGCCTGGGCTACAGCACCGCCGTCGACCTGCTGGTCGCCGACGGGACGGCCGGCCGCGGCGCGCCGCCGGCGGTCCGCTGGCGGCGGCGCGGCTGGCGGCT
>JBJMHP010000258.1:0-8487 GCA_045807325.1 Actinomycetes bacterium | reverse complement strand
GGAGCCGGCTTCGTAGGCGGCCGCCAGCGCGTCCTCGGCCTCCTTGCGCAGGGCGATCGTCGGCGGCAGGTAGGAGAGGTTCTCGCGGCGCAGCTTGTCCTTGACCCACCACAGCTCGTCGTGGGGCTTGTCCAGGTCGGCGATGGGCTTGCCGGCGCCCGGGAGGTTGTCGAACTCGCCCCGCTCGGCCGCCTCCCGGATCCGGCGCTCGACCCAGGTCCCGAACCCGACCCCGGGTGGCTTGCGATCGGTCATGGACCCACCATGCCCCTGATTCCGGTTCCGCGCATGCCGGAGGGGGCCGCTTCTGCCAGGCCTGCGGGACCGCCCTCCTGGACCTGGCCGAGGTCCTGGGAGACGGCCGTCAGGATGCCGGGTCGCCCTTGGCCAGGGCGACCGCGTCCTGGACGCTGAGGGCAAGGCCCTCCTGCCAGGCCTGCTGGGTGTCCTCCTCGGTGAGGTGGGCGCGGGCGTCGGCCACCGGGTCCCCCTCCAGCATCCCGCCGAAGCCGGGGGTGGGGCCGCCGCCGGCGCGCTGGCGGAGGGCCTCGGCGACCCCGGCCATCCTGATGGCGTCGCTGTGGCGGCCCTCCCAGGTCAGCAGGAACGCCAGGTCCAGGAAGGCCAGGGCGGTCCCGGTGGGGTTGTCGGCCTCGCGGAACAGCTCCAGGGCCTCAAGGGCGGTGGCGCGGGCGTCGTCGGTCCGGCCGGCGCGGCCGTAGGCGAAGGCCAGCCAGATCAGGCCGAAGGCGAGGTCCAGCCGGTCGCCCAGGCGCCGCCAGATCGCCGCCACCTCCTCGATACTGGCCACCACCCGGTCCCAGGCCCCGGCCATGGCGTCCGGGACCACCTGCATCGTCAGGACCCTGGCGACCCCGGGCTCGTCGCCCAGGCGGCGGTACAGCTCCAGGCTCTCCTCCAGCAGGCGGTCGGCCGCCTCCAGGTCGTCCTCGTCGGCGACGACGAACGCCTGGTTGTACACGGCCTCGGCCAGCCGGGCGGGGTCGCCGAGCTCCCGCTCGATGGCCAGCGCCTCCTCGTAGAAGGCCCGGGACTCGCTCCGGTCCCTCCACCAGGCGATCCCGCCCGCGGCCGTCAGGGCCTTGGCCCGCTCGGCGGTCGGGGCCTGCCCCGACGGCATGGCCAGGATCTCGGTGAGCCACCGGCGGCCCTCGGCCAGGTGCCCTCGCTGGTGCCAGAACCGCCACAGGGCGCCGGCGGCCGCCTGGGCCCGGCCGGCCTCGCCCCGGTCGATGGCCCATCGCAGGGCGGCGCGGATGTTGGCGTGCTCGGTGTCGCAGCGGTCCAGCCACTCGCCCTGGTCCTTGGCGGTCAGGTGGGGCTCGGCCTCCTCGGCCAGGCGCAGGTAGTGGTCGGCGTGGCGCCGAAGGACCGGCTCCAGGTCGCCGGAGGCATCCAGCCGCTCCTGGGCGAACTCCCGGATCGTCTCCAGCATCGAGAACCGAGCGGGGCGCCCGGGCGGCTCGCTGCGGCGGATCAGCGACTTGTCGACCAGCGAGGTCAGCCCGTCCAGGGCGTCCAGCCCGAGCTCGGTGGGGTCGCACACCGCCTCGGCGGCCTCGAAGGTCCAGCCGCCGGCGAACACCGACAGCCGGCCGAACAGGACCTGCTCGACCGGGTCGAGCAGGTCGTAGCTCCAGGCGATCGCGGCCCGGAGGGTCCGCTGGCGCTCGGGCAGGGTGCGCGAGCTGGAGGCGAGGATCGACAGGCGCCGCTTGAGCCGGGACAGGATCTCGGTGGGCGTCAGCACCTTGGTCCGGGTGGCGGCCAGCTCGATGGCCAGCGGGAGGCCGTCCAGGCGGGCGGTGATCTCGGCCACCACCGGGGCGTTGTCCTCGGTCAGGGTGAACCGGGGGCTGGCCGCGCGGGCCCGCTCGCAGAACAGCCGCACCGCCTCGACCGCGCCCAGGGCGGACAGGTCGTGGGGGAGCCGTCCCGGGTCGGGGACATGCAGCGGCGGGACCGCGTACTCCTGCTCGCCCCGCAGGGCCAGGACCACCCGTGAGGTGACCATGGTCCGCAGCCTGGGAGCGGCGACGAGCAGCTCCTCGATCACCGGGCTGGCCTCGGCCACCTGCTCGAAGTTGTCGACCACCTGGAGGAGCTCGCGGTCGCGGAGATGCTCCTTGACCCCCTCCAGGATCGGGCGCCCGGCCGCCTCCGCCACCCCCAGGGCGTTGGCCACCGCCGCCGGGACCAGGGCGGGGTCGGTCACCGGGGACAGGTCGACGAAGCAGGAGCCGTCCCGGAACTGGGTGAGCAGGTCGGTGGCGACGGCCAGGGCCAGCCGGGACTTCCCCGACCCGCCCGGGCCGGTCAGGGTGAGCAGCCGGGTGTGGCCGAGCAGCCGCTCCACCTCGGCGATCTCCTCCTCCCGGCCCACGAACGAGGTGAGCTGCGCCGGCAGGTTGCTCGGCCTGGCGTCCAGGGTCCGGGGCGGCGGGAAGTCGGACCGGAGCCCGTCGGCGACCAGCTGGTGGAGGGGCTCGGGGTCGGCGATGCCCCGCAGCCGGTGCAGGCCCAGGTCGCGCACGGAGACCCCGGCACCGAGGGCGTGCTGGACCAGTCCCCGGGTGGCGTCGGACACGATCACCTGGCCGCCGTGGGCCGCGTCGGCGATCCGGGCCGCCCGGTGCACGTCGAGGCCGACGTAGTCGTCCCCGCCGAGGGTGCCCTCCCCAGTGTGGACGCCGACGCGGACCCGCACCGGGGGGGCGGGGGACCAGTCGTGGGCGGCCAGGGCCCGCTGGGCGGCGACGGCCGCCCGGACGGCCGCCGTGGGGCTGGTGAAGACGGCGAAGAAGGCGTCGCCGTGGGTGCTGACCTCGACCCCGCCATGGTCGGCGATCGCCCGCCGGAGGATGGCGGCGTGCTCGTCCAGGACGGCCGCGTACCCGTCGCCGAGCGCCTGGAGCAGGCCGGTGGAGCCCTCGATGTCGGTGAACAGGAACGTCACCGTTCCGGTCGGCAGGTCCGTCATCTGCTGACTCTATGCTTCTCCCGCGCGATCCAGCACTCGCCACGAGGAGGACGAAGATGCTGCTAGAGGACAAGACGGCCGTGGTCTACGGCGCGGCCGGGTCGGTCGGCGCCGCCGTGGCCCGCGCCTTCGCCCGCGAGGGGGCCAGGGTCTTCCTGGCCGGCCGGACCCTGGCCACCCTGGATGCGGTGGCCGCCGAGATCGCCGGCTCCGGGGGAGCGGTCCAGACGGCGCGGGTCGACGCGCTCGACGAGCGGGCCGTGGACGCCCACGCCGACGCGGTGGCCGCCGAGGCCGGCGGCATCGACGTGTCCTTCAACGCCATCGGCCACGGGGACGTCCACGGCCTGCCGCTGCTCGAGATGCCGCTGGAGGACTTCGCCCGCCCGATCATCAACGCCATGCGCAGCCAGTTCCTGACCACCAGGGCGGCCGCCCGGCACATGACCAGGCAGGGGTCGGGGGTGGTCATGGCCATCACCGCGACCACCGCCCGGGCCAGCATCCCCGAGATCGGCGGGACCGGGGTCAGCTTCGACGCCATCGAGAGCCTGTGCCGGCAGTGGGCGTGCGAGCTGGGCGGCTACGGCGTCCGGGTCGTCTGGCTGCAGACGACCGGCCTGCCCGAGGCCATCGCCGCTCCCGTCCAGCCCGCCTACGGCACCGGCGCCACCGACGGCATGACCCGGGCCGAGCTGATCGCCTGGCTGCAGGGCAGCACGATGCTGAACCGGCTGACCTCGCTGGCCGAGGTCGGCAACGCGGCCGCCTTCCTGGCCTCCGACCTGGCCGGGGCCACCACCGCGGCCTCCGCCAACCTCACCTGCGGTCAGGTCCCGACCAGGTAGCGGCGTCGAGCTACCTGCCCACCACCCCGAACAGCTCCCAGTCGCCCTCGACCCCCTTGAGCCGCCGGCTGCCGCGGTCCTGGAGGACGACGTCGGAGCCGGTCCGGGCGCTACCTCGACTGCTTGCGGAGGGCCGCGATCAGCTCGTCCCTGCTCATCGAGGAGCGGCCCTCGAGCTCCAGCTCCCGGGCCCGCTCGCGGAGCTCCTCGATGCTGCGCTCCTCGTAGCCGCGCCGGTCCGGCCTGGCCTCCCGCCTGGGCGGCTCGGGCGTGGACGCCTGCCCGCGGGTGACCTCGACGGCCTCCACCGTGGTGTCGACGGCGGTGTCCACCGCGGTCTCCACCTGGCGGCCGGCCACCCCGACCACGGTGAGCGCGAACTGGCGCTGGGCGGCCAGGGTTTCGTAGGCAGCTGCGAAGGTTCAACAAGCAGAGTGAGCTCTGGCCGGGGCTGTGCTTGTCGGTGGGCTGGCCTATGGTGTCTCCATGGCCACCTGGGACGACGTGCGCCGGCTGGCGATGGCCCTGCCGGAGACCGCGGAGGGGACCTCGCGGGACGGCCTCCCCGGCTGGAGCGTCAAGGGCAAGAGCTTCGCCTGGGAGCGGCCGCTGCGGCGGGGCGACCTCCAGGCGCTCGGCGACGCCGCCCCGGAGGGCCCGGTCCTGGCCGCGCGGGTGCCGGACGTCGGGGCCAAGGAGGCGCTGCTGGCCGACGGCGGCGAGGTCTACTTCACCATCCCGCACTTCGACGGCTACCCGGCCATCCTGGTGCGGCTGGACCGGATCGCCGCCCCCGAACTCGAGGAGCTGCTGGTCGAGGCGTGGCTGTGCCGCGCCCCGAGGCGGCTCGCCACCGGGTACCTCCAGGCATGACCGTCCACCGGCTCTCCCGCACCGACGCGCGCCGCGTCGCCGTCCGCGCCCAGCTCCTGGACAGCCCCCGGCCGGCCGGGCTGCTGGAGGTGGTCCGCCGCCTGACGCTGCTCCAGATCGACCCGACGGCCGCCATCGCCCCCAGCGCCGACCTGGTGGCCTGGAGTCGCCTCGGGTCGTCGTACTCGCCGGCCCAGCTGGCGGCCGCGCTCGAGGACCGGACGCTGGTCGAGCTCCAGGCGATGATCCGGCCGAGCGAGGACCTGGCCCTGTACCGCGCCGACATGGCCGGCTGGGAGTCGGCCGGGCGCGGGCAGCAGCCCGGCTGGCGGGCGTCCCGGCGCGACTGGGTGCGGGCCAACGACGCCTGCCGCCGGGACATCCTGGACCGGCTCGGCTCCTCGGGGCCGCTGACCTCGCGCGAGCTCCCCGACACCTGCAAGGTGCCGTGGAAGTCGAGCGGGTGGACCAACAACCGCAACGTCTCCCAGCTGCTGGAGTTCATGGTCCTGCGGGGCGAGGTCGCGATCGCCGGGCGACGGGGCCGCGACCGGCTGTGGGACCTGGCGGAGCGGGTCTACCCCGACGCCCCGGTGGTCCCGGCCGAGGAGGCGCGACGCGTCCGCGACCAGCGGCGGCTGCGGGCGCTGGGCATCGCCCGGGCCCGGGGACCGGAATCCCCGGTCGAGCCGGTGGACGTGGGCGAGGCCGGCGAGCCGGCCGTGGTCGAGGGGGTCGGCGGCGAGTGGCGGGTCGACCCCGCCCTGCTGGACCAGCCGTTCTCGGGGCGGGCGGCGCTGCTGTCGCCGTTCGACCGGCTGATCCACGACCGCAAGCGCACCCTCGAGCTGTTCGAGTTCGACTACTACCTGGAGATGTACAAGCCGGCGGCCAAGCGCCGGTGGGGGTACTTCGCGCTGCCGGTCCTGTACGGCGACCGGCTGGTGGGCAAGCTCGACGCCACCGCCGACCGCGACGTCGGGGTGCTCCGGGTCAACGCCGTCCACCAGGACGTGCCCTTCGACGAGCCCGCGGGCGCCGCCGTGGACGGCGAGATCCAGGACCTGGCCGACTGGCTCAAGCTGGACCTGGCGCGGCCCGGCCGGTCCTCGCCCTAGGCGGGCTGGCCCCGCTGGGTGTCGGTGGCGGCCTCGGCCGGTGGAGGAGCGTCGGGCCAGACCCAGTCGCGGACTCCCGCGGCGTCGTCGCCTGTCTGGCGGGTGTGGGCCCGGTGGCGCAGGCGCTCGTCGGCCATGTGCTGGCGCAGGGCGGCGGCCCGCTGGCCCAGGCCCGGGACCCGGTCGATCACGTCCATGACCAGGTGGAACCGGTCCAGGTCGTTCAGCATCACCATGTCGAACGGCGTGGTGGTGGTGCCCTCCTCGTTGAAGCCGCGGACGTGCAGGCCGGCGTGGTTGGTGCGGCGGTAGGTGAGCCGGTGGATGAGCGACGGGTAGCCGTGGTAGGCGAGGATGACCGGCCGGTCGGTGGTGAACAGGGCGTCGAACTCGGGGTCGGGGAGCCCGTGGGGGTGCTCGGAGTCCGGCTGGAGGCGCATCAGGTCGACCACGTTGATCACCCGCACCGCCAGCTCAGGTAGGTGTTCCCGTAGGAGGGCGGTGGCGGCCAGGGTCTCCAGGGTGGGGACGTCGCCGGCGCAGGCCATGACCACGTCGGGGTCGCCGTCGTCGTTGCTGGCCCACTCCCAGATCCCGATGCCCCGGGCGCAGTGCCAGACGGCCTCGTCCATGGACAGGTACTGCAGGGCCGGCTGCTTGCCGGCCACGATCACGTTCACGTACTGGCGGCTGCGCAGGCAGTGGTCGGCCACCGACAGCAGGCAGTTGGCGTCGGGGGGCAGGTAGACCCGGATGACCCCGGCCTTCTTGTTGACCACCAGGTCGAGGAACCCCGGGTCCTGGTGGGAGAAGCCGTTGTGGTCCTGGCGCCAGACATGGGACGACAGCAGGTAGTTGAGCGACGGCACGGGCCGCCGCCAGCCGATGCGGTTGGTCGACTCCAGCCACTTGGCGTGCTGGTTGAACATCGAGTCGACGATGTGGATGAAGGCCTCGTAGCAGTTGAACAGCCCGTGGCGGCCGGTGAGGGTGTAGCCCTCCAGCCAGCCCTGGCACAGGTGCTCGCTCAGCACCTCCATGACCCGCCCGTCGGGGGCCAGGTGGTCGTCGCCGGGCTGAAGCTCGGCCTCCCAGGCCCGGTCGGTGGCCTCGAAGACCGCGTTCAGGCGGTTGGAGGTGGTCTCGTCGGGGCCCATCAGCCGGAAGCTGGTCGGGTTGGTGGCGATCACGTCGCGCAGGAACCCGCCGAGCACGCGGGTGGCCTCGGCCGTGGTCGCCCCCGGAGCGGGCACCTCGACCGCGTAGTCGCGGAAGTCGGGCAGCTCCAGCGGGCGCTGGGTCCGTCCGCCGTTGGCGGTGGGGTTGGCGCCCATGCGCCGCTCGCCCTCGGGCGCCAGCTCGGCGATCTCGGCCCGCAGGGCCCCGGTGTCGTCGAACAGCTCCTCGGGCCGGTAGGAGCGCAGCCAGGCCTCCAGCATCCGGAGGTGGTCGGGCCGCTCGGCCAGCCCGGCCAGGGGGACCTGGTGGGCCCGGAAGGTGCCCTCCACCGGGACCCCGTCGACCTCCCGGGGCCCGGTCCAGCCCTTGGGGGTGCGCAGGACGATCATCGGCCAGCGCGGCCGGCCGGTGTCACCCTCGGCCCGGGCCCGACGCTGGATGGCGCCGATCTCGGCCACGACCTCGTCCAGGGTCGCGGCCATGGCCTGGTGCATCTCGGCCGGTTCGGACCCGGCGACGAACCGGGGCGCGTACCCGTAGCCCTCCAGCAGCGAGCGCAGCTCGGCCTCGGGGATGCGGGCCAGGATGGTCGGGTTGGCGATCTTGTAGCCGTTCAGGTGCAGGACCGGCAGGACCGCGCCGTCGCGGGCCGGGCTGAGGAACTTGTTGGCGTGCCAGCTGGTGGCCAGGGGGCCGGTCTCGGCCTCCCCGTCGCCCACCACACAGCACACCAGCAGGTCGGGGTTGTCGAAGGCGGCCCCGTAGGCGTGCACCAGCGAGTAGCCCAGCTCCCCGCCCTCGTTGATCGACCCCGGGGTCTCGGGGGCGACGTGGCTGGGGATGCCGCCCGGGAACGAGAACTGGCGGAACAGCCGCCGCAGCCCCTCGGTGTCCCGGCCGATGTGGGGATAGACCTCGGAGTAGGTGCCCTCCAGGTAGACGTTGGCCACCAGCCCGGGGCCGCCGTGCCCGGGACCGGTCACATAGATCGCGTCCAGGTCGTCGCGGACGATGACCCGGTTCAGGTGCACGTAGACGAAGTTCAGCCCGGGGGTGGTGCCCCAGTGGCCCAGCAGGCGCGGTTTGACGTGCTCAAGGCGCAGCGGCTCGCGCAGCAGCGGGTTGTCGAGCAGGTAGATCTGGCCCACGGACAGGTAGTTGGCGGCCCGCCACCAGGCATCGATGCGGTCGAGTTCCTCGGGGTCCAGCGGACCCCGGCCAGCCTTCAGGTCGACCTCGGCGATGTCAGCCATCGTGCTCCCCGTTCTCGAACTCCCGGGTTTGGCCGGAGTTCCTCGATCGCCCACCTGCGGAAGTGGAGCAGGTGGTGCCCGCCCCGGGCCCGCAGGACGTCCACCACGCGCTGGCGCTCCGGATCGCCGTCGACCGGCACGTACATGACCTGCCGCCCCTTGACCAAGGCGTCGGCGTGGACCCCGAGGGCGTCGGTCTCGTAGCCGTACCCCTG
>JBJMHP010000257.1:0-4102 GCA_045807325.1 Actinomycetes bacterium | reverse complement strand
CATCGGCGAGGCCGGCCTCACCACCGCCCTGCACGACGTCGAGTACACCCTGTCCGAGCGCGACCCCGACTACGTCGTCCTCGGCGAGACCCGGACCTACAGCTTCGAGCTGATCACCAAGGCCATCCGCCTGATCGAGCGCGGCGCCCGCTTCATCGCCACCAACCCGGACCCGATCGGCCCCTCCCTGGAGGGGTCGCTGCCCGCGACCGGGTCGGTGGCCGCGCTGGTCTCCAAGGCCACCGGGGTGCGTCCCTACTTCGTGGGCAAGCCGAACCCGCTGATGATGCGGTCGGCCCTGCGAGCCATCGGCGCCCATTCCGAGACCACGGTGATGATCGGCGACCGCATGGACACCGACGTGGTCGCCGGCCTGGAGGCGGGCATGGAGACCGTCCTGGTCCTCACCGGCATCTCGACCAGGGCCGACGCCGACCGGTTCGCCTACTGCCCCTCACGCATTGTCGACTCGATCGCAGATCTCGAGATTGACCTCGGCCTGGGCGGCCTCGGCTAGCCGGCTCTCGAGGTGGCGGCGCTGGGCCCGGTTGGGCCCGAGAGCCAGCGCCGACCGGTAGGCGGCGGCTGCGGGCCCGGTCCGGCCGAGCCGGTGCAGCAGCTCGGCCCGGGCGGCGTGCCACAGCGGGTAGCCGGCCAGGCCGTCGACCCGCTCGACCTCGGCCAGGCCGGCCGCCGGCCCGTCGCGCTCGCCGACGGCGACGGCCCGGTTCAGCCGGGTCACCGGGGTGTCGTGCACGGTGAGCAGGACGTCGTACCAGGACACGATGGCGGCCCAGTCGGTGGCCGCGTAGCCGGGGGCCAGGGCGTGGCAGGCGGCGATCGCCGCCTGGACCACGTACGGGTCGGGCCGGTCGGGGCTGCGGCGCAACCCCTGGCCGACCAGGACCACCCCCTCCCGGACCAGCTCGTGGCGCCAGCGCCGCCGGTCCTGGTCGGCCAGCAGGACCAGGCCGCCGTCGCCGTCGAGGCGGGTCGGCCGGCGGGAGTCGGTCAGCAGCATGAGGGCGAGCAGCCCGAGCACCGGCGGCTCGTCGGGCAGCAGGCCGGCCAGCAGCCGCCCCAGCCGCACCGCCTCGTCGACGAGGTCGACCCGGAGCGGGTCGTCGCCGCCGGTGGCCGAGTAGCCCTCGTTGAACAGCAGGTAGACGGTGCCCGTGACCCCGGCCAGCCGGTCGGGGAGCTCGTGGTCGGGCGGGATGCGGTAGGGGATCGCGGCCTGCCTGATCTTCTGCTTGGCCCTGGTCAGCCGCTTGACCATGGTCGGCTCGGGGACCAGCAGGGCCCGGGCCACCTCGGCCGTGCCCAGCCCGCACAGGGTGCGCAGGGCCAGGGCCACCTGGGCCTCCAGCGACAGGGTGGGATGGCAGCAGGTGAACACCAGCCGCAGCAGGTCGTCGCGGACGACGCTGTCGGGCGGGGGGACGTCCCCGGCCGGGTCACGCAGCTCCATCGCCGCCGCCTCCCTAGCCCCGCGGCCGCGCTCGCGGCGCAGGATGTCGATGGCCCGCCGGCGGGCCGTCACCGTCAGCCAGGCCCGCGGGCTGTCCGGGACGCCGTCCCTGGGCCACGCCTGGAGGGCGCGCTCGGCGGCGTCCTGGACGGCGTCCTCGGCCAGCCCCACGTCCCCGACCGTGCGGACCAGGGTGGCCAGGACGCGCCGGCCCTCGTCGCGGACCACCCGGACGAGGGCCTCGCGCGCCGGGTCAGGCGCCGGCGTCACCGGCCCCCAGCTTGATCACGGGCCGGACCTCGACGGCGCCGTTCCAGGCCGCCGGCATCCGGGCCGCCACGGCCACGGCCTCGTCCAGGTCGGCGCACTCCAGCAGGTAGAAGCCGGTCAGAGCCTCCTTGGTCTCGGCGTACGGGCCGTCGCTGGCGACGACCTCGCCGCCCTTGCCGCCCCGCACCCTGACCGTGGTCGCCGTGGCCGTCGGGTACAGGACCTCCCCGCCGCGGATGACCGCGGCCGCGGCCCGGCCGAACTCGCCGTACTCGGCCATCTCCCCGGCCTGCTCGGGGGCGGACCAGTCGACGTCCGCGGTGTAGGTCAACGCGACATAGGTGGGCATGACGGTCTCCCGGTGCTCGTGATCGACGCCTCCGGCCGATCTCACCATAGGGACGATCGGACGGCCCCCGGGAAGGACACCCAGGATGAAACCGTCTCGGGACGCGGACACGGGAAGCGGCGTCCCGAGACGGTACCTGGAGAGTAGGCCACTTGGACGGCGAGTTCAGGTCGAACGTCACCTGGCCCGGGAGATCAGCCCACGCAGAACACGTACCGCGCCCGGTAGGGCACGGCGGTGATGGCGCCCGGACGGCCCGCGGCCCTACCCGTTGGACGGGCCGTTGCGCCAGGCGGCCGCGCCGGCGCTGGCGGCGGCCTTGGTCTGCTCCCAGCGACGCCGGGCGATCTCGCTGGGCGGCTGCTCCAGCTGGTCCACCCACTGCCGGGTCGCCGAGATGAGCGCGGAGGCGAGCAGGGCCATCCCGGTGAACCCGAGCATCCCGCCCAGCGTGACCAGCACCCCTCCTCCAACGAGCAGGCTACGGTTGAGCTGGATGTCACCCTTGGAGGTCTGATCGGCCATTGGCTTTCACCCCTTGTCGTCCCGGTCCCGCGTCCCGCCGTTCGACCCGGACGATGATGCCCCCGGCCAACGTGGTCTGACATCACACTTCCTGGGTGATTTCCCGCGTCGCCGGCACGGGCTGCTGGTCGGGGTCACCCACGCAGACAGCGAAGTCAGCCGCCTGATCCATGAAGGCCGCCACCTGAACCTGCCCGTCGAGCCGGGCGTGCGTGCCGGCCGGGATACCCTGACCGCTGGGCCGCGCTTCCAGAGGAGTTGCTGCCCTGAGCCCGCCCAGCAGCCGGCCCCAGCGCCGCAGCAGCCGCTGCAACCCTAGCCTGTATTGCTACGGCACCAAGTGGCCCGGGCCAGGGCGGCGGCGGCCCGATGCTCCGGCCATGACGGCGGCATGATGGTTGTGTGTCCGAGGTCGACGATGACCAGCTCGCGGCCCTGCGGCGGCTGCGGGTCGCCTTCGGCCCCATCGAGGTCGTCGAGGTCGTTGGCCATGACCAAGTCGTTAGCGTTGACCCACAAGCTGCTTGGGAAGGGGGCACAGGCGAGCTTGGCGAGGGGGCGAGGATGGCGGACCCGCGACGGATGACCCCTGAGGAGCATGGCGAGGCCCACGCGCTGCTGGTCAGGGTGGTCACCGACCCAGACTGGCACGCCGCCGGCCAGGCCCTGGACGACCTGATGGGCAGGCTGCTGGTGATTCGTCGGCTGCTGGAGGCCGAGGACCGCCTCCCCAAGCGGGAGTCGCGGGCCGAGCCGATGTAACGGCTGCTGTGGCCGCAGCGATTCATCGGGTACCCGGTCCACCAGTGCGGGCGGGGCCCCGACGGGGAGGACCCCGGGGCCGTTCACGCAAGGCGGGAACGCCCGAGTCGCCTACCGCGGCCCTGGAGGTCACCCAGGCAGCCGCCGAAGGCTCTCGGCCGATCCACGAAGCCCGTGATGTGAACCTGCCCGTCGAGCCCGGCGTCAGGGAGGGCGAAACGCACTCGTCCGCTGGGCGGTTCTTCTTGAGGAGGTGCTGCCATGACGGAGTCACAGAAGCTTACCGACCTGGTGCCGGTCGACGTCCTGACCGAGGTGAACACCGCCATCGCGGTGCTCGAGATCCAAGGTCCGGCCATCACCGAAGCGCTGCGGCAGCTCGACCGGGCGACGACGATGGCCTGGAAGGCCGTGAATATGCTCGGGGTAACCGACGAGGAGTGGGAGCTGGTCAAGCGCGAAATCGGCATCGACCGCGGCTGGGAAGCGGCCTACCAGCTGGTCTCCACCTTCGACCTGCCTGGCGCGCAGCCGTCCGCTGAAGTAACGGCTGACAGCCCGTAGCGCTTCTCCTGGCGGGAGAGGTGCCATAGGGTGCGAACGCCCTCGGTAACCAGCCGGGCTGGTGATCGCCCTGGGAAGGAGCTGCCCCCCCCGCTTGGTCCCGGCCACGCCCGGGGGCGAGGGGAAGCCGCCCGGGTGTCGTGGCCCGGTCAACTCTATCG
>JBJMHP010000256.1:0-37474 GCA_045807325.1 Actinomycetes bacterium | reverse complement strand
CGCTGGCCGCAGCCGACCGCGCAGTAGGGGCAGACCGAGCGGGCCATCCGGTCGGCGGTGGCGGTCCGCGGCTCCAGGGCCGCCGAGCGAGGCGACTGGGCCGCCTTGCCGAGACCCAGGCTGTCTCCCTGCTGGAGCTGGCGGATGACCGGCCAGGATCCCAGCCGCTTTCGGAGGTCCATGGCACTCCCCTTTGTGGCCATGCGGCGGATTTATCGTATACCCCGGATAAACCCGGCTAAAGCAGAACAAGCATCGCAGGCGATGCCCGCTCAGGCGATGCCGCCCAGCAGGGCCCCGACCCCGAGGATGACCAGGTAGGCGGCCACGCCGCCGCCGATCACGGCCGCCCGCAGCCAGGCCGGGAGGCGGGGCCGGCCGAGGACGTGGTAGGCGATCACGCCCAGGAACGGCACCAGCAGGATGACCGCGATCCAGGCGATGGCCGCGCCCCGGCCGAGGTCGTCGCGGCGGGCCAGGTCCCACAGGGCGAGCGAGGTCCAGGCGGCGTACAGCACGAACGGCAGCAGGTAGCCGTAGAGGGCGAACAGCAGCTGCCAGGGCGATGCGGCGAGGATCGGGACGCCGAACACGGTTGGCTCCTTACGGGTGGTCGGTGGCTGGTCGGAGGCGCCGGGCAGGGGCACCCGGGCCAGGTCGACCCGGTGGGAGGCGAACACCTCCACGGCCGGGCGCACCGGCGCCCCGGCCCCGCCGGGGAGCTGCTCCTGGGGCGGGGGGACCGGCTGGTCCTCCGGCCGGTTGGCCGGGTAGGCGCCGGTGTTGGCCTCGGCGACCAGGCCAAGGCTGGCCAGGGTGGTGGACAGGTCCATGCGCACCGGCAGGCGCAGGCCCGAGCAGCGCTGGAAGGCCTGCAACCCCACCGGGATCGAGGTGCGGGCCAGGTTGTCCTGGAAGCAGTTGCCGTCCCCGGCCGGGGCGGCCAGGGCCAGGTCGGCCCGGCCCGACCCCTCGACCACGTTGCCCACCACCCGGTTGCCCGAGGCGGTCCAGAGGTGCTCGTCCAGGTTGGGGCTGACCAGGATGCCGTGGTTGCGGTGGTCCAGGACCCGGTTACGCTCGACCCGCGAGCCGTTGCCGCCGCCGAGGACGATGCCGTTGCCGAACGCACCCCACTGGAGGGGCAGCCCGGGCGCGAGCCGGTTGTCGTTGCCCTCGACATGGTTGCCGACGATGTCGACCTGGCGGAACGGCGGCAGCAGCTCGGTGTCGAGGGTGTTGGGGACGATCCCGGCCCAGTTGAACCGCCAGGTGGACCGGACGATCTGAAGGTTGCCGCCGGCGTTGGTGCCCGAGTAGCCGAGGGCGTTGTGCTCGGCGGTGACCCGGTCGATGACGGCGTCGCAGGGATGGCACTGGCCGATGTAGAAGCCGGAGTCGGGTGACCCCGAGGCATAGGAGTGCTCGAAGGCGCCGTCGACCGAGTCGAAGGCGTAGATGCCGTAGTCCTTGTTGTTGTAGGCGGTGACATAGCTGGCGCGGTAGCCGCGGACGCCGGTCCAGAACACCCCGTTGATGCGGGCGTTGCGGACGGTCAGGTTCTCGACCGCCACCCCGTCGGCGGTCACGCTGATGCCGTTGGGGCGCTGGAACTCGCCGTCGATCACCACCCGGTCGCGGTCGCGGCCCCGAATGACCAGCGACGGCACGGTGACCTTGACCTCCTCGCGGTAGACGCCGGGGCCGACCAGGATCAGGTCGCCGGGCCGGGCCGCATCGACCGCGGCCTGGATGGTTCGGTGGTCCTCGGGCACCCGCCGGGTGGTCCCGCTGGCCCGCCTGACCGGCTGGAGCGCCGGGCCGCCGCCGACCTCCTGGCCCGGGTAGTAGATCACGTCGCCGACCACCATGGTGGCGGCCATGCCCTGGCGGCCGTCCCGGGTGGCGTGGAACGTGCAGTAGAAGCGGTACACGCCCGGCCGGTCGAGCACCACGGCGGCCGCCTCGTCGGCCCCGACGCGGCCGGGGGTGCGCCAGCTCCCGTCGACGGCCACGGCGTTGTGGGCGGTGCGGCCCCGGTTGGGGAACCGGACCCTGGTCCCGGCCGGCACCCGGGTCACCTCACGGGCGAAGAAGTTGTCGTACATGGCCACGTTGACCGTGCCCCGGGGCTCCTCGCCCGAGCACCCGGCCAGGGCCGCCGCGGCCAGGGCCAGCGCCACCAGCAGGCGGCCACGCCGGCTCCCGGGCATCGGTGGCTCCTCCGGACGGCGGGCGGACGCCGGTATCTTCCCGTCAACCGCTCCCGGACCGCTATCGAACAGCATCACACATGGGTCCTGAGGGACGCTGTTCGACGGCGGTTGGGGTGGGGTACGGTTGCCGGCAAGGAGGCCGATGGTGCTTGCTCAGGAACGCCGCGACCTCGGCGTGCTCGCCGCATGAAGCTGGTCAAGACCTCCATCCGGCTGGCCGACGGGCGCGAGCTGCTCTACTTCGACGAGCGTGAGGGGATCGACCGCCACGCCCCGGACACCCGCGACCTGTCCCCGGCCGTCACCTCCAGCCAGATCCGCTGCGACCCGCTGACCCAGGAGTGGGTGATCGTCGCCTCCCACCGCCAGGGCCGCACCCACCTGCCCCCGGCCGACCAGTGCCCGCTGTGCCCGTCCCGCGACGGCCGGGCGACCGAGATCCCGGCCGCCGACTACGACGTGGTGGTGTTCGAGAACCGCTTCCCGTCGCTGGCCTCCGACCCCGGCCCGGTCCCGGACGCCGGGCCGTTCGCCCGCCGGCCCGGGGTCGGCCGCTGCGAGGTCGTCTGCTTCACCTCCGACCACGGCGGGGCCCTGGCCCGGCTGCCGGTCGGCCGGGTCCGCACCGTCGTCGAGGTCTGGGCCGACCGGACGCTGGAGCTGGGGGCCCTGGAGGGCGTGGAGCAGGTGTTCCCCTTCGAGAACCGGGGCGAGGAGATCGGGGTCACCCTGCACCACCCCCACGGCCAGATCTACGCCTACCCGTTCGTGGCCCCGCGCACGGCCCGCCAGCTGGACGTGGCCCGGGCCCACCGGGAGGCCACCGGCGGCTGCCGGAGCTGCTCGATCGTGGCCGCCGAGGCCGAGGGGGAGCGGCTGGTGGCGTCCGCCCCGGGCTGGCTGGCCTTCGTGCCGTTCGCCGCCCGCTGGCCCTTCGAGGTCCACCTATACCCGACCGGCCACCTGCCCGACCTGCCGGCCCTGGACGACGAGGAGCGCGACGGCCTGGCCGTCCTCCTCAAGGACGTCCTCGGCCGCTTCGACGCGCTGTTCGACCAGCCGCTGCCCTACATGCTGGTCTGCCACCAGGCGCCGGTGCGCCGCGACCGCGACCTGGCCCACGTGCACCTGGAGGCGTTCTCGATCCGCCGGTCGGCGACCAAGCTCAAGTACCTGGCCTCCAGCGAGTCCGGGGCCGGGGTGTTCATCAACGACGTCGCCCCCGAGCAGGCGGCCGAGCAGCTGCGCGCGGCAACCCCGGCAACCCGCTGAACCGGATCCACTCGCCTCCCGCTCTCCTCCGCCGGACGAGCGCTTGACAGCGATTCGAACATATGTTCGCATAGGATCGGCGCCATCGGATCAAGTGCCCCGGGAGCTCCCAGGAGGTAACACCATGCGACCAGGCATGAAGCTCGTTCTCGCCGCGATCGGCGCACTCGTGTTGATCGTCGGCGCCAGGAACCTCGGCACCCCCACGCCCGCCGTCTCCAACGCGGCTGTCCCCGCTGCCGCCGCCCAGGCGGCGAAGAAGCAGACCGGTGGTGAGAGCGCGCCCGACAAGGGCAAGGACGACGGCGTGCAGCTGCACGGCACGCCCGCCGAGCGGGCTGGCGCGGCCGCCAAGGCCGCCGTGCCCGGCGCGCGCGTGAACGAGATCGAGCGCACCGACAGCGGCAGCGGCTACGAGGTCGAGCTCATCCGGCCGGACGGGTCCGTCGTGGACGTGGTCCTTGACGGCAGCTTCAACGTGATCAAGGTCGTCCGCTAGCGCGGCCCGGTGCCGCCGGATCAGATCGCTCCCGGCTGCACCAGGCCGCTCTCGTAGGCCAGGACGACGAGTTGCACGCGATCGGTCACACCCAGCTTGGCCAGGAGGTGACCCACGTGTGTCTTGACGGTCGTCTCGGCCAGCTGGAGCACCCGACCGATCTCAGCGTTGGAGTGGCCTCGGGCGACCAGCTTCAGCACGGCGAGCTCGCGCTCGGTCGGGTTGCGGAGCAGCTCCAGCCCCTGGGGGGCGGCCGGCGGCAGCCGGCGGGCATACTGGTCCAGCAGCCGCCTGGTGACGCTCGGGGCGAGCAGCGCGTTGTCCGCCGCGACCACCCGTACGGCGTGGACCAGCTCCTCGGCGGTGACGTCCTTGAGGAGGAAGCCGCTGGCACCGGCTCGCAGCGCCTCCACGACGTACTCGTCGAGATGGAAGCTGGTCATGACCAGCACCTTGACCGGCCGGCCCTGCTCCGGGTCGGTCAGGCACCCGGTCGCCGCCACCCCGTCCAGGGTGGGCATGCGGATGTCCATGACCACCACGTGCGGCCGCAGACGTTGGGCCAGCCGGACGGCCTGGAGGCCGTCGGCCGCCTCGCCGACCACCTTGAGATCGGGCTCGGAGGTCAAGGTCATGCGCATGGCGGCGCGCATCAGGGGATGGTCGTCGGCGATGAGCACCTCGATGGTCACTGACGATCACCGTCCACGGGGAGCGTCGCCGTGACCTGGAAGCCGCCGTCGGGCCCGGGTCCAGCGGTCACCTCCCCACCCAGCAGGGCGGCGCGGTGTCGCATGCCGACGATCCCCTGCCCGGCGGCCACGCCGTGGGGACTGCCTCGTCCCTCGTCCCGCACCCGGAGCTCCAGCGCCCCCGGCCGATAGCCCAGCACCACGGTGGCCCGCGTCGGGCCGGCATGCCTGAGGGCGTTGGTCAGCGCCTCCTGCACGATGCGGTAGGCACTCGACTCGACCTCGGCCGGAAGCGGCCGCGCCTGGCCGCTGACCACCAGCTCCACCGGCAACCCGGCCGAGCCGAGCCGCGCCACGAGGGCGGGCAGCCGCTCCAGTCCGGGCCGTGTCGCCGCCCCGGCCTTGTCCGGGTCGCGGTCCATGACCCCCAGCAGCCCGCGCAGCTCGACCAGGCCCCGACGCCCCGTGGTCTCGATCGAGCCGAGCGCCTGCCGGGCCAGCTCGGACTCGGCGTCGATCACGCGTTGTGTGGCCGCCGCCTGGGCGACGATCACGCTGAGGGTGTGGCCGATGATGTCATGCAGCTCGCGGGCCAGGCGCAGCTGCTCCTGCTCCACCGCCAGCCGGGTCTGCTCGGCCTGCTCCTGTGCCAGCCGGGCCGCCTGCTCCCCCAGCGAGGACCAGCGGGCCCGGTTGAGCCGCACACCGTAGCCCAGCAACCAGGCCGCGACCAGCGACGAGAGGAAGGCCAGGACCTGGTCGGGAGCCAGCCGACCGTGCCCGGTGACGACGGCCGCCGCCGCGGCCATGATCACGCCGGTCGCGCTCGCCGAGACCGGCGGCGGGCACCAGGTCGCCACGGCGGACAGCGCGACGAGCAGGGCGAGGGGGAGCGGTCCCGGTGACGAGCCGAGGGCCCCGTAGAGCAGGGCGACGCCGAGCACGGGCAACCACAGCAGGCCCTCGACAAGCATCGGGCTCGTCCAAGGGGCCCAACCACGGAGTGCTCGCGCCGCGCTCACGACGTTTGAGCTTACTAGGACAAGATGGCTAAGTCACCATCGGGTGCGCATCCTCCTCGGGTACTCCCCACTCCGCCCAGAGTAGGGCCCAGGTCACTACCCGGCGGATGAAGACAAACCCCGCCGTCCTACGTAGCGTAGCCAGCGTGTCGCAGGCCTCATAGGTGTCATCGAGGGGGGCGTGCCGGTGATGGCGTCCGGGCTTGAGCCATGATCCGGTGGATCGTCGGGACGAGCCTGCGGTCTCGGCTCCCGTTGACCGCCGTCGCCGTCGCCTTGATCGCCGTCGGCATCGTCCGGCTCGGCAGCTTCCCGGTGGAGGCCCTGCCCGAGTTCATGCCGACCCGGGTGGAGGTCCAGACCGAAGCCATCGGGCTGTCCGCCGAAGAGGTCGAGAACCTGATCACCAACCCGATGGAGCAGGAGTTCTTCAACGGGATGCCGTGGCTCGACAAGATCCGCTCCGACTCGATCCCCGGGCTGTCGTCGGTGGAGATGATCTTCGAGCCCGGGACCGATCCGATGCGGGCGAGGCAGGTGGTCCAGGAGCGCCTCACGATGACGCCGGCGCTTCCCGAGGTGTCCAAACCGCCGTTCGTGATCCAGCATGTGTCGTCCACCAGCCGGCTCATGATGATCGGGATCTCCTCGAGAGAGCTGTCCCTGATCGACCTGTCGGTCCTGGCCCACTGGACCATCAGGCCTCGACTGCTGGCCGTGCCCGGTGTGGCCAACGTGTCCATCTGGGGGCTGCGGGACCGGCAGCTGCAGGTGCGGGTCGACCCGCAGCGGCTGCAACGCCACGGCGTCACGCTGGACCAGATCATCGCCACCACCGGAAACGCTCTCTGGGCGTCCCGGTTGACCTTCCTGGAGGCGTCGACCCCCGGGACCGGCGGGTTCGTCGACACCGCCAACCAGCGGATCGAGATCCAGCACACCTCGCCGGTCAAGACCGCCAAGGACCTCGCCCAGGTGGCCGTGGAGGGCGACCTGCGGCGACCGTTGCGCCTCGGGGACGTGGCCCAGGTCGTCGAGGACCACCAGCCCCTCGTGGGCGACGCCATGGACGAGGGCGCCCCCGGCCTGATGCTGGTGGTCGAGCGGTTCCCCGGTACCAGCGTGGTCGACGTGACCCACGAGATCGAGGGGACGCTCGACGCGATGCGGCCCGGCCTGGCCGGCGTCGACATCGACACCACCGTCTTCCGGCCCGCCACCTTCATCGAGACCGCCCTCGGCAACCTCAGCAAGCGGCTGGCCCTGGGGCTGCTGCTGCTGGCGCTGGTGCTCGGGGCCGTGCTCGTCGGCTGGAGGGCGGCGCTGCTCTGCGCCGCGGCCATCCTGTCGTCCCTGGCCGTCGCCGTGCTCGTGCTCTCCCTGCTCGGGGTCAGCCTCAACCTGATCATCGTGGCCGGCCTGGTCATGGCCCTCGCCATCGTCATCGACGACGCCGTCATCGACGCCGACGGCATCAGGCGGCGACTCCGACGGGACGGGCCGGACGGGCAGAGAGAGCCGGCGTCCGCGGCCATCCTGGCCAGCGCCGTGGCCCTGCGCGGGCCCCTGATGGTCGCGACGGTGATCGCCGTCCTGTCGGTGCTGCCGGTCCTGGTCGTCGGCCAGGTGACCGGCTCGTTCCTCAGGCCGCTGGCCCTCAGCTACGCCCTGGCCATCCTCGCCTCGATGCTGGTCGCGCTCACCGTCACCCCGGCCCTCTCCCTGGCCCTGTCCTCCGGGGCCGCGCCCGGCCGCCTCAAGTCGACGCCCCTGCGTTGGCTGGAGGCCCGCTACACGGCGCTGCTGGCCCGCCTCTTCCACCGTCCGGCCCCGCTGTACGCCGCCGTCGCGCTCCTGCTGGTGGCCGCCGTCGCCGTGCTGCCGCTGCTCGGCGGGCGACCGCTGGTCCCGACGCTCCAGGACAGGGACCTGCTGATCCACTGGCAGGCCGCGCCCGGCACGTCGCTCACCGAGATGAACCGGATCACGGCCCGGGCCACCCGGGAGCTGCGGACCATCCCCGGGGTCCGTGACGTCGGCGTCCACGTGGGGCGGGCCTCCACCTCGGACATGGTGGTGGGCGTGAGCGAAGGCGACTTCTGGGTCAGCATCGATCCCCGGGCCGACCACGACGCCACGGCCACCGCCGTCGCCAGGGTGGCCGGCGCCTACCCGGGACTCCACCCCGAGGTGCTGACCTACCAGGACCAGCGGCTCCGGCAGGTGGCGGCCACCGGCACCCAGGCGCCGCTGGTGGTGCGCGTCTACGGCAACGACTACCGCGTCCTCGGCGCCAAGGCTCAGGAGATCGCCCAGCTCATCGCGGGCGTCGACGGCGTCAGCGGGCCGAGCGTGAAGCTGCCCGCCCAGGAGCCGGCCGTGGAGGTCGAGGTGGCCGTCACCAAGGCGGCCAGCCACGGGATCAAGCCCGGCGACATCCGGCGGGCGGCCGCCCACGTCCTCTCCGGCACCATCGCCGGCACCCTGTTCGAGCAGCAGAAGGTGTTCGACGTCGTGGTCTGGGGCGTGCCCGCCAAGCGCGACAGCCTGACCGACATCCACCAGCTCCTGATCGACACCCCCAGCGGCAGGCAGGTCCGCCTGGACGACGTCGCCGACGTGCGCATCCGGCCCAACCCCATGGACATCAAGCACGACGCCGTCTCCCGGTACGTCGACGTCGTCGCCGACGTGCGCGGGCGCAGCCTCGGCTCGGTGACACGGGAGGTCCAGGGTCTCCTCAGGCAGGTCACCTTCCCCCTGGAGCACCACAGTGAGATCCTCGGCGACTTCGCCCAGCAGCAGCGCGACCGGCGCCGCACGCTGAGCTGGTTCCTGGCCGCCGCGATCGCCACCTTCTTCCTCCTCCAGGCATGCTTCGCCAGCTGGCGGCTGGCGTCGCTGCTGTTCGTCCTGCTGCCCGTGGCCATGGCCGGAGGGGTGCTGGCGGCCGCCCTGGCCGGCGACGCCATGTCCACCGTCGCGCTCATGGGGTTGCTCGCCGTGCTCGCGCTCGCCGTCCGCGGCGGCATCCTCCAGCTCCGCCACTACCGGGACCTGGAGCTCGAGGGCGGGGTCGACGCCGCCGTCGTCGTCCTCGGCGCCCGGCAGCGGTTCGGGCCAACCGTCACCGCGGCCCTGGCGACGGCCCTGGCCCTGGGACCGCTGCTCGTCCTGGGAGGCAGCGCCGGCCTCGAGATCGCCCGGCCGCTGGCCATGGTCATCCTGGGCGGCCTGGCCACCACCATGCTGGTCAACCTGTTCGTCCTTCCCATCCTCTACCTGCGGTTCGGCGGCCGCCGGGAGCGCGCTCCTTCGGGGTCGCGACACGCCCCGCCGGCCAGGATCCCGGCCCAGTGACCCGACCCATCAACCCGGCAAGCAGGACAGGAGGTGACCAGATGCGGCGGCATGGTCGATGGATGGTGGCGATCCAGCTCACCGCATGCCTGTGCCTGGCCGGGTGTGGCGTGGCCTCGAGCAAGTCCGCGGACAGCGCCGTCGACCCGGCCAAGGTCGAGAGTATCGGCGACACCAGCCTCAAGCGCGTGACCCTGGCCCAGGCGGCGGCCGACCGTCTCGCCATCCGGACCACCGTGGTGGCCAAGGCGAAGGTCGCCTCGGCGGGCCGGAAGAAGGTGGACCGGGCGGTCGTCCCGTACCAGGCGGTCCTCTACGACGTGAACGGCGCCGCCTGGGTCTACACCGTGCCCGAGCCGCTGGTCTACGTCCGTCACCCCGTCGTCGTCGACTACGTGGACGGGAACCAGGCGGTCCTGTCCAAGGGGCCGCCGCCCGGGACGGCGATCGTGACGGTGGGCGTCGCCGAGCTGTACGGCATCGAGGTCGGCGTCGGGACCTCCGAGTAGAGGACCTCGGCCATGCTGCGGTGGCTCGTCGGGACCAGCCTGAGGCTCCGGTACCTCGTGGTCGTCGGGGCCGCGATGATGATGGCCTTCGGCGTGACCCAGCTCCGCGGCACGCCGGTCGACGTCTTCCCCGAGTTCGCGCCGCCGCGGGTGGAGGTGCAGACCCTGTGCCTGGGGCTGTCCGCGGTCGACGTCGAGTCCCTGGTCACCGTGCCCATCGAGCAGGCGCTCAACGGCATCGAGGGGCTGGACGTGATGCGGTCACGGTCGGTCTCGGACCTGTCGACGATCCAGGTCCTCTTCAAGCAGGGAACCGACCTCATGGACGCCCGGCTGCGGGTGCAGGAGCGCATCCGGATGGCCACCCCGCTCCTGCCGGCCTGGGCCAGCGTCCCCTACATCATCCAGCCCCTGTCGTCGACCAGCCGCGTCATGAAGATCGGGATGTCCACCAGGGACCGGTCCACCCAGTCGCTGATCGACATGTCGCTGAACGCCTACTGGACCGTGCGGCCCCGCCTGATGCGGGTGCCCGGGGTGGCCAACGTGGCCATCTGGGGCGACCGCTGGTCCGTGCTGCAGGTCCAGGCCGACCCAGACAAGATGCTCGAGCGCGGCGTCTCCCTGAACCGGGTCATGGACGCCACCGCGGACGCCCTGGACGTCGGCATGCTGAGGTTCTCGAGCGGGCGCGAGATCGGGAAGGGCGGGTTCATCGACACGCCCAACCAGCGGCTCGGGATCCGCCACATCCTGCCCCTCATGAGCCCGCGGGAGCTCGCCCACCTGCCCATCGAGGTCCCGAAGGGCGGCAGGCCGGTGGCGATCGGCGATGTGGCCACGGTCGTCCGCGGCAACCAGCCCCACCTCAACGGGGACGCGGTCATCAACGACGGCGTCGGGCTCATGCTGATCGTGGAGAAGCTTCCCTGGGGCAACACCCTCGAGGTGACCCGGGGCGTCGAGGCGGCGCTGGCGGAGATGCGGCCCGGCCTGACCGGCATCGACGTCGACACCTCCATCTTCCGGCCGGCGACCTTCATCCAGAGCGCGATCAACAACCTCGGCAGGGCGATGCTGGTCGGCTTCCTGCTGGTCGTGCTCATCCTCAACTTCTTCATTCTCGAGTGGCGCGTGGCCTTCATCAGCGCCGTCACCATCCCCCTGTCGCTGGTGGCCGCCGGCACCGTGCTCAGCCTGGCCGGGGTCACCATCAACACCATGATCCTCGCCGGGCTGGTGATCGCCCTCGGCGAGCTGGTCGACGACGCCATCATCGACATCGAGAACATCGTGCGGCGCATCCGCCAGCACCGCCTGGAGGGCAGCGGCAGATCGACCGCCGGCATCATCCTCGACGCCTCGCTCGAGGTGCGCGGTCCCGTGGTCCACGCGACGCTCATCAGCGTGGTCTCCACCCTGCCGATCTTCCTGCTCGGCGGCCTGACCGGCTCGTTCTTCCGGCCGCTGGCGCTGGCCTATGGGCTGGCGATCCTCGCCTCCCTGGCGGTCGCGCTGACGGTCACGCCGGCGCTCGCCCTGCTCCTGCTCGGCAGGGTGCCGCTCGAGCGCCGCCAGTCGCCGGTGGTGCGCGGGCTGCAGCGCCACTACACCAGCCTGCTGGCCCGGATCGTCCCGCGCCCGCGCCTGGCCTACGCGACCGCCGCGCTGGTGATGCTGGCCGGGCTCTCGGTGCTGCCCCTGCTCGGCCAGGACCTGTTTCCCGCGTTCAAGGAGCGGGACTTCCTGATGCACTGGATCAGCCGGCCCGGCACCTCCCGCGCCGAGACGGTCCGCATCACGACGCGGGCCAGCAAGGAGCTCCGGGCCATCCCGGGGGTCCGGAACTTCGGCGCCCACATCGGGCAGGGCACCCTGGCCGACGAGCCCGTCGGCGTCAACTTCGCCGAGAACTGGATCAGCATCGACCCGAAGGTCGACTACGACAAGACCGTGGCCGCCATCCAGAAGGTGGTCGACGGCTATCCGGGGCTCCAGCGCGACGTGCAGACCTACCTGAGGGAGCGGACCAAGGAGACCCTCAGCGGCAGCAGCGAGGCCATCGTGGTGCGCATCTCCGGCGACGACCTCGGGGTCCTCCGGCAGAAGGCCGAGGAGGTGCAGCGGATCCTCTCGGAGATCGACGGCACCGTCGAGGAGCACGTGGAGCTGCAGACCGACGTCCCAGCGATCGAGGTGCAGGTGGACCTGGCCAAGGCCTCGAGCTACGGGATCAAGCCGGGCGACGTGCGCCGGGCAGCCGCCGTCTTCATGGCCAGCGAGGAGATGGGGGACATCTGGCGGGGGGGCAAGAACACCGAGGTCCATGTCTGGAGCATCCCCAGGACCCGCAACAGCATCAACAGCGTCCGGGAGCTCCTGCTCGACGCGCCCGACGGCCGCCGCGTGCGCCTGGCCGAGCTGGCCCGCGTGCGCATGCGGCCGACCCCCAACGCGGTCATCCGGGAGAACGGCTCGCGACGCATCGACGTCGGCGCCAACGTGGCCGGGCGCGACCTTGGATCGGTGGCGCGCGAGGTCGAGCGCCGCGTCGGGCAGGTGGACTTCCCGCACGGCTACCACGCCGAGGTGCTCGGCGAGTACCAGGAGCGACAGGCCGCCCAGCACCGCCTGCTGGTCTTCGCCCTGGCGGCCCTCGCCGGGATCCTGCTGCTGCTGCAGACGGCCTTCCGGAGCTGGCGGCTTGCCTGGCTGGCGATCCTCACCCTGCCGATGGCCCTGGCCGGGGGGATCCTCGCCACCGCCGCCACCGGCCGCATGGTCACGCTCGGCTCGCTGGTCGGCTTGCTCACGGTGCTCGGGATCGCCGCCCGCAACGGGATCCTGATGATCAACCACTTCCAGCACCTGGAGCGGTACGAGGGCGAGCGGTTCGGCCCGGGGCTGGTCCTGCGCGGGGCGCGGGAGCGGCTCTCGCCCATCCTCATGACCTCGCTGGCGACCGGGCTGGCCCTCGTTCCCCTGGTGATCGCCGGCACCATCCCCGGCAACGAGATCGAGCACCCGATGGCCGTGGTCATCCTGGGCGGCCTGGTCGCCTCGACCCTGCTCAACCTGTTCGTCGTCCCCTCCCTGTACCTCCGCTTCGGCGGCCGGCGCCGGAGGCGGCGGGTCACCCGGCCCGGCGGGGTGCCGGCGCAGTGAGGCGGACGGACGGAGCGCGAGGCTGACGACGGCCCGGCGGTCGCCTACCATTCCCGGCGTGGGCGAGACGACCAGCAGGGGCGGGACGGCCGCCGTGGCCAGCCCAGCCGCCGGACCACCAAGATGACCGGCGACCGGTTGGCCGGCCTGGCCGACGCCTTCGCCGAGCGGACCGGTCGCCCCCCCGAGGGCGTCTGGGCCGCCCCGGGGCGGGTGAACCTGATCGGGGAGCACACCGACTACAACGACGGGTTCGTGCTCCCGGCCGCGATCGACCGGCTGGTGCTGGTCGCCGCCGGGCGGCGGGAGGGGGGCCGGCTGCGCCTGTGGTCGCTGCAGACCGAGCCGCCGGCCGATCTCGAGCTGGCCGAGGTCGGGCCGGGGCGGGTCGAGGGCTGGGCCGCCTACCCCGCCGGGGTCGCCTGGGCCCTCGGCCAGGCCGGGGTCGAGGTCGGCGGGACCGACCTGGTCGTCGACGGCAACGTGCCCGCCGGGTCCGGCCTGTCGTCCAGCGCCGCCCTGGAGTGCGCGACCGCCACCGCCCTGGCCGACCTGCACGGCGCCGACCTGGACCGGCCGACCCTGGCCGCCCTGGCCCGCCGGGCCGAGAACGAGGTCGTCGGGGTGCCGTCGGGGGTCATGGACCAGATGGTGTCCATGCTCGGGCGGGCCGGCCACGCCCTGTTCCTGGACACCCGGTCGCTGGCCACCGAGCAGGTCCCGCTGCCCCTGGAGGCGGCCGGCCTCCGCCTGGTGGTGATCGACACCAGGGCCGGCCACCGGCTGGTCGACGGCGCCTACGCCGACCGCCGGGCGGCCTGCGAGGCGGCCGCGGCCGTCCTGGGCGTGCCCGCCCTGCGCGACGCCACCCCCGAGCAGGTCGAGGCGGCCGCGGCCGCGCTGGGTGACCCGGGCCTGCGCCGGGCCCGCCACGTGGTCACCGAGAACGCCAGGGTGCTGGAGGCGGTCGAGCTGCTCCGGGCCGGCGAGCTGGACCGGCTGGGCCCGCTGCTGGCCGCCTCCCACGCCTCCCTGCGCGACAACTACGAGGTGTCCTCGCCCGAGCTCGACACCGCCGTCGAGGCGGCCGTGGCCGCCGGGGCGGTGGGGGCCCGCATGACCGGCGCCGGCTTCGGCGGCAGCGCCATCGCCCTGGTCCCACGCGACCTCACCGGGCAGCTGGACGAGCAGGTCCATGCCGCCTTCGCCGCCGCCGGGTTCGGCCCCCCGGAGGTCAGCCAGGTCGTCCCCTCCGACGGGGCCCGCCGCCTGACTTGACCGCGGGAACCAACCCGGCGGCGGCGGCGTCGAAGACAATGACGTCCGGACGGCGACAGGTGGTGATGCGGGTGGGCAGGCGGCTCGTGGCATGGGTGGTGGCGGCGGTGGTCACGGTCGGGCTGGTCGCCGGCGGGGTGCTGATCGCCTGGAACCGGCCCGAGCGGGCGCCGGCCGTGCTCCCGGCCCTGGCCCTGGACGCGGCCGGGCAGCCGGCGGCCGGCACCACCGGCGCGCGCGCCGCCGAGCCGGCCCCGGCCGCGGGCGCGGTCGCCCCGGACCGGCAGATCGGCCCGCCCGACCGCCTGCCCCGGCCCTGGCCGCCGGTGACCTACCGGCTCGAGGGCCCCCTGCCGTCCCTGCCCGACCGGGCCCAGGCCTGGAAGCTCGGGAACACCCCCGAACCCGACCGGGTGGCCGCCCTGGCCGCCGCCCTCGGGCTGACCGCCAAGCCCAAGCAGGAGCCGACCGGCTGGACGGTCCACGACGGCCGCCGCGCCCTGGTGGTGAACCGGGCGGCCGGGGTGCCCTGGACCTACGGCACCGACCTCGGTGTCTGCGGGACCCGGGTCGGCGGCGGCCCCTACCATCCCGGCCCCGGCATCCAGTGCCTGGACCCGAACGCCCCGGTGGCCGGCCAGCGCACGGCCCGGTCGGACCTGCCCAGCCAGGCCGAGGCCGAGCGGATCGCCCGCGACCTGGCCGCCAGGGCCGGGCTCGACCTGACCGGGGCCCGGGTCCGGGTCGTCGACTCCTGGTCGGCACGCACCGTCACCATCGCCCCGGCGGTGGCCGCGACACCGACCTCCGGGCTCTCCTGGACGGTGGCGGTCGGCGCCAAGGGAGCGGTCCAGTACGCCTCCGGCTGGCTGGCCACCCCGCAGCCGGCCGACACCTACCCGCTGATCGGCGTCCAGGCCGGCTTCGAGCAGCTCAAGAAGGTCAGGCCGCTGGGGCCCATGGCGCGGGTGGACGTGCCCACCCCCGTGCGGCGCCCCTGCCTGCCGGCGGGCGGCCCTGGCGCCGTCTCCTGCACCGCCAAGCCGCTCCCGTCGCGGGTCGCGACCGTGACCGGGGTCCGGCTCGGCCTCCAGCTCGCCCCGGCCATCCCCAGGCCGGACCGTCCCGCCGACGTCGCCTACCTGCTCCCCGCCTACCTGTTCGACCTGCGGGGCAGCTGGAGCGACGTCCGCGCGGTCATCGCCGTACCCAGCCGCTACCTGACTCGATAACGGCCTAGCGGTGGATCAGCACCGGGGTGCCGACCGGCACCTGCGGGTAGAGGGCCTCGACGTCCGACAGCAGCATGCGGATGCAGCCGTGGGAGGCGTAGGTGCCGACCGAGTAGCTGGCGTAGGTGCCGTGGATCAGGATCCCGGAGGCGTTCAGCGACATCGCCCTGGTGCCGAGCGGGTTGCCGGGGCCGGGCGGGATCGAGGGCGGCATGTCGGCGCCCCAGCCGTCCGGGGCCGGGTTGGTCCAGGTGGGGTTGACCCGCTTGTAGACGACCTCCCAGGTCCCCTGCGGGGTGGGGAAGCTCGGCCGGCCGGTCGCCACCGGATAGGTCCTGCGCACCTTGAGGCCGTCGTAGAAGGTCAGCCGGTTGCTCGACAGGTTGATCTCGATGGTCCTGCCCAGCCTGTCGTTGGTCACCTTGGGCTCGACGTGCCTGGTGACGAGCTTGACCTTGCGGGCGTCGCCGCGGAGCGCCTTGGCCAGGCGGCGGGTGCTGGCCTTGACGTCGAGGACCCGGCCGTCCCTGGCCTTCTGGCGGACGACCTCGCCGTCGACCAGCTTGATGGCGGCGTCGGTGGGCTCCACGGCCAGCTTGGGGGCGAGGCCGCGGACGAACTTGGCCACCTTGGCGTTGTTCTCGGCCAGGGGGACGTTGACGGCGTGGGTGACCGGCTTGTTGGTCAGCCGGTGCCAGAAGTCGGCGTACCAGGACAGCTCCGGCCCGGCGAGGGCCTGGTCGACGGCCTGCTCGACCGCGGCCCCGCGGCCGAGGCGGGCCGGGGTGACCCGCCAGTGCCTGTCCGCGCCGACCACGAGCACGCTGCGGCGCAGCTTCGGCTCGGTGGTGGCCTTGACCGCGGCCACGGCCTCGGCCCGGGTCATGCCGCCGACGTCGACCCCGCCGACGGTCACGCCGGCGAGGACCCGGCCCGACGAGGCCGAGACCCGGGCGGTGGCGGCGACGCTCATGGTGGCCAGCAGCACCACGGCCAGGCCGACGATCACGGCGATACGCTGCCAGCCGGACAGCCCGTCGGCCCGCGACCAGCTCGGCAACCGAATCCCCGGTACCTTCATCTACCTCGTTCCTCCCCCGCGCACCGTCGCCGTCGCACAGGGTTTCCCTGCCCAGGCGGCGGGACGAGCTAACCGACACACTCGGACAGAACCCTCGGCTCATGCCCCCGGAACTGAAGCGAGCCGGCCACCGAGCGTGTCCCTTCCTACCCGATACGTGGCGTTTCGACAAGCACCTCCGGTGGTTCGAGGACGGATCGTTATGGAGCGTTCAGCCGGTCGGCTGGGCGCCGAGCTGGCGGGTCAGGCGGTCGAGCAGCTCGCCGTGGATGCGGCGCAGCCCCCGCGGGGCGAAGGTGCGCTCGAAGAACCCGCCGATCCCGCCGCCGCCCTCCCAGCTGGTGGACAGCCGCAGCTCGGTGGCGGTGGCGCTGGCCGTTGGGTTGAGGATCCAGGTGGTGACCAGCGACGACTGGCGGTCGCGCTCGACCAGGGTGACGCCGGGGGTGGGCTCGGCCACCTCCATCCGGTAGCGGCGTTCCCGCCGGCCGGCCCGCAGCCGGTAGGACACCACCGTGCCGGCGCCCTGCCCGCCCTCCTCGACCGTCCAGTCGCGGTAGTTGCCGGGCAGGATGCGGGCCCGCCCCTGGTAGTCGGCCAGGGCGGCATGGACCCGAGCCGGCGGTGCCGGGATCGTCCGCTCCAGGTCGACGTGGATCTGCCTGGCCATCGTCCGCTGCGCCTCCGCCTGGTCGCCGCTCGGGTTCGGGTCAGAATTGCACCATGACCGAACCGACGCTCGCCCCGGCGGCCGCCCTGCGCCGCATCGCCTTCCTGCTGGAGCGGGGCCGGGAGCCGACCTACAAGGTTCGCGCCTTCCGGCGGGCCGCGGCCGCGGTGGACGCCACCGACCCGGACGAGCTGGCCCGGCTGGCGGCCGCGCCCGGGGCCGGCCTCCGCGGCCTGCCCGGGGTCGGCGAGGTGACCGAGCGGGTGATCCGCGAGGCCCTGGCCGGCGAGGTCCCGGTGTACCTGCGCCGCCTGGAGGCGATCGAGGGCCAGCCGGTGGCCGAGGGCGCGGCCGCCCTGCGCGCCGCCCTGCGCGGCGACTGCCACAGCCATTCCACCTGGTCGGACGGGGGCAGCCCGATCGCCGAGATGGCCGAGGCGGCCCGCGACCTCGGCCACGAGTACCTGGCCCTCACCGACCACTCGCCGCGGCTGACGGTGGCCAACGGCCTCAGCCCGGAACGGCTGCGTGCCCAGCTCGACGAGGTCGCCCGACTCAACGAGGACCTGGCCGGCGCCGCCTCGCGGGGCGGCAGGCCGTTCCGGGTCTTCACCGGGATCGAGGTCGACATCCTCGAGGACGGCTCCCTCGACCAGTCCGACGAGCTGCTGGCCCGGCTCGACGTGGTGGTGGCCAGCGTCCACTCCAAGCTGCGCATGCCCGGCCTGGAGATGACCCGGCGGATGGTCGCCGCCGTGGTCAACCCCCACACCGACATCCTCGGCCACTGCACCGGCCGGATGGTGGTCGGCCGCGGCCGCCCCGAGAGCGAGTTCGACCCCGACGCGGTGTTCGGCGCCTGCGCCGAGCACGGGGTCGCGGTCGAGGTCAACTCCCGCCCCGAACGCCAGGACCCGCCCAAGCGACTGCTGCGGCTGGCCGTGGAGGCCGGCTGCCGGATCGCCATCGACACCGACGCCCACGCCCCCGGCCAGCTCGACTGGCAGCTCGGCGGCTGTGAGCGCGCCTTCGCCTGCGGCGTCACCGCCGACATGGTGGTCAACACCCGCGACGCCGACGGCCTGCTCGCCTGGGCGGGCCGGCACCGGGGCTAGAGCACGGCCGGGGCCGGTCTGGCGCCGGCCCGCTCCGCCTCGACCAGGGTGCGGCGCAGCAGCTTGCCCGTGGGCGACCGCGGGACCTGGTCGACGAGGCGGACGTCGTGGAGCCGCTTGAAGGGGGCGACCCGCTCGGCCACCCAGGCCTGGAGCTCCGCGGCGGTCGTCTCGGCCCGCAGGGCCACGTAGGCGACCGGGAGCTCGCCGGCCTCCAGGTCGGGGCGGGGCACCACGACGGCGTCGGCAACCGCCGGGTGGGCGCAGAGCAGCTGCTCCAGCTCGGCCGGGGCGACCTGGGCGCCCTTGTACTTGATGAGCTCCTTGAGCCGGTCGACCACGAACAGGTAGCCGTCGGCGTCCAGGTAGCAGAGGTCGCCGGTGCGCAGCCAGCCGTCCGGGGTGATCGTCCGCGCCGTCGCCTCCGGGTGGTTGCGGTAGCCACGCATGACCTGCGGGCCGCGCAGCCACAGCTCCCCGGTCCGGCCCGGGCCGAGGTCGCCGCCGCCGGGGTCGACGATCCGGGCCTGGGTGCCCCCCAGCAGCCGGCCGGCCGACCCGCGCCGGGGCGCGTCCAGCGGGGCGATGGCGAAGGTGGCCGCCCCCTCGGTCATGCCGAACCCCTGGGCGACCACGCAGCCCAGCCGGTCTGCGCAGCGCTGCTCCACCTCGGCCCCGAGCGGGGCGGCCCCGCAGCCGAGGAAGCACCTGCTCGCCCCAGGGCCGGACGCCGCCGGCCGCTTCGCCGCCCTGCTGGCCGAGCTGGTCCGGCTAGCCCCCGACCCGGCGGCGCTGCCCACCCTGGCGCCGTCCCCGCCCTGGGCGGCCTGGGACCACGACCATCCCGGGCTGTGGCCGCCACCGGACGACCGCCCCGGCGACCTGAACGCCGATCCCGGCCCGCCCTGGCTCGACCGGGTCGCCGCCGCCGTCCGGACGCGCCTGGCCGAGCTCCGACTCCCCCGGTGGCCGGCCACGCCGACTGGGAGTCCCAGAACCTGCGCTGGGACGGCGACCGCCCGCTGGCCGTGCACGACTGGGACAGCGCCGTCGCCCAGTCCGAGCAGTTCCTCACCGCCTACGAGCAGGCCCGCGGCCGCCCCTGGACGGCCCCCGAACGCCGGGCCTGCTGGGCCGCCGGCCTGTGGGTCCGTGCCTTCAACGCCAAGAAGGAGCGCCTGGAGGGCTGGGGCCGCCAGCTCGACCTTCTCGCCGAGCAGGTCACCGAGCGGTCGTCCCGGGCCGGCCTCGACGCCTGACCGGCTCGGGCGTCCCAGCCCGGGGCGGCGGGTGTGGTGACGGGGGCGCGTAGCCTGGGCCGGAGCGCCGGTGGCCGGGAGGTGGCATGGCGGGTGTGGTCGAGTCGGTGAACGTCGGGACCCCCAGGGAGATCCGCTGGCGGGGGCAGACGGTGACCACCGCGATCTGGAAGGCGCCGGTGCGGGGGCGGGTGAGGGTGCGGGGGGTCAACGTCGAGGGGGACCGGCAGGCCAACCTGGAGGCCCATGGCGGGGTCGACAAGGCGCTGTATGCCTATGCCGCCGAAGACCAGGAATGGTGGGGCGGGGAGCTCGGCCGGGAGGTGCCGCCGGGGAGCTTCGGCGAGAACCTGACCCTGCGGGGCATCGACGTCAGCGGGGCCCTGGTGGGGGAGCGGTGGCTGATCGGCGGGACCCTGCTCGAGGTCTCCCAGCCGCGGATCCCCTGCTTCAAGCTGGGCATCCGCGTGGGCAGCCAGCGGTTCCCGCGCCGGTTCGCGGCCGCCGGGCGGCCCGGTGCCTACCTCCGCATCCGGGCCGAGGGAGAGGTCGCGGCCGGCGACCCGGTGGAGGTCGTCCACCGTCCCGGGCACGGGCTCACCGTTGCCGAGGTGTCGCGCATCTACCATGACGACCGCGCCGGCGCGGCGCGGCTGCTCGAGGTCCCCGAGCTGGCCGAGACCTGGAAGCAGTGGGCCCGGCGGTTCGCCACCGCCGACGGCGGGCCCTGACCACGACCGAGCGGGGGACGATGGTCCAGGAGCTGTTCCCGATTCTGACCACCGGGGGCCTGCCCCGGGCGCTCGGCTTCTACCGCGACCTGCTCGGCTTCCAGGTCACCCGAGGCTGAGCCGCCTGCCGAGGGGCCTGGCCAGCGCGGCCGGCGTCGCCGACAATCGCGGGCATGGGTCGGCAGGCCAACCTCCGGGTGCAGGTGCTGGGTGTGCTCGCCGTGGCCGTTGACGGCCGCGCGGTGCCGCCCAGGAGCTGGCCAGCCGCAAGGGCCGCACCCTGCTGAAGCTGCTGCTGGCCAGGCGGGGCGAGGTCGTCCCGGCCGACGTGCTGGTGGAGGCCCTGTGGGCCGGGCGGCCACCCGCCGACCCCGACGCCAACCTCGCCACCCTGGTCAGCCGGCTGCGAGCCGTGCTCGGGCCGGAGGTGATCGCCGGCGACCGCCACGGCTGGCGGTTCGTGGCCGGGCCGCGGGTCGAGCTCGACCTGGAGGAGGCGACGCGGCTGCCCGGCGAGGCCGACGCGCGGCTGCCCGCCGAGCCGGCCCTGGCCCTGGCCGCCGCCGAGCGCGCCCTGGCCCTGCTCGGGCGGGGGCCGTTCCTGGCCGACGAGCCCGACGCCGACTGGGCTCTGCCGGCCCGTAGGGAGGCCGAGCGGCTGGCCGCCAGGGCCAGACGCCTGGCCTGGGACGCCGCCCTGGCCGTGGGAGACCACGCCCGCGCCCTGGCCCATGCCGACGCCGCGACCACCGTCGACCCCTTGGACGAGGCGGCCTGGCGGGCCGTCATGGCCGCCCACACCGCCGCTGGCGAGCCCGCCGCCGCCCTGGCCGCCTACGAGCGGCTTCGCCAGACCCTGGCCGAGGAGCTCGGCACCGACCCCGCGCCCGAGAGCCAGGCCCTCCACCTGGCCATCCTCTGCGGCGACCCGGTGGACAGCGAGCGCGGCCGGGTCGGCCCGGGGACCAGGCCGGTGCAGGGTGAGGCCGAGGCAGGGCCGCTGCAGGCTGAGCTTGGGGCCTCGGTCCCGGGCCACCGAGCCAGGCGACCGGATGGGGCCCGAACCCCCGGGCCACCGAGCCAGGTGGGTGGATGGGGCCCGAGAACCCCACCAGCGGGTCAGTCAAGTGCAGGGGGCCCGGGGACCACGTCGGCCCCCGGCCTCGCCTCCCCCGCAGCCGCGCCGGCCGACGCCGGGTTCGTGGGGCGGGAGGGGGAGCTGGCCGACCTGGCTCGGGCCTGGGAGGGGGCGGTGGGCAGGCAGCCTCGCCTGGTCCTGGTCGCGGGGGAGGCCGGGATCGGCAAGACCCGGCTGGTGGAGGCGGCGGCCGAGCTGGCCTCGGCCACCGGCGGGCTGGTGGTGCAGGCCCGCTGCTACGAGGCGGAGCGGTCGCTGTTCCTCCAGCCGGTGGCCGAGGCGGTGCGGGCGGCGGCCCTGGCCCTGCCGCCGGACCGGCTGGCCGCGGCCGCCCTGGAGGCCGCCGGCACCCTGGCCGAGCTGGTCCCGGAGCTGCGGCGGCTGCTGGACCTGCCCGGCTACGAGCGGGCCCCGGCCGAGCTGGAGCGGCGGCGGTCGTTCGAGGCGGTCACCGCCTTCGTGCGCGGCCTGGCCGCCCAGCAGCCACTGCTGCTGACCCTGGACGACCTGCACCAGGCGGGCGCGGCCACCCTGGAGCTGCTCCACTTCGTGGCCCGCCGCCTGGCCGGCGACCGCGTGCTGGTGGTGGCCACCGTCCGGGCCGAGGAGGGCGCCGAGGCCCTGGCCGCCCTGGCCGACGTCGGCCGGGTGCTGGAGCTTGGCCCCCTGCCGGCGGCGGCCGTGGCCGAGCTGGCCCGCCGCTTCGGCGTGGCCGACCTGGCCGGCCCGGTGCTGGAGCGGGCCAGGGGCCACACCCTGTTCACGGTGGAGAGCCTGCGGGCGGCGGCCGAGGGCGGCCGCGACCCGGCCGCCGCGCCGGCCTCGCTCCGCGAGGCCGAGCAGACCCGGGCCCGGCGGGCCGGCCCCGAGGTGGAGGCCCTGCTCCGGGCGGCGACGGTGGTCGGGGCCGCCTTCGACCTCGAGGTGGTGGCCGGGCTGCTGGAGCTGCCGGTCGACGTGACCGCCCGCCGGGCCGAGCAGGCCATGGCCGCCCGCCTGCTGGTCGAGGACGAGGCCGGCGCCGGCTACCGGTTCGCCAACGACCTGGTCCGCGAGGTCCTCTACCGGACAGGCCCGCGGCCGACCCGGGTCACCCGCCACCGGCGCCTGGCCGCCATGCAGGCCGACCGGCCCGAGGCGGCCGCCGGCCACGCCGCCGCCGCCGGCGACTGGGCGACCGCGGCCAGGGCCTGGATGGCGGCCGCGGCCGAGGCGGCCAGGTCGTATGCCAACCGCGACGCCGAACGCCTGCTCGACCAGGCCGTGGCCGCGGCGACCGAGGCCGGCGACCCGGCCCTGGAGGCCGCCGCCCGCCTGGACCGGGGCCGGGCCCTGGTCGCGCTCGGCGACTACCCGGCCGCCTTCGCCGACCAGGAGCAGGCCCTGCGGCTGGCCGCAGCGCACGGCCTGGACCGGCTGGAGGCGGCCGCCCTGGAGCAGCTCGGCTGGACCGCCTACTACAGCCGCGACCACCAGGCCGCCTCCGAGCTGACCCCCAGGCTCGCGAGCTGGCCGAGCGGGCGGTGGCCGCCCCCCGGGCCGCCCCGACGGCGCTGCTGCTGGCCGCCCGCATGCGCCACGCCGAAGGGGACCTGGCCGGGGCCAGGGAGGCCTTCGACGCCGTGCTCGGCGAGCCCGACCCGGCCACCCAGACGACCGGCCTGACCTACCTGGGCCTGCTGCTGGAGCACGCCGACCAGTTCGCCGAGGCCCGCAGGGTGCTTGACCGCAGCATCGAGGCCTGCCGGGCCGCCGGGCTGTTCCGGCCGCTGCTCACCTCCTGCTTCGCGGCCACCCTGGCACCCACCCGGGCCTGCACGCCCAGCTCGCCCTGGCCGAGTGCGCCCTGCTGGCCGGCGACGACGGCCAGGCCGCGGCTCTGCTGGAGCGGGCCGGCGGCCAGCTGGACCGGCCCTTCGGCTACCGCTGGCGGGTCGAGCTGCGCCACGCCGAGCTGACCAGCCGCCTCGACCCGCCGGCGGCCGAGGGCCTGCTTGAGCTGGCCCGGACCTACGGCTCGACCAAGTACCAGGCCCTGGCCCTGGCCCGCCTCGGCCGCCGCCCCCAGGCCCTGGCGCTGGTGGCCGCCTCCGGCTCCGACTACCTGGTCGCCCAGGTCGCCCCGCCGGCCCAGGCCCGCGCGGCCATCGACGGCATCTCTGCCGCCCTGCCCGCCGAGCTGCGCCCGGCGTTCCTGCGGCGCGGCCACCTGGCCGCCGCCACACGCTAGCGGCGGCCCACCCCCAGCACCAGCCGGGGCGTCCAGGGGAGGGTGTCGGGCGGGAGGGCGGCCACGGCGGCGATGGCCTCGCGGCGGATGGCCGCCGGGTCGTCGACCAGCCCGGCCACGCCCACGGTGGCCAGGCGGTAGTCGACGAAGGCGGCCGCGCCCGGCCAGGGCAGGTCGACCGAGACCTCGGCGACCTCGCAGCGAAGCCCGGCGCCGTCCAGGAGGGCCCGGACGGCGGCGGCGGAGCCGACCCGCTCGCCGAGCTCGTCGGCCAGCACCCCGGCGGTGGTGCGGTCGCTGCCGGCGTGGCGGGCCACCACCTCCATGACCGCCTGCTTGGGGCGGTAGGGGGCCTCGGGCCGCACCCAGGTCAGCACCCCGACCAGGGGGGCGACCCTGGCCATCTCGGCCAGGGCGGCCCCGGGGTCGGGGAAGTGGTTGATGCCGAACGCGCAGCCGGCGGCCGCGAAGGCGTCGTCGCGGAACGGCAGCCGCTCGGCGTCGCCCTGGAGGCGGGCCGGGAGCGGGTTGTGGCGCAGCTGGGCCGCGGACAGGTCGAGGGCGACGGCGGCCGGCAGCAGCCGCCCCAGGGCGCCCGACCCGGCGGCCACGTCCAGCACTGGCCCGCCGGCGGTGGCCAGGGCCCTGGCCAGCGGCCGGGCCAGGTAGGTATAGACGAGCCGGTCGGCGCTGCGCGCGAAGCCGGCCGCGGAGGCGTCGTAGGCCTCGGCGAACAGCCGCCGCACCCGCCGGGGGTCGGTCACGACGGCGCCCACACCGCCAGGGCGTCCCGGGCCCGCCGGGTCCACCAGGCCAGGTCGTCGGCCTCAGCCGCCCGCACGGCCGGGTCGGGGTGGCCGCTGGCGTGCAGGGCCTTGTCCCAACCGAGCTGGACCAGGCCGCCCAGGAGGGCCAGGCGCAGGGCGTCCTCGTCGTGGCGCCCGCCCTCGGCGGCCCGGAAGTCGTCCAGCACCTGCTCGCGGGTGGCGTCGATGCGGCTCCAGTTGATGGCCAGGTACCAGGCGACCTCGACCGCCGGGGGTGCCCACCCGGTCTGGGTGCCCCAGTCGAGCATCACCACCCGGTCCTCCAGGAACCCCAGGTTGCCGAGCTTGAGGTCGCCCTGGATGAGGGTCGAGGGGAACGCCGACAGGGCGGCCGCGAACGCCTCCGGCCGCTCCAGGATGGCCCGCACGGGTTCGGCGACCTCGGCCGGGACGACCTCGGCGAACCGCTCCCAGCCGCGGCCGATCAGCTTGGGGACCTCGTCGGCGCCGTCGCGCTCGCGCCGGGCGGTGGCCGGGGAGAGCAGCCGGTAGCGGTCGACCATCGAGCACAGCGTCAGCGGCGGCTCGTCCCAGAACCTGGCGTGCAGGGCGGCCGCCGCCTCCAGCACCCGCCGGCTGTCGTCACGGGTCAGGCGGGCATGGGCTCCGACCAGCCCGGATGCGACGTCGCGCATCACCACCACCCAGCCGCCCTCGACCTGCTCGGCCCCGACGACGGCGTGGTCGATCACCTCCGGCACCCGGGCCAGCACGCCCGAGGACCACAGCTCGGCCGCCCGGCCGCCGTCGTGGGTGGCCCGCATGATCCAGTCGCCCCCGGCCCGGACGTGCTTGACCACCAGTGCCTCGCCCCCGGCCAGGACGACCCGCTCCAGCAGGCTGCCCGAGCGGCCGTCGGTGGCGGCCAGCGGCTCCCTCCTGACGACATCCACCAGCAGCGACGTCATAGCGGCGACCCCCTCGAACGGTTCGTTCCGGGCTCAGGATGGCCGGCCCGGTTGCAGCCGCCTTGCAGCCCCGGCCCTCAGCCGCCCTCCGGCGTGGGCTTGCGCATGTACCACTCGCGGTACTCGGCGCAGCGGCCGTCGGCGTCGAAGCGGAGCAGGAACAGGTTGTCGTACTCGTCGCGGACGGTGCCGTTGGTGTTGAAGTAGCGGCTGTAGCCCCTGGCCACCGCCTGGTCGCCGGCGACCAGGACCGGGCGGTAGCTGCCCTCGTAGGTCCCGGCGTCGTCGCGGTCCCGGAGCCAGTCGGCCACGATCGCCTCCCGCCCCCGCAGCGGCTCGGAGAACGGGTCGTAGAAGTACACGGCGTCGGTGCTGAACAGCGCCCCGATCTCCTCCGGGTCGTAGGTCCCCCAGGCCTGGCTGTAGCCGTCCAGCCAGGCCGCGACCGCCCGCGTGTCCACGGCGTCCTCCTTGATCAGCTGGCTCGCCGGCCGAGCCTACACTGAGCCGATGACCGACCAGCCAGCGCCGAACCGCCTGATCGACGAGACCAGCCCCTACCTGCTCCAGCATGCCCACAACCCGGTGGACTGGTACCCGTGGGGTCCCGAGGCCCTGGAACGGGCCCGGGCCGAGGACAAGCCGATCCTGCTGTCGGTCGGCTACGCCGCCTGCCACTGGTGCCACGTGATGGCCCATGAGTCGTTCGAGGACGCCGAGACGGCGGCCCAGATGAACGAGCAGTTCGTCTGCGTCAAGGTCGACCGCGAGGAGCGGCCCGACCTGGACGGCATCTACATGGACGCCGTCCAGGCCATGACCGGCCACGGCGGCTGGCCGATGACGGTGTTCCTGACCCCCGCGGGCAGCCCCTTCTACGCCGGCACCTACTACCCCAAGGTCGACCGGCCCGGCATGCCCAGCTTCCGCCGGGTCCTGGCCGCGGTCACCGACGCCTGGGACCGGCGCCGCGACGACGTCCGCCGCCAGGGCGACCAGGTGGTGCAGGTGCTGGCCGCCCAGTCGGACGCCCTGGGCGGCGACGGCGACACCCAGCCGACCGAGGACACCCTGCGCCAGGCGTTCGACGGCCTCCGCGGCGCCTTCGACCCCACCTGGGGCGGCTTCGGCCCGGCCCCCAAGTTCCCCCAGCCGATGACGCAGGAGTTCCTGCTCCGCTGCCACCTGCGCGGCTACCCGCAGGCCCTCGACATGGTCCGGGTGACCCTGGACAGGATGGCCGCCGGCGGCATCTTCGACCAGGTCGGCGGGGGCTTCCACCGCTACTCGACCGACGGCCGCTGGCTGGTCCCGCACTTCGAGAAGATGCTGTACGACAACGCCCAGCTGGTCCGCCTGTACACCCACGCCTGGCAGCTCACCGGCGACGACCGCTACCGGCGCACGGCCACCCGCACCGCCGACTACCTGCTCCGCGAGCTCCGCCACCCCGACGGCGGCTTCTACTCCTCCCAGGACGCCGACTCCGAGGGCGTCGAGGGCAGGTTCTTCGTCTGGTCCTTGGACGAGCTGGCCGCCATCGCCGGCGAGCCCGTGGCCCGCTACCTGGGCGCCACCCCCGAAGGCAACTGGGAAGGCACCAACGTCCTGTGGACCCCCCACCCCGACGCGGCCATGGAGCCCGAGCTGGCCGCCGCCCTCTCCAGGCTGTTCGAGGCCCGCGAGACCCGCGTCCACCCGGCCACCGACGACAAGGTCCTGGCCGCCTGGAACGGCCTGGCCATCACCGCCCTGGCCGAGGCCGCCCGCACCTTCGACGAGCCCCGCTACCTCGACGCGGCCCTGTCCGCGGCCAGCTTCGTCCTCGACACCCTGGCCGACAACGGCCGCCTCCTCCGCTCCTGGCGCGACGGCCGCAAGGGCGGCCCCGCCTACCTCGACGACCACGCCTGCATGGCCGACGCCTGCCTGACCCTCTACGAGACCACCTTCGACCTCCACTGGCTCCGCCAGGCCAGACGACTCGCGAACGCCATCCTGGAGCTGTTCGCCGACCCCGACGGCAACGGCTTCTACCAGACCGGCCGCGACGCCGAGCAGCTCATCGTCCGCCCCCGAGAGCTGTTCGACAACGCCATCCCCGCCGGCTCCTCAGTCGCCGCCGACGTCCTCCAACGCCTCGGCCGCCTGACCGCCACCCCCGACTGGGAACAGTCCGGCCTGACCGCCCTCCACCCCGTCCTCGGCGTCCTGGCCCGCGCCCCCACCGGCTTCGGCCACGCCCTCGGCGCCGCCGACTTCGCCCTGTCCAGAGTCCGCGAGGTGGCCATCGTCGGCCCCCCACAAGCCGAAGAAACCCGAACCCTCCTGGCCAAGGTCTGGTCCACCTACCAGCCCAACCGCGTCCTCGCCGCCGCCGCACCCGACGACAGGGCCGCCCAGCAGGAGATCCCCCTCCTGGCCGACCGCCCCACCCTGGAGGGCCGGCCCACCGCCTACGTCTGCGAGCACTTCGTCTGCCAGCTCCCCGTCACCGACGCCGAGGCCCTGGCCGCCCAGCTGACCTGACCCCGGTCTGTCAGCCGTCCTCGACGTCGGGCCGGGTCGTGGTGCGCAGGGCGTCCAGGAGCTTGTCCAGGAGGACGCCACGCAGGCGAGCTTCGAGCGCCATCGAGATGAGGCTGGCCACCACGCCGGCGTAGGCGGCGGTTGCCGCGATCTCGGCGACGTTCCAGTCGCGGGCCTCGGAGCTGTGGAGGTTCAGGGCACCGATCGGGTGGCCGCCAGGGAAGGTGAGGGGAGCCGACAGGACAGCACGGACGGCCGCTCGGTCGATCAGATGCCGGAGGTCGGGCCAGCGGCCGTCGGTGGTGACGTCACGGGAGGCAACCGGGAGCTCGCTGGCGAAGGAGTCGAGGGCCGGGCCGGCGTGGAGGTGCTCCTGCGCGGTGGCCAGACCCAGGCCAGGTTGGTTACTCGCGGCAGCGCAGCGGAGGGTCTCGTGCTCGTCGGCCAGCAGGACACTGGCGCCTTGAGCTCGCAGGATCGTGGTGGCCGCCTCGGCGACCCGTTGCAGGGCGGGAGCAAGCCCCTCGCCGGCCAGGCTGTCCCTTCCCTGGAGAAGGAGCCGCAGCTCCTGCGTGACGGACTTGCGGTCGATCGGCATCGGCAACGCCGCCTCGCGCGCCCCCCGGCAGGGAACGCGATGTCGCTTGCGCCTGTGGAGTCCTGAGTACCTACCCAGGCGCCCACCAAACCGCTTTCCCAGACCACAGGTGTGCGGGACCCACCCCTACGGCACGGCCCGGACCTCCACCTTCCCATCGGTCACCCGCGCCTCATACACCGGCTGCGAGGCCGCCGCCGGCCCCCGCACGACCTTGCCGTCCGCCAGCCGGAACGTGCTCCCATGCCAAGGACACCGCACACACCCGTCGGCGAAGTGCCCCTCCCCCAACGGCCCCCCCTCATGCGTGCAGGTCGCCCACAGCGCGTTGATCCGGTTGCCCTCCCGGTACAGCACCACCTCTGTGTCCCCGGCCCGGACGACCCGCGGCGTAGCCTCCTGCAGCTCGCCCGCATCCAGCACCGCGGTCCAGTCCTTCGGCCCGCCGGCAAGCCACTTCCGCTCCACCCCGACCGCCTGCACGTAGGAGAGGTGCCCACCCAGGTACCCGCCGACACTGATCGCCGTCGCCCCGACCAGCGACAGCCCCACCCCCGCCTTGCGCCGCCCCAGCAGCCGGGCCACCAACGACCCCGAGTAGGACAGCAGCGCCAGCGTGTTGCAGCTGGCGTGGACCAGCCCGACCCTCTTGGGGCCGCCGAAGGTGTCAGCCCAGTCCGACAGCCCGGCCGCCGCCGTCGGCACGGCGGCCACGACCCCCGACCCGACGAGCACGTCGGCCGCCCACCGGGCCCGCCTGGTCGCGATCATGTCGAACACCAGGGCCCCGGACCAGAACCCGATCGGCAGCTCCACCAGCAGCGGGTGGAACCGGTGCCCCAGCCAGGTCCCGCTGAGCGCGTTCTTGACCAGGCGGGGCCGGGTGGCCGCGTGCACCACGTCGGCCAGCTTTTGGGCCGGCTGGTCGAGGGCCTCGGCCTCCTCCAGCCGCTTCATCGCCTTCTCCAGCAGCACAGAACCTCCCCCAGGTCGAGCGGATATGGAAGGCTACCCCGCATGGTCGAGCTGCAACCGGTCGACGCCGTCGAGGTCACCCTGGTGGTGGACAACTTCGTCGACGTCCTGCTGGCCGCGGCCGAGGGGTCCGCCGGTTCACATCGTGATCTCCCACGGCCACGTCGCCCGGTCAGGCCCTTGCGTGGCGTCCCCGGTCGGCCAGCCACAGGACCAGGGCGCCGGCCGCGCCGGCGATGACCGACGCCGCCAGCAGCCCGACCTTGACCGGGGCCTGGAAGCGGCCGTCGGGGAAGGCCAGGTCGGCCACGAACAGCGGCACGGTGAAGCCGATCCCCGCCACCGTGGCCACCCCGGCCAGCTGGGCCCAGCTCGACCCCTCCGGCCGGTCGGCCAACCCCAGCCGCACGGCCAGCCAGGTGGCGGCCGCGATCCCGGCCAGCTTCCCCACCACCCGCCCGGCCACCACCCCGCCCAGCACCGCCCCGGCGCCGACCCCGGCCAGGGCCCCCCGCTCCAGCGAGATCCCGGCGTTGGCCAGCGCGAACAGCGGCACGACCAGGAACGCGCTGACCGGGTGCAGGTCGTGGGCCAGGCGCTCGGCCAGTGGCACCGTCCCCCTGGCCTCGCGCAGCATCTCGCGCAGGCGCGGCGGGTGCGGGTCGTCGGCCAGCTGGCCGGCCAGCGCGCCGCCCACGTCCCGGGCCACCTCGGGCGGGGCGGTCGGCCTGGCCGGGGTGAGCAGGCCCATGGCCACCCCGGCCAGGGCCGGGCTGACCCCCGAGTGCCACATGGTCAGCCACACGGCCAGGCCCAGCCCCACGTGCAGGGGCAGCCACCAGACCCCGGCCCGGACCAGCGCCGCCACCACCACCAGGAGCCCGGCGGCCAGGGCCAGGGTCCCCAGCTCGACGCCCCGGCTGTAGAACAGGGCCACCACCGCGATCGAGCCCAGGTCGTCGACCACGGCCAGGGTGAGCAGGAACACCTTGAGCGACGACGGCACCCGGGGGCCGAGCAGAGCCAGCACGCCCAGGGCGAAGGCGATGTCGGTGGCCATCGGCACCCCCCAGCCGGGGGCGCCGGGCCCGCCGGCGTTGACGGCGGCGTAGATGGCCGCCGGGACGGCCATGCCGCCGGCCGCGGCCAGCACCGGCAGGGCCGCCCGGCGCCAGCTGGCCAGCTCGCCGGCGACCAGCTCGCGCTTGATCTCCAGCCCGACGACCAGGAAGAACAGGGTCATGAGGCCGTCGTCGACCCAGTGGCGGAGGTCGGCTTCGATGGCGAAGCGGCCGAGCCGGACGGCCAGGGTCGTCTCCCACAGGGCGTCGTAGGCGGCCCGCCAGGGCGAGTTCGCCCAGGCCAGGGCCAGGGCCGCCGCGGCCGTCAACGCGACCCCGCCGGCCGCCTCCTCGCGCAGGTACTCGCGCAACGGGGCCGGCAGCCGCCGCGGCGGCGGGACCGGCGGCCTGCGGCCATCGCGGGTCGGCATCGCGCTCCTCGCACACAGGGAACAGGACCTGCCGACCAGGCTTCCCGGCGCACCCCGGTCACTGTACCCGGTGGCTGCTAGCCTGAGGCGTCCATGGCCGATGCGACCTGGTGGCAGCGCGGGGTGATCTACCAGATCTACCCGCGCTCGTTCATGGACGGCGACGGCGACGGGGTCGGCGACCTCCCCGGCATCCTCCGGCGGCTCGACCACCTGACCTGGCTGGGGGTGGACGCCGTCTGGCTGTCGCCGGTGCATCCCTCGCCCATGGACGACTTCGGCTACGACGTCAGCGACTACACCGACGTCGACCCGGTGTTCGGGACCCTGGCCGACCTGGACGAGCTGGTGGCGGCCGCCCACCGGCGGGGGCTGCGGGTGCTGCTGGACTGGGTGCCGAACCACACCTCCGACCGGCACCCCTGGTTCCAGGCCTCACGGGCCTCCCGGGACGGCGCAAGGCGCGACTGGTACGTCTGGCGCGATCCCCCGCCCGGCGGCGGCCCGCCGACCAACTGGCTGCGCTACATCGGCGACAGCGCCTGGTGCTGGGACGAGCCCACCGGCCAGTTCTACTACCGCGTGTTCCTGGACTCCCAGCCCGACCTGAACTGGCGCAACCCCCAGGTCCAGGAGGCCATGTTCGACACCCTGCGCTTCTGGCTGGCCCGGGGGATCGACGGGTTCCGGATCGACGCCCTGATCGTGCTGGTCGAGGACGACCGGCTGCGCGGCAACCCGCCCAACCCCGGCTACCGGCCGGGCCAGGACATGCCGTATCTGCGGGAGCTGTCGGTCTGGAACGTGGACCGGCCCGAGACCCGCGAGCTGGCCGCCCGGATGCGCAAGGTGGTCGACGAGTTCGGCGACGACCGGGTGCTGCTGGCCGAGCTGGGGCTGCCACTGGAGCAGGCCGTCGCCTACTACGGCCCCGACGGCTCCGGGATCCAGGTCCCGTTCAACTTCGAGCTGCTCACCGCCGCCTGGGACGCCAGGGGCATCGCCTCCTACGTCGACCGCTACCTGGCCGCCCTCCCGGCCGGGGCCTGGCCCAACTGGGTGCTCGGCAACCACGACACGCCCCGGGTGGCCAGCCGGCTCGGCCCGGCCCAGGCGCGGGTGGCGGCCATGCTGCTGCTGACCCTGCCGGGCACGCCCATCCTGTACCAGGGCGACGAGCTCGGCCTGGTCGACGTGCCCATCCCGGCCACCGACGCCCTGGACCCGCTGGCCCGCCTGCTCCCCGGCCGCGGCCGCGACCCCGAGCGGACCCCGCTGCCCTGGGACGGCGGCCCCGGGGCCGGGTTCACCACCGGCCGCCCGTGGCTGCCGATTGGTGAGGCGAACTGGCCCCTCCACGTGGCCGCCCAGCGGGACGACCCGGGGTCCATGCTCAGCCTCACCGCCGCCTGCTGCGCCTGCGCCGCTCGGCCCCGGCCCTGACCGGCGGCTACGAGCCGGTCGAGGCCGACGGCGACATCCTCGCCTACCTGCGCACCGGCCCCGACGGCCGCTACCTGGTCGCCCTCAACCTCGGCCCCCACCCGGCCCGCCTGGCCGTCCCCGGCCTGGAGCCGACCGGCCGGGTGGCGGCCGCCACCCACCCGGCCCGCCAGGACCGCCCGGTCGCCGGCGAGCTCCGCCTGGCCGGCGACGAGGGCGTGGTGGTCGCCCTCGGCTGACCTGGGGCCCGGAGGACGAGCTCCGCTAAACTGGAGGGTTGCCCACCCCCGACGCTCGAGAGGACCTCCGTCGTGCCCGCGATCCGTTCCGACCTGCGCAACGTGGCCATCGTGGCCCACGTCGACCACGGCAAGACCACCCTGGTCGACGCCATGCTGCGCCAGTCCGGGGCCTTCCGGGCCAACCAGGAGGTGGTCGACCGGGTGCTGGACTCGATGGACCTTGAGCGGGAGAAGGGCATCACCATCCTGGCCAAGCAGACCGCGGTGGAGTTCCGCGGGGTGCGCATCAACGTGGTCGACACCCCCGGCCACGCCGACTTCGGCGGCGAGGTCGAGCGGACCCTGCGGATGGTCGACGCCGTCCTGCTGCTGGTCGACGCCAGCGAGGGCCCGCTGCCCCAGACCCGCTACGTGCTCGGCAAGGCCCTCCAGCGGCGGCTGCCGGTGGTGGTCTGCGTCAACAAGGTCGACCGGGCCGACGCCCGCCCGGCCGAGGTGGTGGCCGAGGTGGAGGAGCTGTTCCTCGACCTGGACGCCGACGAGGACCAGATCGGCTTCCCCATCCTGTACGCCAACGCCCGCGCCGGCCGGGCCGGCCACCGGCCCGACGAGCTGGCCGGCGACCTGGCCCCGCTGCTGGAGACGATCGTCGCCACCACCCCGCCGCCCGCCTACGAGCCCGGGCACCCGCTCCAGTTCCTGGTCACCAACCTGGACGCCGACCCCTACGTCGGCCGGCTGGCCGTGGGCCGGCTGTGGCAGGGCGAGGTCCGGGTCGGCGACCGGGTCGGGGTGGCCAGGCGCGACGGCACCCTGGCCCAGGCCAAGGTGACCAAGATCGTCGGGGCCATCGGCCTGTCCCGGTCCGACCTGGAGCACGCCGGGCCGGGCGAGATCGTGGCCATCGCCGGGCTGGGCGACGTGACCGTGGGCGAGACCGTCACCGACCCCGACGACCCCCGCCCCCTCCCGGTGGTCTCGATCGACGAGCCGAGCATCGCCATGCGGTTCGGGGTCAACACCTCGCCGTTCGCCGGCAACGACGGCACCTACCTGACCAGCCGGCACCTCAAGGAGCGGCTGGACCGCGAGGTCCTTGGCAACGTGGCCATCCGGGTGGTCCCGACCGCCTCGCCCGACACCTTCGAGGTCCAGGGCCGGGGCGAGCTCCAGCTGGCCGTGCTGATCGAGCAGGCCCGGCGCGAGGGCTACGAGCTGGAGGTGTCGCGGCCCGAGGTCATCACCCGCACCGTCGACGGGCGGCTCCAGGAGCCGTACGAGGCGGTCACCCTCGACGTGCCCGAGGAGTTCGTCGGCGTCGTCACCCAGGGCCTGGCCCTGCGCCGGGGGCGGATGACCGACATGGTCAACCACGGCACCGGCTGGGTGCGCCTGGAGTTCCGGGTGCCGGCCAGGGGCCTGATCGGCTTCCGCTCCGGCCTGCTCACCGCGACCAGGGGCACGGCCATCCTCCACCACCTGTTCGACGGCTACGACGACTGGGCCGGGCCGATCAACGAACGGGTCAACGGCGCCCTGGTGGCCGACCGGGTCGGCACCACCACCGCCTACGCCCTCTGGCAGCTCCAGGAGCGCGGCGAGCTGTTCGTCGGCCCGGGGACCAGGGTCTACGAGGGCATGGTGATCGGCGAGAACGCCCGCCCCGAGGACATGGACGTCAACCCGACCCGGGAGAAGCAGAAGACCAACTTCCGCACCCACGCCGCCGACGAGGCCATCCGGCTGGTCCCGCCCACCGTGCTGTCGCTGGAGCAGGCCATCGAGCGGGTCGGGCCGGACGAGCTGGTGGAGGTGACGCCGACCCAGCTGCGGCTGCGTAAGCGGGTCCTGGACGCCGCCGCCCGCGGCCGCGCCGCCAAGCGGGCCCGCCAGGGGCGATGAGGGCGGCGAGTGGCGGCTGTTCGCCGTCCGCGCCTGAGCGGCCCCACACCGGCGTCCGGGCCGCCTACCATGGGGCCCATGGACGTCACCATCGTGGAGGTGAGTCCCCGTGACGGCCTCCAGAACGAGCCGGTGGTCCTCTCCACCGAGGCCAAGGTCGAGCTGATCGGCCGGCTGGTCGAGGCCGGGGCCAGGCGGGTCGAGGCGGTGTCGTTCGCCCATCCCCGGCTGGTCCCGGCGATGGCCGACGCCGAGGCGGTCATGGAGCGGGTGCCGAGGACCGACGGGGTCGCCTACGCCGGGCTGGTCCTCAACCGGGGCGGCCTCGACCGGGCCCTGGGCACCGGGGTCGACGAGGTCAACGTGGTCGTCGGGGTCAGCGACACCTTCAGCCGGCGCAACCAGAACGCCTCCACCGAGGAGAGCATGCAGGCCGCCGCCGACGTGCTCGGCCGGGCCCGGGAGCATGGGCTGTTCCGTACCCTCACCCTGGCCACCTCCTTCGGCTGCCCGTTCGAGGGCGAGGTCGACCCCGGGCGGGTGGCCGAGCTGGCGGCCAGGGGGGCGGCGGCCGGGGCGCAGGAGCTGTGCCTGGCCGACACCATCGGGGTCGGGGTGCCCTCCCAGGTCCGGGACCTCGCCGCCAGGGCCCGCGACGCCGCCGGCGACTCGGTGCCGCTGCGCTTCCACTTCCACAACACCCGCAACACCGGCTTCGCCAACGCCGTGGCCGCCGTCGAGGCGGGGGCGACGGTGCTGGACGCCAGCGCCGGCGGGATCGGCGGCTGCCCGTTCGCCCCCAAGGCGACCGGCAACATCGCCACCGACGACCTGGTGTACCTGCTGGAGCGGATGGGCCTGCACACCGGCTACGACCTGGAGGCGCTGCTGCCCACGGCCGCCTTCCTGAGCGCCCAGCTGGGCCACGAGGTCCCGGCGCTGCTCCCCAGGGCCGGTCCGTTCCCGCCGCCGGAGGGCCGACGGCAACCGTAGCTGTTGCGGACCGCGTAGAGCAGGCGTAGAAGTGTCTACGTTCGACTCGTCCTCCGAGCCCCCGTGGACGACCGACTTCCGGAGACGCCTGTGGTCCACCCGGCCCAGTCGATCCCTGCCGCCAGCGAGGTCCTCCCCGGGGACGAGCACGCCGTCTACCGCGTGGAGGCCTGGTTCCGGCAGTACGCCGACACCCGCGACCCCGACATCCGCGAGCAGATCATCGTGTCCTACCTCGGCCTGGCCGACCGGCTGGCCGAGCGCTACCGGGGCAGCCGGGGGGCCAGCCCCGAGGACCTGCGCCAGACGGCCCGGGTCGGCCTGGTCGCGGCCGTCGACCGCTACGACCCCGACTACGGCAACCCGTTCGTCCCCTACGCCGTGGCCTGCGTGGTCGGCGAGATCAAACGCTACCTGCGCGACACCAGCTGGCGGGTCCACGTGTCGCGGCCGGTGAAGGAGCGCTCCCTGCGCCTGTGCAAGGCCCTGGACGAGCTGCCGCACAGCCTGGGCCGCTCCCCGACCGTGCTCGAGCTGGCCGCGCACCTGGGCATCTCCGAGGACGAGACGCTGGAGGCGATCGAGGTCGCCCACACCCGCTCGGAGGTCTCGCTCGACCAGCAGGTCGGCGAGGAGGGCGACACCTCGCTGGGGGACCGGCTGGCGGCCGCCCCGCCCCGGGAGGAGCTGGAGGACCTGCTCCTGCTGCCCGGGCTGGTCGACAGCCTGCCCGAGCTGGAGCGCGAGATCGTGGTGCTCCGGTTCTTCCACGACCTCGACCAGTACGACATCGCCGCCAAGGTGGGCTGCTCCCAGATGCACGTGTCGCGGCTGCTCCGCCGCGCCCTGGGCCGCCTGCGCACCCAGCTGCTGGTCGGCTGACCGGCGGGGGTTTCCGTGGCCCCGAACCGGGGCAGCTTGGGGCCGCCCAACATCTACCGGGAGGTCTCCATGGCACAGGACGCCGTCGCGCTGATCAAGGCCGATCACCGCAGGGTGGAGCAGCTGTTCCGCGAGTTCGAGGAGGCGGGCGACCGCGCCTACAAGACCAAGCAGCAGCTGGTCGAGCGGATGATCAGGGAGCTCGAGGTCCACGCCACCATCGAGGAGGAGACCTACTACCCGGCGGTCGAGGCCAAGGCCAGGAAGGACGGCAAGGAGCTGGTCGCCGAGGCCGTCGAGGAGCACCACGTGGTCAAGATCCTGCTCGGCGAGCTGGCCTCGATGTCGGCCGAGGACGAGGCCTTCGACGCCAAGGTCACCGTGCTCATGGAGAACGTCCGCCACCACGTCGAGGAGGAGGAGGGCGAGATGCTCCCGCAGTCCGAGGAGGTCCTCGGCAAGGAGGAGCTGACCCGTCTGGGTGAGGGGATGGCGGCCCGCAAGCGGCAGCTCGGCGCCGGCTGATCGGCGGTTTGCGCCGTCCACCTCCCGTTCACACTGGATGCAGGTGAACGGGAGGTGGACGGCGTATGTCCGATGAGGAGAGCAGGAAAGAGCGGCTCAACCGTGAGCTGATGGAGCTGCTGCAGGAGCTGCGGGTCGTCATCCCCGGGGTCCAGGTGCTGCTGGCGTTCCTGCTCACCGCCCCCTTCCAGCAACGCTTCGCCCAGCTCCCCGGCTCGATGCGCAACGCCTTCTTCGCCTCGATCGCCTGCGCCACCCTGGCCACCGCGTTCCTGATCGCCCCCTCGGCCCACCACCGGCTGTGGTGGCGGGCCGGTGAGAAGGAGCGGCTGGTCCGGATCGGCAACCAGATGGCCATCGTGGGCACGGTGTTCCTGGCCGCGGCGATCGTGCTCGCCCTCTACGTCATCACCGACGTGCTGTTCACGACCAACCTGGCCCTGCTGACCGCGGTCGGTGCCCTGGTCGTGTTCGCCGGGCTCTGGTACGTCGTGCCGATGCTCGCGCGGTCCTCCACCTCCTCCTCCTCCTCCTCCACCTCCACCGAGGAGGAGTAGGAGGAGGAGGAGACGTCCGGGACGCGGGAGCCCTCGAACGACGGCCGGCCTCAGGAGAGCCGGGGGGTCAGCTCCCGGCGGTAGAAGTCGAAGAACCCGGCCTGGTCGTTGCCGATCTGGCTGACGTAGACC
>JBJMHP010000255.1:0-2943 GCA_045807325.1 Actinomycetes bacterium | reverse complement strand
AGACCACCCAGCTGGTCCACCAGGAGCTGGAGCTGGCCAAGGCCGAGCTCCAGCAGAAGGGCAAGCAGGCCGGGGCCGGCGCGGGGATGTTCGGCGGCGCCGGAGCCCTCGGGCTGGCCGCCCTCGGCGCCCTGACCGCCTGCTTCATCCTGGCCCTTGACCTGATCATGCCGGCCTGGCTGGCCGCCCTGATCGTGGCCGTGGTCTACGGGATCATCGCCTTCGTCCTGGTCAAGCAGGGCCAGGCCAGGATGAAGCGGGCCACCCCGCCGGTGCCCACCCAGACCATCGAGACGGTCAAGGAGGACGTGGAATGGGCCAAGACCCAGATGCGATCCGACAGGACATAGAGCAGACCAGGTCCGAGATGAGCGAGACCGTCGAGGCCATCGGCTACAAGGCCGATGTGCCCTCCCGAGCCAAGGACGCGGTGAGCGACAAGGTGGAGAACATGAAGTCGAAGGTAAGTGATACCGCCACCCGAGCCAAGGAGGCCGTGGTCGGGACCGCGTCCCGGGCCGGCGACGCGGTCAGCGACACGACCTCCCGGGTGGGCGATGCCACCCCCAGCGGTGGCCAGGTCAAGCAGCAGGCCAAGCGTGCGGCTGGGTTGGCCCAGGAGAACCCGCTCGGGCTGGCCATCGGCGCGGTCGCGGTCGGCTTCCTGGCCGGCCTGGCCGCCCCCAGCACCCGGGTCGAGGACGAGCGGCTGGGGCCGATGGCCGACCAGGTCAAGGACCGGGTCAAAGAGACCGGGCAGGAGGCCCTGGACCGGGGCAAGCAGGTCGCCCAAGAGGTGGCCAGCAGCGCCGCCGACACGGCCAAGGAGCAGACCCAGGAGCACGGTCAGGACCTCGCCCAAGGCGCCGCCCAGAACGCCCAAGACCTAGGCGCCCAGACCCGCCCGCGCCGGCGCACCAGGTCATAGACGACGGCTGGCGGCGTGGCATGGTCGGGGGGCGCGGCGCCACTTCCGGCCATGCCGTTACCTGGTCACGTAGTCGCTGGCCCCACCGATCATCAACGACCGGACAAGGCCATAGATGATCGGTGGGCCACCTGGAGCCGAAGGAGCCAACCCGTGCGACCTGGACGAGTGCAGATCCGCCCGCTGGGTGGTTGGCCGGGCTGTCTGGTGATGATCCTGTTCTCGGTGGTCGCCTCGGTCGTGGGCACCGTGCTGCTCAACCTGCTCCTGCGATAACCCCAAGACCACCCACCATCCCGTCCATCGTTGGCGACGATCGGAGGCATGAGATGCGGACGAGCACCAAGCGGCGAGCGACCCAGCTGGCGCTGGTCACGGTGGCGGCGCCGGTCGCCAGCTGGGCGTTGGAGCGGGCCGCCCGCCGCGCCGAGGCGGGCGATCAGACGTCCCTGACCAGCCGGCGGCTGCGCCAGGGCGCCGACTTCGTGCAGCGTTGGTCGCGGGCCGCTGGCCGACCGGCTCAGGCAGCGGCCGGTTACCACCGTCACTTGGAGACAGCCATAGCCGCAACCCGACCAGCATCGTGGTTAACCGACAGCCGCGGCCGCAGGGCCGGGTTCGCGGCTTCGGCTGCGGCCACGCCCCGGGGCAGACGGCCGCGCAATCCGGCGCACCCGCGCCTTCGGCGTACCGGGAAGCGATCCTTGGCGCTGATGACTGGGTTTACGGGATGGCCGGATGGTCAGCCAGCTTCGGTGGAACGCCAATCCACGGCGTCCGGCCGCGGACCAACCCCATTCAGCACGGCCCCACTTGCTTTGAGTTGGAGAGACCCATGACGCTTCCTGGACCAGAGGCCACCCACCGCTGGCAGGGCCGCACCCTTGTCGACCACCACGGCGAGCCGCTCGGCACCATCGAGGTCATCTACCTGGACAAGGTCACCAACCAGCCAGAGTGGGCCCTGCTGGAGGCCGGCGCCACCGGCCCAGCCCGAACCTTCGTTCCCCTGGTCAGCGCCGGCGAGGAAGGCGACACCGTCCGGGTCCCCTTCGCCAAGACCCTGGTCGAGGGGGCGCCATCGATGCCGGCCGCCCGGGAGCTGTCCGAGGACCAGGAGGGCGAGCTGTACCGCCACTATGGGGTCCCCTACTCCCGGGCCGACTCGCCAAGCGGCCTCCCCGCCGGCGAACCCGAGCCCCCCGAACCGACCCTGGCGGCTGGCGAAGCCCAGCCTGCGGAGGAGCCGATGTCCGCCAGCACACCCGATGTGGCTGCTGGGAAGCCCGAGGTGCCTGCTGAGGAGCCAACGACGGCCGCCGAAGAGCCGCTGCCAACCGGCGGCGGTGCCCTGCCTGAGGCTGCGGCCCCCGAACCGGCGCCGATCCCCGCCTCCGCGGTTGCGCCAGCACTCGGGCGGGTCGATGAGCCAGTCTCCGAGGCGGCTGCGACCAACGATGGCCTGGTAGCGGCCAGGCGGTTGCGAGTCACCGACCCACGGGTCGGTGCTGGAGCTGCCGCCGCGGTTGCCCTGGCGGTTGGGATCTGGCGGCGGGAGAGGATCGGCCGGCAGGTGAGCACGACGGTGAGCCGGCTTGGCACCATCCCGGCAACGATCACCCGCCAACGCCGCCGGCGCCGACGCGCCAAGGCCCTCAACCAGGCGGTGACCGGAGCCGCCCAGCAGACCACGGCCCTGGCCCGGGCGACGGCCCGCTTGCTCACGGGCATGGCCCTGTTGCCGGTAAGGGTTACCGTGAAGGGTGGCCGGCGGGCGCGGGCCGGCGTCCAAGCGACCCAGAAAGCGATCAGCCAGGGTGCCCGGCGGGTTCGGCCTGGCCGCCGCAGAAGGCGACGGGGGGAACCCTCGGCATGGCCGCCGGTGGGGCCGCCGGATATGTGCTGGGGGCCAAGGCTGGCCGACAGCGCTATCAGGAGATCATCGAGTCGGCCAGACAGTCGACCCGCACCGAAGCCGGCAGCAGCGGTGGGCCGCCAAGCACCGTAGTGCCGGA
>JBJMHP010000254.1:0-10733 GCA_045807325.1 Actinomycetes bacterium | reverse complement strand
CCGTTGCCGCGCTGGTTGGCGCGTTCGACCTTGGCGGTGGCCCACCTGAGGCTGGCACCGACCTCGTCGGCCTCGATCTCGGCCACCGACCGCTTGTCGCCCTCGGGGGTCTCCCAGCTGCGCTGGCGCAGGCGGCCGGTGACCATGACCCGGTCGCCCTTGCCGAGGGAGTCGGCCAGGTGCTCGGCCTGGCTGCGCCACACGTTGACCTTGAAGAAGCTGGTGTCGCCGTCGCGCCACTGGCCGTCTTGCTGGATCCGCTGGGTCACGGCCACGCGCAGGTTGGCGACGGCGACGCCGCTCGAGGTGAAGCGGAGCTCGGGGTCGTCGACCAGGTTGCCGACGATGGTGGTGTGGTTGTCCGCTGCTATGCTCCTTGCTCCTTGCTCGTGGTGGTTCAGTGTTCACGCCCTGACCGACCGCCTGCTCATTCGCCAGCGGCCGGATTCTGGCTGGCCACCCGGGCGTAGGTGGCCTCTTCGTCCTGCTTGTTCGGGTAAAGGAAGAAGACCACCACGAAGCCGATGATGGCGGCGATCGCGGCGAACAGGATGGCGGCCGTCTTGCCGTCGACGAACGCCTGCTGGGCGGCGGCGACCAGCTGCTGTGCCTGAGCCTGGGGGAACTGCTTGGCGACCTGCTCGGCACCGGCGAACGACTGGCTGATGGTCGCCACCGCCTGCTGCGACAGCTGCTGGGCCTGCTGTGGCGGGAGGGCGGCGAACGCCTTGGTGAAGTAGTGGGTGTACTCCACCGCCAGCAAGGTGCCCAGCACCGCCTGGAACAGCGCCCCGCCGAAGTCCCGCTGCAGGTCGTTGGAGGCCGAGCCCATCCCGGCCCGCTCCACCGGGACCGAGCCCATCAGCGAGCTGGAGGAGGGTGGGCCGGCCAGGCCGATCCCCAGGCCCAACACGCCGTACACGATCCCGACGACGACCGCCGATGAGGTTGTCCCGAACAGCGCCATCCCACCGAAGCCGACCGCGGTCACGGCCAGCCCGAGCGCCAGCGGCACCCGCGAGCCGCGGCTGGCGATCAGCCGGCCCGCAGGCCGTGCCGCCGCGGCCACGAACACCGCCGCGGGCAGGGTGATCAGCGCCGCCGACAGCGGCGAGTAGCCAAGGACGTTCTGGGTGTACTGCTGGCCGATGAAGGTGGCCCCGAGCAGACCACCCCAGGTGATCGTGCCGCCGATCAGGGCGATGGTGAAGGTCCGGGCACCCAGCACCTTGAGGTCGAACAAGGGGCTGGGCGCCCGACGTTCACGGAGCACGAACAGGACCAGCCCGGCCAGCGCGACCGCGAAGAGCCCAAGGACCGTGCCACTGAAGCCATCGTTGGGGACCAGGCTGATGGCCAGCACCAGCGGACCGATGAACACCACCGACAGGACCCCGCCGAGGTGGTCGACCGGCTCGCTGGTCTCGCCGGCGTGCCGGGGCAGCCACCGGCCGGCCAGCACGACCACCAGCACCGCGATCGGCACCGAGGGGAGGAACACCGACCCCCACCAGAAGCGGCCCAGCAGCAGCCCACCGACCAGGGGGCCCAGCGCCGAGCAGCCACCCCCGATCCCCGACCATAACGCGATCGCGCGGGTGCGCGCGCCGCCGCGGAACAGCCCCGTGATCAGCGACAGGGTGATCGGGTACAGCAGCCCCGCGGCCACCCCTCCGGCCACCCGGGCCACGATCAGCACGGTGGCATTGGGCGCCCACGCGGCCAGCAGCGCCGTCGGGACCGACAGGGCAGCACCCGCCATCATGGCCGGCTTGCGGCCGTAGCGGTCGGCCAGCGCCCCCAGGTACAGCACCGAGGCGGCCAGCCCCAGGGTGAACCCGACGGCAACCAGGTTCAGCTCGGCCTGGCTGGTATCCAGCGCCGCCCCGATCGACGGCAACGCCACATTGGCGATCGCCAGGTTGACGTTGGCCACCACCGCGCCCAGGATCAGCACCGTCAGGATGGCCCCAGCGCGTGGTGGGCTCTCAGCCGCAGTGGGCCGCACTCGCCTGGGCGACGCCGGACCCCTGGCCGCCCCACCAGCGCTCATCGCCTGCCCCTGGCGTGGAAGGCGTGGCGGGCGGCGTGGATGCTGTCGAAGTAGTGGTCGGGGCCGATCTTGCCGGTGAGCCCGAAGCGGTCCAGTTCGCGCCGGAGGTCGTCGCTTGCCTCGGCCACGGCGAAGACGATCCCGCGTTCCTGCAGGTGGTCGGCCAGCTCGAGCAGGGTCTGGGCGCCGGTGTAGTCGATGTCGTCGATCGCCTCGGCGTGCAGGACGAACCAGCGCGGCGGATCCGCGACGTTGACCAGGCCCATGACGTCCTCGGAGAGGCGCTCGGCGTTGGCGTAGAAGATCCCGACCGGGAACCGGTAGATGACCAGGCCAGGCTCGGTAACCGTGCCCGGGGTGGGCTCGGCCAGCCTGATGTGTCCCTGGGGGTCGAAGCGGACCACCGTGTCGTGGGGGGTGAAGTGGCGTTTGACGTGCACGAGCAGCGACAGCACGATGGCCAGGATGATGCCCTGCTCGACCCCGATGACCACGACCACGAGCGCCGTCAGCACCGCCACCCAGAATTCGTCCCGGCGCAGGCCGTAGATGGCCCGCATCCCTCGGATGGCGATCAGCTTGACCCCGATCAGGAACACCACCGCCGAGAGCACCGCGTTGGGCAGGTACTCCAGCGGCCTGGTCAAAAACACCAGCACGACTGCGACCACGACCGCGGTCGTCAGCTGGGCGACCTGGGTGCGGCTCTTGGCCTCGTCCACCATCTCGGTCTTGGTCGGGCTGCCGTTGACCACGAAGGTGCCGCTCAACCCGGCCGTGGCGTTGGCCAGCCCGAGGCCGACGAGGTCGGTGTTCTCGGTGAAGCGTTCGTTGTACTTGACGGCATAGGCCCGTGAGGTGGCCGCGCTCTGGGCCAGGATGACCAGGAACATCGAGACCGCGACGGGCAGCAGCAGGGCGGCGTCGTGCCAGGTCACCCCGGTGGGCAGCCCGATGCTGGGCAGGCCGCTGGGCACCGGACCCAGGATCGAGACCTCGTGGGCTTGGAGGTCGAACGCCCAGCTGGCCACGATCGCGCCGACCACCGCCACCAGCCCACCCGGGATCGCCTTGACCCAACGCTCGAAGATGATCAGCACGGCCAGCACCGACGCCGAGACCAGCACCGTCGGCCACGACGCCAGGCCGACATGTCCCAGGCTCTTGAAGAACTCGATCAGGTTGCCGCTGAACAGCGGAATGCCGGAGGTCTGCTTGGGGATGCCGAGCATGCCGCCTACCTGGCCGGCCGCGACCTGGATGCCGACGCCGGTGAGGAAGCCGACCAGCACCGTTCGCGAGAGGAAGTCGGCCAGAAAGCCCAGGCGGGCCACCCTTGCCAGCCAGAGCAGCCCACCCGCCAGTAGCGCGCTCAGCCCGGCCAGGGCGACCCACTGCGGCGTTGCCGGCTGGAGCCCGGCTATCCCGAGGCTGGTGATCCCGGCGAACATGATCGCCGCCGTGGCCGAGTCCGCCCCCACGATCAGGTGCCGCGACGACCCGAAGAACGCGAAGGCGACGACGATCGGGATCAGGATCGTGTACAGGCCGGTGATGACCGGCATCCCGGCGATCTTGGTGTAACCCATGGTCTCGGGGATGGCCAGCGCGGCCAGGGTGATCCCGGCGATAATGTCGGTCTGCAACCAACTCCGCTGGTAGGGCCGGATTCCCCCCAGCACCGACACATAGCGCCCGCTCTGCGGCCGCCCGGCCTCCTCCCCGGTTGTCTGCTGCCCGCGGCCGGTTCTCAACTGCTGGGTCATGTCGTCCTCGCCGTCACAGGGCCCATGGACCAAGGATCCAAGGCCCCATGTCTCAGGGCATCATCCCGATGGGATGAACCGACACGAGGATCCGCATCCCCTGGTTCATCCCAATCGGGTGATGCTCGCCACCCGGCGCGGTGGGAGGGTTCCTGCACGATGGCGGCGCCTGACGCGTCGATTCCAAGGCGCCTGTGAGGTTGGCGATGCTCCTGCTGGTCCGACATGCCCACGCCGGCGACAAGCACCATTGGCAGGGGCCCGACAGCACGCGACCCCTGTCAGCGGCGGGGCAGGCCGAGGCTGCCGGGCTGCTGGTTCGTCTTGAGGACTACCCCATCGGGCGAGTCCTCTCCAGCCCAACCGTTCGCTGCCAGCAGACCGTGCAGCCGCTCGCTCTCGACCGCCACCTGGGCATCGAACCTCTGCCGGCACTGGGCGTGGCCGCCGACCTCGTGGTGGTGCTCGCGCTGCTTGGGCACCTCCAGGCGCAGGACGCGGTGGTGTGCACCCATGGGGAGGTGATCGGCCAGGTGCTGGCCCGCCTGGTCACCGACGGGCTGGTGATCGACCAGCCGTTGGTCTGGCCAAAGGGCTCGACCTGGCTGCTGGACGGCCCCGACGGACACTTCGCCGTTGGCCGCTACCTGCCACCGCTCCAGCTGGCCGATGCCCGTACCCCGCCATCGGTGCCGTGGGATGTGCAGGCCAATGGACGGCACCTCGCCGGCCAGCAACGCCGCCGCCACGGCGCAACCCCGCTGTCGAGGATCCGCTAGGAGGAGGTGCGGTCCGATGGCTGTGCGAAGGATCGCGCACCCGAGCGCCACTGACCGCAGCGCAGAGGGCAGACAGGCGCGGGACCGGACGCCGCTGTCCAGCCACCAACGATGGGCCCCGGCCCCCGACCGCCCCGACCCGGTGGCGCTACTCGAGGATCAGGGGCACCGACCGGGCGTCGAGGAGGTCGACCAGGGCCGGCCGGGGCACGATCCCCTGGCGGATCGGGGGGACCGCAGCTTCGACTCCACCAGATCGAAGGAGAGGGTCGGCTGCGACCGCCGACCGGCCTCCACGGCTGGCATCGGGCCCTTGCCCGCGTCTCACGAATCCAGCTTGTCCGACACGGCGAACACCCGGCATCACCCACGAGGGGTGAAATCAACTCCCCAGCCCGCCGCGGCGTTGCGATTCACCCCATAAGGGTGATGCCGTCGGTCCGGTGGACGGATTCCATGAGGACGGAGGGCGGCCGATGACCGGCGCCCCGGTTCCTGGAGGTGCCGCATGTCCATGTACGACCTCGACGACGCCCCCAACTGGCGTGGGCGCGACGTGATCGACCAGAACGGCCACCCGGTCGGGGTCATCACCGATCTGTTTGTGGACGAGGCGACCGGCCGTCCGGAGTGGGCCGGGATCAGGAGCGCGCTCTTCAGTCACCGGGAGACCTTCGTGCCGCTGTCCCAGGCCACGGCGCACGGCATGCGAGTGCAGGTCCCCTACACCCAGAGCCACATCCACGAGGCGCCGAGCGTCGACCACCACGGGCACCTGAGCGCGGACGAGGAGGCACGCCTGTACCAGCATTACGGGCTCGACTACGGCCCGGTCGCCCCGGGCGCCGCCCCCTCCGGGGCCGACAGCGAGTTCATCGCGCCGGCCACCGACAGGGTGGACGAGGAGGCCACCGCGGGCACCCACAAGCGCCACGGGCTCCGCCTGCGCCGGCACGTGGCCGCCGACGAGGACCCGGACCGCGCCCCGGGCGAGTAAGCAAGGCGAGGCGACCGCTCAGGCCGCCGGCCGCAGGACCTCCAGCAGCCGGCTACTGACAGAAATGGATACACCCATGCAACGAAGCGTCGGGCGCCGGGCCGGCCGGGGCCGGACGCTTCGTCCCTTTGACCGACGGCTGCTGGAGCGGACCGCGGGCGGCCGCTGGATGCTGATCCTCAACGTCGCCTCCGGCCTGACCGGGACGCTCCTGCTGCTGGCGCAGCTGACGCTCCTGGCGGCCGTGATCGCCGACGCGGCCGAGGGCCGCCTGCGCCAGGTGCCGGCATCGCTGGTGGCGGCGGTGGCGGTGATCATCGCCGCCCGGGCCGGGCTGACCCACGTGGTGGAGGTGAGCGGCCGGCGCACGGCCACCAGGGTGATGTCGGCCCTGCGGGCCGAGCTGGTCGAGCGTCGCCTCCACCCGGGCTGGAGGGCTCCCAGGCACTGGGACAGCGCCGAGCTGGCCGCCGGGGCCGTCCAGGGGGTCGACGGTCTGGAGACCTACTTCGCCCGCTACCTGCCCCAGGTGGTCCTGGCCGTTCTGGTCCCGGTGGCCGTGCTGTGCTGGAGCGCCGCCGTCGACCTCACCTCGGCGCTGATCATGGCCGTGACCCTGCCGGTCATCCCCGTGTTCATGTCCCTCATCGGGCGCTCGGCCGGCGCCCGGGCACGGGCCAACTTCCAGGCCCTGGTGGCGCTCTCGGGCTGGTTCCTGGACGTCGTGCGCGGCCTGCCGACCCTGCGGGCCTTCAACCGGGGCACCGCCCAGGTCGCCGGGATCCGTGAGGTCACCGACCGGTACCGGCGCACGACCATGGCCACGCTGCGGCTGTCGTTCCTCTCCGGGGTCGTCCTGGACCTGGCCGCCACCCTGTCGACCGCGCTGGTGGCCGTCACCCTGGGCGTGCGGCTGGTCGCCGGCACCGTCGGGCTGCGGCCGGCGCTGACGGTGCTGCTGCTGGTGCCCGAGCTGTACGCGCCCGTGCGGGCGGTGGCCACCCTCTACCACGCCAGCGCCGACGGGCTGGCCGGCATCGAACGGGTCCTGGACGCCCTCGACCCGGGGCCGGCCGAGGCCAGGCCGGCCGGCCCCGACCCGACCGAGGCGATCGGCGAGCATGCCAGCCTGCCGCCGGTCGGCCTGCGCGGGGTCACCGTCCGCCACCCGGGGCGTCCGCTCCCGGCGCTGCACCGGGTCGACCTGGAGCTCCATCCCGGCGAGGTCGTGGCCGTCGTCGGGGCCAGCGGGGCCGGCAAGACCACCCTGGGCCGAGTGCTGCTGGGGCTCACCCGGCCCGAGGAGGGCGTCGTCGTCGCCGGCGGGCGGCCCCTGACCGACGGTGACCTCGACCGGTGGCGGGAGCGGGTGGCCTGGGCGTCCCAGCACCCCGCCCTGATCCCGGGGACGGTGGCCGCGAACGTGGCCCTGGGCCGACCCGACGCCGGCCAGGCGGCGATCGAGGAGGCGGCCCGCCTGGCCGGCGCCGACCGCTTCATTGGGGACCTTCCCGACGGCTACGCAACCGTGGTCGGCAGCGGCGGCCATGGGCTGTCGGCCGGCCAGCGCCAGCGGCTCGGGCTGGCCAGGGCCCTGCTACGCGACGCCGACCTGCTGGTCCTGGACGAGCCGACCGTCCACCTCGACCCGGCCGCCGCCGCCCAGGTCGCCGCCACCGTCGACGGGCTGCGCGGGACCCGGACGGTCCTGCTCATCACCCACGACCCCGACCTGGCGGCCAGGGCCGACCGTGTGCTGCGGCTGGAGGCCGGGCGGTTCGCGGTCATGGCGGGTGTCCGGTGAGCGCCCACTCCCCGGCCCCCCGGCCCGCGCGGGTGCTGGTCCGGCTGGTCGGGCTGCTCGGCCTGTCTCCGGCATGGTTGGCGCTGTCGGTCGGGCTGGGGGCCCTGGCCGTCATCGCCGGTGCGGTGCTCGTCGGGCTGGCCGGCTACCTGATCTGCCGGGCGGCCGAGCAACCACCGATCCTGTCGCTGACCTCGGTGATGGTCGCCGTCCGGGTCGCCGCCCTGACCCGGCCGGTGGCGCGCTACGCCGAGCGGCTGTCCTCCCACGACCTGGCCTTCAGGGCCCTCGGCAACCTGCGGGGGCGGGTGTTGGCCCGCATCGAGCCGCTGGCCCCGGCCGGGCTGGAGGGCTACCGGGACGGCGAGCTGCTGAGCCGCATGGTGGCCGACATCGACCAGCTCCAGGACCTGGCCCTGCGGCTGCTGCTCCCGGCGGGGGTCGCGGTGGTCGCCTCCACGGTGGTCGTGGGTGGTGTCCTCGTCGTCTCCCCCGCCGCCGGTGTCCTGCTCGGCGTCGGCCTGGCCGCCGCCGCCGTCCTCGGTCCCCTGGTCGCCGCCCGGGTGGTCACGCGCTCCCAGCGGCGCCAGGCGGCCCTGCGGGCCAGGCTCACCGCCGACCTGGTCGACGCCCTGGACGCCGCCGACGAGCTGTGGCTGAACGGGGCCGACGGCCGCGCCGCCGCGGCTGTCGCCGACGACGACCGGGCCCTGGTCCAGGTCGCCCTCCGCGACGCCCGTGGCGCCGGGGTGGCCGACGCCACCGGTGTCGGCGCCGCCTCCCTCACCGCCTTGGCCGTCCTGGCCGCAACCACGGCCGCCGCCGGCCGGGGCGCGCTCGACCCGCTGCTGGTGGCGCCCCTCACCCTGGTCGCGGTGGGCGCGTTCGAGGCCGTGCTGCCCCTGTCGGTGGCGGCCCGCCAGCTCCCGGCGGTGCTGGCCGCCGGCCGCCGGGTGCTGGAGCTGGTCGACCGCCGGCCCGAGGTGGCCGACCCGGTCCGGCCGGCCCCGGCCCCGGCCGGCCACCTCGGGGTGACGGTCGACCGGGTGGTCGTCGACCGCCGGCCGGACCGGCGCCGGGTGCTGGACGGCGTCAGCCTGCGCCTGCCCGCCGGCGCCCGCATGGTCGTGGCCGGGCCCTCGGGGACCGGCAAGACGACACTGGCCCAGCTACTGGTCCGATTCCTCGAACGCCGGGGCGGTGAGGCCCGCATCGGCGCCCGCGACCTGCGCGAGCACCGCCAGGCCGATATCAGGGCGGCCGTGCTCCTCAGCGCCCAGGAGCCGCACGTCTTCGACTCCACCATCCGGGCGAATCTCCTCCTGGCCCGCCCGGACGCCGGCGAAGGCGACCTTCAGCGGGCGCTGGCCAACGCCCGCCTGGGGACGTGGGTGGCGTCGCTCCCCGACGGCCTCGAGACCGTCGTCGGCGAGCGCGGACGAGCCCTGTCGGGTGGCCAGCGCCAGCGTCTCGCCCTGGCCCGCGCCTTCCTGGCCGATCCGGCGGTGCTGGTGCTGGACGAGCCGACGGCCCACCTGGACTCGGCCACGGCCGAGGGCCTGCTCGACGACCTCTGGCGGGAGGCCGGCGAACGGTCGGTGCTGCTTATCACCCATGGCGACGCCGGCCCGTTCGGCCGCTGCCGGCGGCTGGAGCTCGGCCAGGACGGCAATGGCGGCGGCTGAGTTCATCCCTTCGGGGTGATGCCACCAGGCCCCGGCGCGGGGCTCCATGGTGGGGAGGGACGTACCCGGGCTTGGAGGGGTGATTGGTCATGTCGTCGGTCGACCTGTCGCGGCTGCAGTTCGCCACCACCTCGATCTACCACTTCCTGTTCGTGCCCCTCACCATCGGGCTGGCGTTCCTGACCGCGATCCTGCAGACGCTCTGGTATCGCAAGGGCCATCCCGAGCACCTGCGGCTGACCCGGTTCTTCGGCACCCTGCTGGTCATCAACGTCGCGGTCGGCGTGGTGACCGGGCTGGTGCAGGAGTTCCAGTTCGGCATGAACTGGTCGGGCTACTCACGCTTCGTCGGCGACGTGTTCGGTGCGCCCCTGGCCATGGAGGGGCTGGCCGCCTTCTTCCTCGAGTCCACGTTCCTGGCGCTGTGGGTGTTCGGCTGGAACCGGCTGTCCCGGCGGGTGCACCTGGCCACGATCTGGGCGGCCGCGGCGGGCGGCGTGCTGTCCGCGGCGTTCATCATGGCGGCCAACTCCTGGATGCAGAACCCGGTCGGCTACAAGATCGACAGCGCCGGCGACGCCCAGCTCACCAGCATCGGGGCGGTGCTCACCAACCCGGTGTTCCTGCGCAGCTTCGTGCACGTCCTGCTGGCCTCGGTGATCACCGCCGCCGTCGTCGTGCTCGGCATCTCCGCCTGGCACCTGCGCCGCGGCTCGCACGCGGCCGCGTTCGACCGCTCGGCACGGATCGCGCTCGTCCTGCTGGTGCCGGCCACGATGATCCAGCTGCTGGTGGGCAGCGAGCTGGGGGTGACCGAGGGCAAGTTCCAGCCGATGAAGATCGCCGCGGCCGAGGCGCAGTGGACCTCGTGCCAGCCGTGCTCCTTCTCGCTGTTCCAGATCGGCGGCGGCAACGACGACCACGACCCCACGAAGATCCTCGCCGTGCCCCACCTGCTCTCCCTGCTCGCCACCAACCACTGGGACGGCCCGGTCGAGGGCATCGACGAGTTGCAGGCCCAGTACCAGCAGCAGTACGGCCCCGGTGACTACGTGCCGAACGTGTTCATCCAGTACTGGTCGATGCGCGTGATGGCCTACCTCGGCAGCCTGGTGCTGCTCATCGGCCTCTGGGGGCTGTGGCGGCGGAAGAAGCTGGCCGACTCGCGGTGGTTCCTCCGGGTCGCGGTGTGGTCGATCCCGCTGCCGTTCGTCATCAACACGGCCGGCTGGGTGCTCACCGAGAACGGCCGCCAGCCGTGGATCGTGCAGGGCCTGCAGCAGGTGAAGGACGCCAACTCGCCGTCGGTCGACTCCACCTCGATCGTGGTGAGCCTGATCGTCTTCGTCCTGCTGTACGGCGTGCTCGCCGTCGTGGGCTGGGGGCTGATGGCGCGCTTCGCGCGGCGCGAGCTGGCCGACGAGCCGGCGCCGACTGAGGCGGCCGAGGAGGCCGAGGAGGCGCCGGAGCCCGCGCCGACCTACTGACCCGCGATCCGTCCGCTCGACCGGAGAGGCCGCCATGACCCTCGTCGCCTTCTGGTTCCTCGTTCTCACCGTGCTGTGGGCCGGGTTCTTCCTGCTGGAGGGGTTCGACCTCGGGGTCGGGATGCTGCACGGCGTGGTCGGGCACGACGAGGGCGGCCGGCG
>JBJMHP010000253.1:0-16352 GCA_045807325.1 Actinomycetes bacterium | reverse complement strand
GACCGGGCGCACGTTGGTCGCCTGGGGGCCCTTCTGGCCCTGGGTGATGTCGAACTCGACGGCCTGGCCGTCCTCCAGCGAGCCGCCGTCTTGGATGGCGCTGACGTGGACGAAGACGTCGTTGCCGGACTCGGGCTGGATAAAGCCGTAGCCCCGATTGGCGTTGAACCACCTGACGGTCCCAACAGTCATGCTGGTGTTCCCTCTCTCTGCCACGTCTGGCAGGTCTCGATCACGGCGACGCCTGCTGGCCGGCGCGGCTAGCTGCCGAGCTCGCGGTCCTTGGCCTGCCCAGCCCGTGCCTTGGCCAGCTCCTGTCGGTCGGCTGGCAGGGGTTGGCCGGCGGTCACCTCGCGGGCCACGTCGGCCAGCCGCCGGGTCGAGGACCGGGCCGCCCCCCGCAGCCGCTCGAACGCGGCCTGAGCATCGAGGTGCTCACGACCCATGACAACGCCTTTGGCCTGCTCGATCAGCCAACGATGCTCCAGCGCGGCCTGCAGCTGATCGGCCAGCCGCCCCTTGACCTGGGCGGCCACCGCCGCCGAGAGCAGGCTGGCCACCAGTCCGGCATAGGCCTGCAGGGCGGCGACCTCGCGGGGACCCCAGTCCCGCGGCTCACGGGCGTAGATGTCCAGGGTGCCGATCACCCCACCGTCCAGCTCGACCGGCACGCTCAGGGCCGCGCAGACGCCCTCACCGAGCAGGACCTGGGCGAACTCCTGCCAGTCTGGCTCGGTGTGGATGTTGTGGATGGCCGCCGGCAGGCGCTGGCTGAACGCCACCGCACAGGGACCTTGGCCAGCCGTTCCTGGCCGTCCTCGATGGTCTGGGCGGTCTGGTCGGAGGCGCTGGCCCAGCGCAGCTGGCCCTTGGCGTCGACCAGCATCAGCCCGGCGGCGTCAGCGGCGAACAGCTGGTTGGCCCCATCGGCGATCTGCTGCAGGGTCGGGGCCAGGCCCTGTTCCGGGTCCAGGGACCCGAGGGCGCCGATGCTCTTGGCCAGGTCGGTCGGGTCGATGGGCATGGCGCTGCCTACCTTTCTGGGTTGCCGGAACTGGCGAACCGATCAGCAGGCCAGGGGGGCCAGGCGCCTAGGATGCCGAGCGGGCCAACAGGGCGTCGCTGCTAGGGACCGAAGTCGTGGTCCGGGCTGTCGCCACCGTCCAGATGACGCCTCGACGCAAGGGGCTACGCCGATCACTGTACCCGGCCGGCGGCCGCCCTCCACCAGGCGGGAGGCTCTCCCACGCGCTGGCGGGATCGTCGTACAACCGCCGGGTGCCTCGGGCGGCGTCGCAAACCGCAGTTCCCGCATGGTTGAATGTCTAGACATGTGGGACGGCCGTCGAGGGTGAGGGGCGCTGGATGTCGAACGCACACCGGGTCGCGATGCTGGGGACCGGGCTGATCGGCGACTTCTACACGATGACACTGCATGGGCAGCGGGGACTCGACCGGGTGCAGGTGGTCTACTCGCGGTCGGAGGAGCGGGGGGCGGCGTTCCGGGGGCGGTGGGGGGTGCCGGAGTCGACGACCTCGATCGAGGAGGCGGTCGGCCATCCCGAGGTGGACACGGTGGTGGTGGGGCTGCCCAACCACATGCACCTGGAGGCGGTCGAGGCGGCGGCCGGGGCCGGCAAGGCCGTGCTGGTGACCAAGCCGCTGGCCCGCAGTGCCGCCGAGGCCAGGCGGATCCTGGAGGTCGTCGAGGGGGCCGGGGTGTTCGGCGGGTACCTGGAGGACCTGGTCTACACCCCCAAGACGCTCAAGGCGCTGGCCAAGACCCGCTCCGGGGCCATCGGGGACGTGCTGTGGGTGCGGAGCCGGGAGACCCACCCGGGGCCGCACAGCGCCTGGTTCTGGGACGCCGGGCAGGCGGGCGGGGGCGCCATCGTCGACCTGGGCTGCCACTGCATCGAGATCGTGCGGTCGTTCGCGGGCAAGGGGAACCGTCCGGTCGAGGTGATGTGCTGGGCCGACACCCTGGTCCACCCGATCGAGGCCGAGGACAACGCGATCGGCCTGATCCGCTTCGACAGCGGGGCCGTCGGGCAGTTCGAGGTCAGCTGGACCTTCCGGGGCGGGATGGATCTCAGAGACGAGGTCGCCGGCACCGAGGGGACGATCTGGCTCAACCACTTCCTGCGCACCGGCTTCGAGATGTTCGCCACCGGCGCCGGCGACGGCTACGTGGCCGAGAAGGCCGAGTCGGCCACGGGCTGGCAGTTCCCGGTGGGCGACGAGGTGGTGGAGCTGGGCTACGTGGACATGTTCACCGACATGTTCAACGCCATGGAGGAGGGCCGCGAGCCGGCCGAGACCCTGTACGACGGCTATGTGGTCAACGCCGTCATGGACGCCTGCTACCGCTCGGCCAGCGCGCGGGCCTGGGCGCCGGTGGAGCTGGACTGGCGTGGCGGCCAGACGCCGCGGGTGGGGCGGCCCGAGCGGACCGAGGACGGCCTGGTCGTCATCAAGGAGGAGCAGCTGCCCGACGGGCGGCGCAAGCTCATCCTCAAGGACCCGGCCAGCGGCGCCTTCGTCGACCGCGTGCTGGGGTAGCCCGGCGGCTCAGACGACGTAGGGCCCGACGGCGTTGCGGGCCAGCAGGAACCCGGCCTTGACCCTCTCGTCGCTGCCCTCGAAGCCGCGGTCCTCGTGCTCGATGACGACGCAGCCGTCGTAGCCGACCCGGTACAGGGCGGCCAGGAACCGGTCCCAGCGGATCTCGCCCAGGCCGGGCAGGCGCGGGACCTGCCAGCCGATGCCGGCCGACATGATGCCGTGCTCGTACAGGCCCTCCCGGTCGATCTCGAGGTCCTTGGCGTGCACGTGGTGCAGCCGCGAGCCGAACTCGCGCACCACCCGCTCGATGTCGATCATCTGCCAGACCAGGTGGGAGGGGTCGAGGTTCAGCCCCAGGGTGTCGTCGTCGAACCAGCCGAAGATCTCCCGCCAGGTGGCCGGGGCGTAGAACAGGTTGTGGCCGCCCGGCCACTCGTCCTGGCTGAAGATCATGGGGCAGTTCTCGATGGCCAGCTTGACCCCGTGGTCGCGGGCGAAGGCCACCAGGTCGGGCAGGAAGCCCCGGGCGGCCTGGATGTTCTCGGCCAGCGGCCGGGTGGCGTCGGCGCCGACGAAGGTGTTGACCACCGGCACCCCCATCCTGGCCGCCCCGGCGATGAGGACCCGCAGGTGGGCCAGGGCCTCCTCGCGCACGCCGGGGTCGGGGTGCAGCGGGTTGGGGTAGTAGCCGAGCCCGCTGATCTGGATGCCGCGGCCGGCCAGGTCGTCGACCAGCTCCTTGGCCTCGCCGTCGGACAGGGCGGCCACGTCGATGTGGGAGACGCCGGCATACCGGCGGGCCGCGCCCTCGCCCCGCGGCCAGCAGGCCACCTCGAGGGCGGAGAAGCCGTTGGCGGCGGCCCAGTCGGCGACCTCGGTGAGCGGGGTGTCGGGGAAGGCGGCGGTGAGCAGTCCGAGCTTCATGGTTCGCTCCTCCTGACTGGCGCCCAGGCCTGGGTCTGGGCGGATTCGGCCACGGCCTGGCAGACGAGCGCGATGTCGTGGCCGTCGGCGAAGGTCGGGTAGGCGGGCTCGGCCGACGGCTTGCCGGCGGCGACGTCGGCGTAGACGGCGGCGAACAGCCCCCGGAAGGTGTCGGGGTAGCCCTCGACGTGGCCGGCCGGGTAGCCGGTGACGGCCGCGCCGAGGTCGGTCATCAGCCCCGGGTCCTTGTTGGCGAGCTCGTTGGGCCGGCCCCGGTGCCCGATCCACAGGTACTCCGGCTCCTCCGAGGTCCAGGCCAGCGACTGTTGCGAGCCGTTCAGCTCCCAGGTGAGCCGGTTCTTGCGGCCGGCCGAGACCTGGCTGACCGAGCAGAGCCCGCGCAGGCCGTCCTCGAAGCGCAGCAGGATGCCGGCGGCGTCGTCGCTGACCATGGGCTCCCGGACCCGCTCGACGTCGTCGGCGACGCCGTGGCCGGCGAAGGTGCCGACCTCGCCCAGGGGGTGGTTGCGCTCGGGCACGAAGGTGTGGAGGTCGGCCAGGACCTCCACCAGCCGGCGGCCGGTCACGAAGCAGACCAGGTCGATCCAGTGGGAGCCGATGTCGGCCACGGCCCGCAGCCGGCCCTGGCGCTCGGCCACCAGCCGCCAGTTCCAGTCGGTCTCCAGCAGCAGCCAGTCCTGGTGGTAGCCGCCGGTCACGTACCGCGGCTCGCCGATGGAGCCGTCGCGGACCAGCCCGGCGGCGTTGTGGTTGTGGGGGGAGAAGCGCAGGTTGAAGCAGACGGCGTTGACCAGCCCGGTGCCGGCGGCCAGCTCGACCAGGGCGGCGGTCTCCTCGGCCGTGACCCCGAGGGGCTTCTCGCAGACCACGTGCCGGCCGGCCCGCAGGCCGGCCGCGGCCTGCTCCGCGTGCACGTCGTTGGGGCTGGTCACGTGGACGGCGGCCAGCGAGTCGTCGGCCACCAGGGCCTCGACCGAGTCATAGGCGGTCGGCAGGTCGAGCCGGTCGGCGACCTCCCGGGCCCGGTCGGGGCTGCGGCCGGCCACGCCGGCGACCTCGATGCCCAGGCGCCGCAGGGCCTCGGTGTGGGTGGCGGCCATCCAGCCGGTGCCGACGATGCCGACGCGCAGGCCGGCGAGCTGGCTCATGGCGTACCTCCCATGGCTAGCTGCCCCGCTGGCCCGTGACCCGCACGTACACCCAGGCCAGGGCGAGCACGATCAGCCCGTAGAGGATCTGGCGGAACGCCTCGGTGGTGTCGAGGGCGAGCAGCAGCCGGTTGAGCACGGTCAGGATCAGCGCGCCCAGGATGGTGCCGGTGTAGCCGCCGACCCCGCCGAGGATCGAGGTGCCGCCGATCACCGCCGCCGCCACCGAGGGCAGCAGGTAGGCGTTGGTCTGGTCGGGGCCGACCGAGCCGCTGATACCGGAGAACAGCAGCCCGCCGAGGGCCGCCAGCACCGCCGACAGCAGGTAGACGGCGAACAGCACCTGCCAGATGCGGACCCCGGCCAGCCGGCAGGCGACCGGGTTGTCCCCCACCGCGTAGATGGAGCGGCCCAGGCCGGTGCGCGACAGCCCGAAGATCAGCGCGGCCGCCAGCAGCGCCCAGACGACCATGTTGTTGGGGATCGGGCCGACCAGGGTGCCCGAGGCCACGGTGCGCAGCACCGGGAGCAGGCGGGTGGACCCGGACAGGAACCCGTCGCCGACCAGCCCGACGGTGACCACCCCGAGCAGCACGCTGGCCATGCCCAGGGTCATGATCAGCGGGTTGACCTTGAACACCCCGACCCCGATGCCGTTGACCGTGCCAACCGCCAGCCCGACCAGCAGGGCCAGGCCGAGGGCGACCACCGGCCCCTGCCCGCTCTGGTTGGCGGCCACATAGGCGGCGAAGTTGGCCGTCATGACCGTGGACAGGTCGATGCCGCCGGTCAGCATGCACAGCGTCTGACTGGCCGCCAGGACGGCCAGCGGGCAGGCCAGCAGCAGGGTCGACCGCACCCCGTTGAGGGTCAGCATCCCCGGGGCCTGGGTGGCCGTGACCAGGTACAGGACCAGCAGCACGCCCGTGAGGGCGATGGCCGGCCGCTCGACCAGGGTCTGGCGCCAGTCCCGGGTGGCCGGCTCGGCGGCGACGGCGCTCATCGCGACCTCCGCGGGACCTGGACCAGCCCGCCGATCATCACGACCACGATGATGATGATCCCGCGGGCCACCTCGGCGTAGTTGGGGTCCCAGCCCAGCCCGAGCATCAGCGCCGGGATCAGCGACAGGCAGAAGGCGGCCAGCACCGGCCCGAGCAGGGTGCCCGACCCGCCCAGCAGGGCCACGCCGCCCAGGACCACCGCGGCCACGCTGGTCAGGGTGGCGGTGGCCCCGATGGAGGCGCGGGGCTCGCCGCTGCCGGTGAAGGCGGTGGTGACCACGCCGGCCATCCCGGAGAAGAAGCCGCCCAGGACATAGGCGATGACCCGGGTGCGGCCGACGCGGACGCCGGACAGGAAGGCGGCGGCCCGGTCGCTGCCCACGGCGTAGGTGGCGATGCCGAGGCGGCTGCGCTTGAACGGCAGCCACACCAGGGCCAGCAGCCCGGCGAGCCAGAGCAGCGACGGCAGGGGCTGGTCGAACCCGCCGACCATGAGCTCCTGGAACCGGGGGTTGGTGCCGCCGCCGGGGCCGTCGAGCACGACCAGGGCCAGCCCGGCCAGGATGAAGCTGGCCGCCAGGGTGACCACGATGTCGGGGACCCCGGAGACCACCGTGACCAGCCCGATCAGCCCGGACAGGATCATGGCGACCGCGACCACGCCGATGGCGACCAGGACGACCGTGCCGAGGTCCTGGTCGAGCATCAGGCGGGCGGCGATGCAGTTGGCCAGGACCATCATCGCCCCCACGGACAGGTCGATGCCGCCCGAGATGACGATCACCGACTGGGCCATGGCCAGCAGGGCCAGGGTCATGGTGCCGGCGACGATGCCGCGGATCTCGAAGGGGCCGAAGGCTGGGATCTGGCTGTAGCGCCAGAAGACCAGCACCCCGAGGAGCACGGCCACGCCGACCACCCAGCCCTGGCGGCGCCGGAAGCGGTTGGCCCGGCTGCTGGGCCGGGGCAGCGGGGTGGCCGCGACGGCCCGGGGGGCGGTGCTCATACCGCGGTCACCTCCAGGCCGTGGGCGGCCGTGAGCAGGTCGGTCTCGCTGGCCGTTGGCGGCATCTCGGCCACGATGGCCCCGTTGTGGAGCACGGCCACCCGGTCGCAGACCAGCGCGATCTCCCGCAGCTCGCTGGTGAACAGGACGATGGCGGCCCCGCCGTCGGCCAGCTCGCGGACCAGGTCGTAGATCTGGTGCTTGGTGCCGACGTCGATGCCCCGGGTCGGGTCGAACAGCAGCAGGGTCCGGAACCCGGCGGCCAGCCAGCGGCCGATGGTCAGCTTCTGCTGGTTCCCGCCGGACAGGCGCCGGGCCTGGGCGGCGGCGCGGGTGTCGATGGACAGCCGGGTGACCGCCTCGGAGACCTGGCGACGTTCCCGGCCGATGTTGATCGGCCCCCAGCGGCTGATCCGGTTGAACAGCGGGATGGCGATGTTCTCGCGGATGGGCCGCTGGGGTAGCAGGGCCATCAGCCGGTTGCTGGGCACCAGGACGACCCCGCGGCGGATGGCGTCATAGGGGTGCCTGGCCTTCAGCGGCTGGCCGTCGACCAGGATCTCGCCCCCGGCGGCGCGGACGTTGCCGGACAGGATCTCGAACAGCCGGTCCTGGCCCTGGCCCTCCAGGGCGGCCATCCCCAGGACCTCGCCGGCCTGGACCTCGAAGGTGACGCCGGCGTCCTGGCGGTCGATGAGCAGGTCGCGCACGACCAGCCGGGGCTTCTCGTCCTCGGTCCGCTCCCGGGCCGCCCGCCGCTCCCGGGCCACGTCCCGGACGGCGGCGCTGGCCTCGCCGAGCATGGCGGCCACGATCTGGCTCTCCCCGCCCTCCCCGGGGTGGAAGGAGGCCACGTCGCGGCCGTCGCGCAGGACGGTGCACATGTCGCAGTGCTCGCGGACCTCGGCCAGCCGGTGGGAGATGAACAGCACCGACCGGTTGCGCTGCTTCCAGTGGGTGGTGATGGCGAAGACCCGCTCGGAGAGGTCGGGGGGCAGGGCGGCGGTGATCTCGTCCAACAGCAGCAGCTGGGGGTCGAAGGCCAGCGCCCGGGCCAGGTCGAGCATCCGCAGGAAGGGCAGGGGGATGTCGCGGACCTGCTCGCCCAGGTCGAGCCCGTCCAGGTCCATCCCGGCCAGCTCGCGCCGCACCGCCGCCGGGTCGACGCCGGTGAGGCGCAGGTTCTGCTCGACGGTGAGGTCGGGGATCAGCGCCGGGTCCTGGTAGACGGGGGCCAGGCCCTGGGAGCGGGCCTCGTTCGGGCTGTCCAGGTCCACCGGCCGGCCGTTGACGGCCACCGTCCCGCTGTCGTTGCTCAGCACCCCGGTGAGGATCTTGACCAGGGTCGACTTGCCGGCGCCGTTGGCCCCGAGCAGGGCGTGGACCTCGCCGGGGGCGACCGACAGGTCGACGCCGCGCAGGGCCACCACCGGCCCGAACGCCTTGGCCACCGCGGTCGTCTGCAGGAGAGGGGCTGGCATCGCTCCGTCGAGGGGTCGCCCGGCGGTGGCGCGGGGGATCACTCCCCGGCGCCACCGCCGGTCAGGTGGATGTCAGGCGGTCAGGGCCCTCCTCACTCGCCAGGGCCCTTGCAGGCGAACAGCTGGTCGTTGGAGTAGGTGGTGTACGGCTTCACCGAGACGGCGGCGCTGAAGGTGGCGTCGCGGTCGGGGAAGCTGTTGGCCTCGAGGGTCGACTTGTTCTTGGCGAGGTCCCAGACCTCGGGGGTCAGCAGCGTCTCGCGGTTGACCTTCTTGCCCGACAGCACGTCGAGGGCGATGGCCGTGCCGACCCCGCCGATGACCGCCGGGTTGGTGACGGCCGCGCCGGGCGTGCCGTCGAGCAGCTGCTGGATGAACTGGTTGTTGTCGGCGCCGACCACCGGGACCGGCTTCTTGCCGACGGTCTTGAAGGCGTTGACCACCGTGTAGTCGATGCCCGAGGTCCAGATGCCGTCGTAGTTCCCGGAGTTCAGCTCCTGCACGGCGATGTCGCCGCCCTTGGTGAAGTCCCAGCCGGTGAAGACCTCCTTCACCTTGATGCCCGGGTTCTTGCTCATGACCTCCTGGAAGCCCTTGTCGCGGTCGGAGTCGGCGGGCACGCCGTCGATCCCGCGCATGTAGAGGACGTTGCCCTTGCCGCCGAGCTTGTCGGCCAGCCACTGCGCGCCCAGGCGGCCGTAGGCGACCTGGTCGTTGGTGGCGACATAGGCCGTCGGGGCCGTGACCGCCTGGTCGACGGCGACGACCACGATGCCCTTCTTGGTGGCCTGCTCGATCACCGGGTTGAGCTTCTCCCGGTCCGAGGGGTTGACGATGATGGCGTTGACGCCCTGGGAGATGAGGTTCTGGAGGTCCTGGATCTGCTCGGTCGGGCCGCCGTTCTTGGAGATGGCGATGACCTTGCTGACCTTGCCGCTGGCCAGGGCCTGGGCCTTGACCGAGCAGATCATCTGCTCGCGCCAGCCGTTGCCGGCCAGAGTGTTGCTGACACCGATGACGAAGTTGTCGGTCTTGCCCGACCCTCCCCCGCTCCCACCGTTGTCGTTGCCACCGCCCCCGCAGGCCGTCACGGCCAGGCTCACGGCGGCGACCAGGATGCCGATCCGCATCCATCCGGGGCGCCTCATGCGTGCTCCTCCCTTCCTGCGAGCACCCGGGCCAGGCGGCGCGCGTGCTCGTCATATGCCGCGTCGAACAGACGCGCGGACTCCTCGCTGCCGACCACCGACCCGCTGGTCAGCACGGGCGGCATGCCGCCGCGGGCCACCAGCAGCCGGGCGGTGCGGACCTTGATCTCGTTGACGACGGCCACGCCGGCGACGCTGGAGCCGGGCCCGACCGGAGTGGCCAGGCCGTCGATGATGACCAGGGCGTCGCCGATCGGGGTGCCGAGGTCGATGACGACGTCGGCGTGGTCGAGCAGCCGGGTGCCGGACGAGTGCCCGGGGGTGGCCGCCCGCGACTCGGCCACCGAGGTCACGGCGATCACCGGCAGGCCGCGGCGCTGACCGCCCATGGCCATCTCGATCGGGTTGGCGGTGACGCCGCGGGCGCTGAACACCACCATCGCGTCCGGCGGGGACAGGTGGAAGTTGCGCAGGATGACCTCGGCCAGCCCCTCGGTCCGCTCGATGAACATGGCCTGACGCTGGCCGTTGGTGCCGACCACCTGGGTGTGGAAGGTGGTGGACAGCTCGACCATGGGGTGGAACCCGGGGTAGGAGCCGTAGCGGGGGAACATCTCCTCCACCGACATGCGGCTGTGCCCGGTGCCGAACAGGTGGACCAGGCCGTCGCCGCCGATGGCGTCGGCGCAGATGGCGGCGGCACGGTCCAGCACCGCCCCCTGGGTCCGGTCAAGCTTCTCGAGCAGCTCGATCGCGGCCCGTGTCCAGCCCACTTGTCTAGACATGGTGCAGACCATACAGTGGGGCCATGGTGCCGTCAACGAGATCCCACCAAGCTGGGCGGACGCGCTACCGGGAGATCGAACGCTACCTGCGCGCCCAGGTCGAGGGGGCCCCGCCCGGCGCTCCCCTGCCCAGCGAGGCGGAGCTGTGCGAGCGGTTCTCGGTGAGCCGGATGACCGTGCGCCAGGCCCTCCAGGAGCTGACCAACGACGGGCTGGTGGAGCGCCGGCGGGGCCAGGGCACGTTCGTGGCCCACCGCCCGGTCCACCGGCGGCCGGGGGTGTTCCTGTCCTTCACCGAGGAGATGAACCGGCGGGGCGTGCAGGCCACCAGCCGGCTGCTGAGCGCGGGCATGGACGACCCGCGCCGGCCCGAGGCCCTCGACCTGGGCCTCGCCCCCGACAGCCAGGTGGTGAGGATCGTCCGGGTCCGGCTGGCCGACGGCGTCCCGGTCGCCCTTGAGGACGCGGCTCTGGTGCCGGAGCTGCGCGGCGTCCTGCAGGAGGACCTGGGCGGCGGGTCGCTGCACGGCGCCCTGGAGCGGCGGGGGGTGGTGGCCACCCGGGCCACCGGGACGATCACGGCCCGGCTGGCCAGGGCGAGCGAGACCGAGCTGCTCGACCTGGGCCCACAGTCGGCGCTGCTGGTGGAGCTGCGGGTCCTGTTCGACCAGGAGGGCCGGGTGTTCGAGCGCACCGAGACCCGGTACGTGGCCGACCGCTACGTCATCGACGTGGTCCATACCCACCCGTGACGCCGCCCGGCCCGGGCCCGGTGGCGGCCCGCTCCCGGGCCCACAGGGCGGCCCCGATGGCGCCGGCGGCCGGGCCCAGGGCGGCGGGCACGATCTCGTAGGCCGCCGGGTCGACCAGCGGCGCCGCCGCCACCACGGCCCGCCGCAGGGGCCCGAACAGCTGCCCCCCGGCGGCGGCGAGCCCGCCGCCGACCACCACCCGCTCGGGCCACAGGACGGTGACCATGTTGGCGATCCCGACGGCCAGGCGGCCGACCACGGCCTGGACGGCGGCCCCGGCCCGGGGGTCGCCGGCCGCCGCGGCCGCGAACACCGCCTCCGGGCTGGCCTGGCCGCCGAGGCGGCACAGGGCCGGGCCGGCCGCGAAGGCCTCGACACAGCCCCGGTTGCCGCAGCCACACGGCGGGCCGGCGGGGTCGATGACCTGGTGGCCGACCTCGCCGGCGCGGCCGTGGGGGCCGAAGCGCAGCCGCCCGTCGATGACCACGCCCCCGCCGACCCCGGTGCCGAGGGTCAGGCAGACCACGGTCGAGCAGCCGGCGGCCGCGCCCAGCCGGCTCTCGGCCAGGGCGAAGGCGCGGGCGTCGTTGATCAGCGCCGTGGGCATGCCCAGCCGGTCGGCCAGCGGGCCCCGGAGCCGGTAGCCGTTCCAGGCGGCGGGCAGGTTGGGCAGCAGCAGGGTCCGGCCGGTGGCCTCGTCGAACAGCCCGGGCACCCCGACCCCGGCCGCGGCCACCGGCCCGTGGGTGGCCAGCGGCCCGGCGGCCGCGGCCGCCACCCGCTCGACGACCTCCCCGGGGTCGCCCGAGCCGGTGGGGACGGTGGTGGTGGCCAGCAGCCTGGGGCGGTCCCCCGGTGGGCCGGGCCGGTCGCCGGCGCTTTCGAGCACGGCCAGCTTGCAGTTGGTCCCGCCGATGTCGACGCCGAGGTGGCGGGCGGTCACGAGCCCTTCCGCCGCCGGAGGTCGTCGATGATGGCCGCGGTGGCCGTGGCCCCGCAGCGGTCCATGCCGGCGTTCAGGCCCTCGATGAGCAGGTCAAGGGTGCGGATGCCGCCGGCCGCCTTGACCCTGACCCGGTCCGAGACGCTGGCCCGCATAAGGCGCAGGTCGTCCATGGTCGAGCCGGAGGGCGCGAACCCGGTCGAGGTCTTCACGAAGTCGGCCCCGGCCTTCTCCGACAGCCGGCAGCCCCGCACCTTCTGCTCGTCGGTCAGGTAGGCGTTCTCGAGGATGACCTTGACCACGGCGCCGCGGGGGTGGGCCACCTCGACCACGGCCGCGATGTCCTCGCGGACGTCGTCGTCCTCCCCCGAGCGCAGCCAGCCGATGGGCAGGACCATGTCCAGCTCGACCGCCCCCTCGTCCAGGGCTCGCTCGGCCTCGAACGCCTTGACGGCCGTGGTGCTGGCGCCGTGGGGGAAGCCGACCACCGTCCCGACCAGGACGCCGCTGCCGGCCAGGGCGTCGCGGCAGCGGCCCACGTCCAGCGGCCGGCAGCAGACCGAGGCCACCTGGTAGGCGGCGGCCAGCTGGCAGCCGGCCAGGACCTCGTCCACGGTCAGCTCGGGCCTGAGCAGCGAGTGGTCGATCGTCTTGGCGACCTTCTCCTCGGTGATGGTGTCGACGGTCCACCGGTCGGTCATGGCGCTGGCACTCCTCGGTCCGGGGTCGGGTCAGGTCACGGTCCAGCCGCCGTCGACCGTCAGCACCTGGCCGGTGACGGCCCGGCTGTCGTCGCTGCACAGGTAGACGGCGGCTGCGGTCACGTCGGCGGGGTCGAGAAAGCCGCCCGAGAGCGGCTGGTGGCCCTCGGCAAAGGCGATACTGGCCGGGTCGGCGGCCGCCCGGGCGCTCATCGGGGTGCGCACCAGCGCCGGGGCGAGGGCGTTGACCCGGATGGCGTGCTCGGCGTAGTAGGCGGCCATCGCCCGGACCAGGCCGATGGTGGCCGCCTTGGCGGCCGCATACGCGTGGGTGGCGAACAGCGCCGGCGCCGGACGCAGGGCAAGGACGCTCGTCATCAGGACCAGCGAGCCGCGGGTTCCGCCCGGCCCCGGCTCCTGGTCGAGCATGGCCCGTAGGGCCTCCCGGGCCGCCAGGAACGCCGGGGTCGCGTTCAGGGCCAGGGTGCCGTCCCATGCTCGGAGGGAGAGCTGGTGCACCGGCCCGTCGCCGAGCGGCCGGCCGCTGGCCCCGGCCACCGCGTACAGGGCGTCGATGCGCCCGGCGGCCCGGCGCACCGAGGCGAAGGCGGCCTCGGTGGCGGCCTCGTCGCGCAGGTCGGCCACGGCGGCGGGCAGGCCCAGGGCCTGGCACCGGTCGGGTTCGCGGTCGACCACCCAGACCGTGGCCCCCTCCTCGGCGAACCGGCGGGCCGCGTCGGCGGCCATGCCGGTCGCCCCGGTGACCACGCACACCTTCCCCTCGAGGCGGGTCACGGCCGCAGCTCCAGGGCCGCGGCCGGGTTGGTGACCCAGATGCGGTCCATGACCGCCGGGCCGAGGTCGCCGGCCAGCCGCCGGCCGAGGCCGGTGGCCAGGGCGGCCAGGCCAGGGGAGCCGCCGAGCACCGACCACAGCGACCGCCGGGCCCCGTCGGTGCCGAGCAGCAGCCGGTCCTGGTGGCCGTCCTCCACCGCCTGGCAGACGAGGCGGGCGGTCGTCTCCGGGGTGCGCAGGCCCTGGTCGTAGACGAGGTAGGCGCCGACGGCCAGCAGCTCCCGGTGGTAGCCGCGGTCGGACACCTTGTCGGTGTGGGACAGGATCACCCGCTCCGGCGGCACGCCCAGCCGGTCGAGCAGCTCCAGCTGGGCCAGGCCGCCGGTCCCGCCCTCGCAGTGGGTCAGCAGGGCGGTACCGGTCCGGGCCACGGCCAGGGCGGCGGCCTCGAAGATGCGGCGGTCCCTGGGGCTGGGGCCGCCGGCGCTGCCGGCGACCTTGACCACCCCGGCCCGGTGGGGGGTGCGCCGGACCACCGGCCCGTTGCAGTCGTGGGCGTCAATGCCGTCGCTGATGTCGGCGACGAACAACTCGGCCAGCTCCTCGGGCTCCAGCAGCTCGCCCCAGTGCCGCTCGCCGTAGTAGCGGGCGTGGTGCAGGCCGGTGGCGGCGACCACGTGGACGCCGGCGCGGCGGCTGATCTCGGCCAGCTTGACCACGTTGCGGCCGGCGTCGGCCGGCATGGCGTCGACCACCGCCCGCAGGCCGGCGGCCACGCACGGGGCCAGCTCGGCCACGGCGTCCTCCAGCCGCTGCAGGGAGATCTCCGGGTTGACCAGCTTGGCCACGCCGCCGTCGATGACCAGGTGCTCGTGCGCCCAGCAGGTCCCGAGCCGGTCGCTTGGGACGTCCCCAAGGACGGTCCGGACGACGCTCATGGCGCGGCCGCGGCCAGGCCGGGGGTGAGGACGGCCCCGGCCTCCGAGAGCGCCGCCCGGAGCCGGAAGAAGGGCAGCTCCCGCGGGTCGACCCGGCGGGCCACGGCCAGCGCCGCCGCCGTGCCGGCGGCCTGGCCCATGGCCATGCACTGGCCCATGGACCGCACCGAGGCGTGGGCGTCATGGGTGGCCGAGAAGCAGCGGCCGGCCACCAGCACGTTGGCGGCGTCGCGGGCCACCAGGGTGCCGAAGGGGATGCCGACGGCCTGGCCGTCGGGCAGGTACCGCCAGGTGGTGCCGGTGCCGGCGTGGTGGTCCTCGACGGGGGCGCCGCACAGGCCGATCTGGTCGTCGAACTGGCGGGCCGACAGCACGTCGTCGGCGGTGAGGCGGGCGTCGCCGTGGACCCGGCGGGTCTCCCTGACGCCGACCTGGGTGCTGAGGGCGGCCAGCCGGGCCCGCTCGTAGCCCGGGACCCGTTCGACCAGGAACCGCACGTACTCCAGGGCCTGGCGACGCCCGGCCATCTCGGCCTCGGTGAGCAGCCCCGGGTCGCTGGCGTTGCGGAGCCGCCCGCCGTCGCCGCGGGTCGAGTCCAGCCTGGTCATGATGGTGGCCGTCATCCCCTCGACCGGGGTGACGTGGTCCGAGCCGTCGCGCCGGGGCAGGTCGTAGGCGCCGCTTTCGGCGGCCTGGCGCATGAGCTCGTGCAGCCGGTCGGTGCCGATGCTCCGGCGCCGCTCGGTGTCCACGTTGACCAGGCGGAAGGTGGTGGTGAGGGTCTGGGCCGGCTGGTGCTCGCCGGCCAGCTCGTAACCCAGCCCGGCGAAGTGGCAGACGTCGGCGTCGCCGCTGGCGTCGACCACCACCCCGACCTCGACCCGGGCCAGCCCGGCCTTGGTGGCGATCACCAGCCGCCGGACCTGTCCGTCGCGGACCTCGGTGTCCTGGACGAAGGCGTGGAGCAGGACGGTGACGCCCGCGCCGGTGACCAGCGACTCCCAGACCACCTTGAGGTGCTCGGCCAGGTAGGTGACGCCGGTGCCGGCCCCGTAGGTGTTGGGCCGCTCCACCACCGGGCCGAGGCGGCGCAGGCCGGCCACCACCTCGTCGGCCAGGCCACCGACGACCTTCCAGGCCCGGGACCCCGGGGTGTAGAAGCCGTAGAAGGTGTCCAGCACCGCCGTGGAGACCCCGCCCAGGAACGGCAGCTTCTCCAGCAGCAGCGTCCTGGCTCCGGTGCGGGCGGCGGCCACCGCCGCCGTGGCCCCGGCGCTGCCCGAGCCGACGACCACGACGTCGTAGCCGCCCAGCTCCAGCAGTTGTCTAGACATGTACTAGGTGTAGCACATGGCGGGGCCGGTGGCGACCGTCAGCGCGGCTCAGGGAGCGGTCCTCCGAGCTCCGCGGCCGGGGCCAGGAGGTGGTGGCTCCCGACCTGCCGACCGAGGACGACGCGGCCGGGCTGCCGGAGTACGCCGAGGCGGTGGTCGAGGCCGTCGGCGACCGCTTCTTCCCGCCCGAGTTCCTGCGCCGGGTGGTCCGTGAGCGCCTCGGCATCGTCCCGGACGAGATCGACGGCAGCCACTGCGTCGCCCTCAGCCGCCCCCGGGAGCTGGCCGACCGGCTGGAGGGCTACCGGGCGGCGTTGTAGTCGCCGACAACCTCGGCCACCCGGTCCACCTGGTCCAGGTTGGCCACCGTGGGATCGAAGACGAGCTCGTCCACGCCCGCCTCCCGGAAGGCCGCGGCCGTCCTCCGGACCGCGTCCGGGGTGCGGGACGCGCCGGAGGCGACCTGCTCGGCCCAGTCGCCCAGGAACCCGTAGTAGGTGCGCAGGTTGTGGAGCGACTCCTCGGTGTGCTCCTCGCCAAGGGAGTAGTAGGCCAGGACGACGACGCGTGGCCGGCCGCTCCCGCCGGCCTGCTCCCAGGCCGCCTTGAACTCCTGGATGGCGCCGGCGGCCATCTCCGGCGGGGCGCCGCCGATGGTGAAGCCGGCCCCCCACCGGGCGGCCCGCGGGGCGGCCAGGGCCGGCTGGCCGCCGATCAGCAGCGGGACCCGCCCGCGGATGGTCGGCGGTGCGACCGGGAACTGGCTGCCGGCGACCGGCTCGCCCGCCCAGGCCTGGTGCAGCAGCT
>JBJMHP010000252.1:0-9471 GCA_045807325.1 Actinomycetes bacterium | reverse complement strand
CGGTCGGGCCCGAGGGCCGGGTCCAGGCCGTCGACGCCGACCCGGCGGCCGTGGCCGCGGCCGGCGCCCTGGTCGCCGCGGCCGGCCTGGCCAACGTGTCGGTCGCCGAGGGCCGGGCCGACCGCACCGGCCTGGAGCCCGGGTCCCTGGACGCCGTGATGCTGCGCCACGTGCTGGCCCACAACGGCGGGGCCGAGGACGCGATCGTCGCCCACCTGGCCACCCTGCTGCGCCCGGGCGGCTGCCTGTACCTGGTCGACACCGACGGCACGGCCATCCGGACCCTCCCCGAGCAGGCCGACGTGACCGACCTCAACGAGCGCTACGCCGCCTTCCGGGCGGCCAGAGGCGACGACAACCGGGCCGGCCTGCGGCTGGCCGACCGCCTGGCCAGAGCCGGCCTGGAGGTGCTCGAGTTCCGCGGCCGCTACTTCATCGGCCAGCCGCCGGCGGCGGTCCGCTCGCCGTCCTGGGCGGCCAGGGAGGCGATGGTCGCCGCCGGGATGGCCACCGCCGACGACGTGCGGCGCTGGGACCGGGCCCTCCGGGAGGTGGCGGCGGCCCCGGTCCCGCCGACCATCTTCGCCCCCTTCTTCACCGCCGTCGGCCGCCGCCCGGCCTGAGCGGCCCAGGGTCCTGGACCCGATGGACCGGGGCCGGCCCTACAATCGAGGGGACCAGCCCGGGCCGACAGGAGGCCACCGTGCCCGACAACGACGCCGCGACCGGGGCCGACGCCCACCGTGACGGGACGAGTGCAGGCCGCACGGCCTCGACCTCGGCCGGAGAGGCCTCGGTCGGGGCCGACGGGCCCGAGGCGCTCCGAGCGCTCCGCCGGCGCTGGCGGGAGCAGTACCAGGCCGGAGGGGAGCGGGAGGCCGACTTCACCACCCTGTCCGGTGAGGAGGTCGCCCCCCTCTACGACCCGCTCGACCATCCCGACCGGGACGTCGCCACCCAGATCGGTGTCCCCGGCCAGTACCCGTTCACCCGCGGCGTCTACCCGTCGATGTACCGGGGCCGGCCCTGGACGATCCGGCAGTTCTCGGGGTTCGGCAACGCCCGGGAGACCAACGAGCGCTACAAGTACCTGATCGGCCAGGGCGGCGGCGGCCTGTCGGTGGCCTTCGACATGCCGACCCTGATGGGCCGCGACTCCGACGACCCGCGCTCCCTGGGCGAGGTCGGCCACTGCGGGGTCGCCGTCGACTCGGTGGCCGACATGGAGGTGCTGTTCGAGGGCCTGCCCCTGGACGAGCTGACCACCTCGATGACCATCTCCGGCCCGGCGCCCATGCTGTTCGCCATGTACCTGGTCGCGGCCGAGCGCCAGGGCGCCACCATCGCCGAGCTCGACGGCACCCTCCAGACCGACATCTTCAAGGAGTACATCGCCCAGAAGGAGTGGCTGTTCCCGCCCGAGCCGCACCTGCGCCTGATCGGCGACCTGTTCGAGTTCTGCTCCACCGAGGCGCCCAAGTACCACCCGGTGTCGGTGTCCGGCTACCACATCCGCGAGGCCGGGGCGACCGCCGCCCAGGAGCTGGCCTTCACCCTGGCCGACGGCTTCGCCTACGTCGAGCTGGGCCAGCGCCGCGGCCTGGACGTGGACACCCTCGGGCCCCAGCTGTCGTTCTTCTTCGACGCCCACGTCGACTTCTTCGAGGAGATCGGCAAGTTCCGGGCGGCCAGGCGCATCTGGGCCAGGTGGATGCGCGAGCGCTACGGCGCCAGGACCGACAAGGCGATGCGGCTGCGGTTCCACACCCAGACCGCCGGGGTGTCGCTGACCGCTCAGCAGCCCGACAACAACGTCGTCCGCACCGCCATCGAGGCTCTGTCGGCGGTGCTCGGCGGCACCCAGTCGCTGCACACCAACGCCCTCGACGAGGTGTTCGCCCTGCCCACCGAGCGGGCGGCGGCGATCGCCCTGCGCACCCAGCAGGTGATCGCCTCCGAGACCGGGGTCGCCAACGTCATCGACCCCCTCGGCGGCTCCTGGTACGTCGAGCACATGACCGACCTGATGGAGCAGCGGGCCGAGGAGATCTTCGCCCGCATCGACCAGTTCGGGCGGGGCCGCATGCTCGAGGGCGTGCTCGCCGGCATCGAGCAGGGCTGGTTCCAGCAGCAGATGGCCGACGCCGCCTTCCGCTACCAGCAGCAGCTGGAGAAGGGCGAGAAGGTCATCGTCGGCGTCAACAAGTACGTCACCGAGGACGAGCCGGAGCTGGAGATCCTGCGCATCTCGGCCGAGGTCGAGCGCGAGCAGCGGGCCGAGCTGGCCCGCCGCCGCGCCGCCCGTGACCAGGACAAGGTCGACGCCGCCCTGGCCGACCTGCAGGCGGCGGCCGGCACCGACGACAACCTCATCCCCAGGCTGGTCGACGCCGCCCGGGTCGAGGCCACCGTCGGCGAGATGGCCGCCGCCCTCAAGAAGGTCTGGGGCGAGTACACCGAGCCCCCAAGGTTCTGAGCTGTGCCGGGGCCCGGAGCGGGTGGCTGTTCCTTAGGTGTTCACCACGCCGTTGACGCCGCCGATGCCGTTGTCCACGTACTCGTGGGCGGCGTCGTCGTCCAGCCAGCGGCCGTCGTCGTCCAGGTAGCGGAAGGCGAACCGCTGCGAGACCGGGAGGGTGACGGTGACGCTCCTGGTGCCGTTGCTGCGCGGCCGGAGGGGATGGGCCATCGGGTCCCAGCCGTTGAAGTCCCCAACCACCGAGACCTTGCCGGCAACCGAGTCCTTGGGAAGGACGAAGTTGACCTTGACCTTGTCGCTGCCCTTCACCGGGGTCTGCTTGATCACGTGCCGAGCTCCTTGCCTGCCGATTCCTGACATAGCTCGACCGAGCCGCTTCGACGCGCCCAACTGGACACTCGGGCAGACCCGGTCGTTGCCTACAGTAGACCATGTCGTACGAACACGTGGAGGGCTTGCGTGGCGATCCTGGTGACCGGGGCGGGCGGCCTGGTCGGGCGGGCCGCGGTGGCGGCGCTCCTGCGTCAGGAGGTCGAGCACGTCCGGGCGGTGCTGCGCGACCCCGGCCAGGTCGGTGAGCTGCGGCGCCTCGGGGCCAAGGTCGCGCTGCTGGAGGCCACCGACCCCGACGGGCTGGCCGCGGCCATGGACGGGGTGTTCACCGCCTGCTCGCTGACCGGCAGCCTGTGGTCGCGGCCGGGGGAGGACCCGTACGAGGCCGTGGTCGAGCCGGCCCGGGTGTTCCTGGCCGCCGCCGGCGCCGCCGGGGTCCGCCGGGTGGTCGTGTGCTCGCCGGCCGCGGTCGGCACGCCCGCGGCCGCCGGCAACCCTCACCTGGCCGCCAAGGCCGAGGTCGAGCGGATGGTCGCCGAGTCCGGCCTCGAGCACGCCATCCTGCGCGCCACGCACGTGCTGGGCCCGGGAGGCCGCCTGCTGGGGCTGCTCTCGGACGGGGAGCCGGTCCCGGTGCCGGGCGACGGGCGCCAGCGGGTCGCGCCCGTCTGGGTCGGCGACGTGGCCGCGGCCGTCGCCGCCGCCGACGACGCCGTCGAGCTGGCGGCCACCTGGGGCCTGGCCGGCCCGGACGAGCTCGCCTTCGACGAGCTGGTCGACGCCGTCCACGGGGAGCCGGTCGCCAAGCGCCACCTGGGGGGCGGCGACGGCGCAGGCGGCGGCGATGGCAGGGGGCGGTGGGTCGGGCTGACCACGGTCCAGGTCGGTGTGCTGGCCGCCGACTCGCTGCCCGACCCGGCGCTGCCGCGGCCGCCCGGCCTGGCCCCGACGCCGTTGGCCGAGGCCCTGGCGGCCAGCGGCGTCCCGGACCGGTCGCGGGTTGCCGGGCCGCCATGACGGGTAGTCGGGCGCTGGCCTGGACGTGGAGGTGGCGATGAGCTCCGACCCCGCCACCGGGACCGAGGTGGCTGGCTACCGCATCGTGGAGCGGGTTGGCAGCGGCGGCATGGGTGTGGTCTACCTGGCCGAGGAGATCGGGCTGGGCGACCGCCCGGTGGCCCTCAAGCTGCTGCCGCCGGCCTCGGCCGACGACCCGGACTATCGGGCCCGGTTCCTGCGCGAGATGCGGGTGGCCGCGGCCATCGACCACCCCAACATCGTCCCCATCTACCGCGCCGGCGAGGACCGCGGCCAGCTGTACCTGGCCATGCGCTATGTCCACGCCTCCGACCTGCGGCGCGCCCTGGAGTCCGAGGGCCGGCTGGAGCCGGGGCGGGCCCTGGCCATCCTCGACCAGGTGGCCAGGGCCCTCGACGCCGCGCACGCCCGCGGGCTGGTCCACCGCGACGTCAAGCCGGGCAACATCCTGCTCGCCCCCCCGGTCCTGGACGGCGACCCCGAGCACGTCTACCTGGTCGACTTCGGGCTGGCCCGCGACGACAGCGACGACCGCTCCATCGGCGGCGGCGGGTGGTTCCTCGGGACCCCCAGGTACGCCGCCCCCGAGCAGGCCGCCGGCCGCCCGGTCGACGGCCGCACCGACGGCTACGCCCTCGGCTGCGTCCTGTACGAATGCCTGACCGGCCGCCCCCCGTTCCCCGACGGCCCGGGCGAAGCCGTCCTCCTCGCCCACCTGGAGGCCACGCCGCCCCGGGTCACCGCCCAGCGCCCCGACCTCCCACCCGCCATCGACCAGGTCGTGGCCCGCGCCATGGCCAAGGCCCCCGAGGACCGCTTCCCCTCCTGCCGCGCCCTCATCACCGCCGCCCGCCAGGCCCTCACCCAGACATCCTCCCCGGTCCCGGCCCCGCCGCCCGGAGGGTCCCCAACCCCGAACCCTCAGGCCCCGGCCACCCCGGCCCCAGACGCCCCCACCCCGGGCGCCCCGACCCCGGGTGCACCGGTCCCGGGTGCGCTGGTCCCGGGTGCGCTGGTCCCGGGCGCGCCGCACCCACCCGGTCCGGTGCCGAGTCCCCCGGTGGGGGAGCGTAGCCCAGGCCCGGCAGGGGGGCGCGGGGTTGTCCACACCCCCTGGGGCCGGGCGCCCGTGGTCCCGCCCGCAGCCCTCGAGGGGTACCTACCCCTGCGGCGGCCGGCGCGGCGGGCCCGGCGTGCGCTCTGGGTGTCGTTGCTGCTTGCCCTGGTCAGCGGGGCCGTCAACCTGGTCGACATCCGGATGGTCAGGGCGCTCCTCGGCGGCGCCGCGGGCACCGGCGACCTGTACCTGTGGGTCGGCGCGGTCCAGGCGGGCTGGTTCCTGGTCACGGCCGGGCTGTGGCTGGCCTGGTTCCGGCGCGCCTACCTGAACCTCCCGGCCCTCGGGGCCAGGCGGCTGCGCTTCCGGCCCTGGTGGGCGGTCGGGGCCTGGCTGCTGCCGGTGTTCAGCCTGTTCCGGCCCAAGCAGGTCCTCAACGACGTCTGGCGGGCCAGCGACCCGGACCTGCCGGCCGACCAGGCCGACACCTGGCGCAGGCGCCCGGTGGGCGAGCTGCTCGGCTGGTGGTGGCTGGCCTTCCTGGCCTCGGTGCTGGTCCGCAGCATCACCACCAAGGCGGTCCACGGCGCCGCCGACTTCATGCTGCTCGGCCTGCTCCCCGAGCGGTTCGACCGCTTCCAGGCCTCGGCCGGCATGCAGGTCGTGGCCGACCTGCTCACCGTCGTCTGCGCCCTCCTCGCCCTCCGGGTGGTGCGGCGCACCACCGCCCGCCAGGACGAGCGGGCCGCCCGCATGGCCGCCACCGGCGCCCTGGCCCGCCGCTAGAATCGCCGCCGCTGCCGAACAGGAGGGACTTGCGTGGGTGAGCTCGTACGTCTGGAGGTCGACGAGGCCAGCCGGGTCGGGACCATCCGGCTCGACCGGCCGCCCGTCAACGCCCTCAACGCCCAGGTCCAGGACGAGCTGCTGGCGGCGGCGGAGGCGGCCGGCCGGGACCAGCGGATCGGGGCGGTCGTGCTGTGGGGCGGGGAGAAGGTCTTCGCCGCCGGGGCCGACATCAAGGAGATGAGCGGGCGGGGCTTCGCCGACATGTCGACCCGCCCGACCGACCTGGCCGACGCCTGCGACGCCCTGGCCCGCATCCCCAAGGTCGTGATCGCCGCCGTGAACGGCTACGCCCTGGGGGGCGGCTGCGAGGTCGCCCTCACGGCCGACTTCCGGTTCGCGGCCGAGGACGCCACCTTCGGCCAGCCGGAGATCCTGCTCGGGCTCATCCCGGGAGCCGGCGGCACCCAGCGGCTGCCCCGGCTGGTCGGACCGGCCAAGGCCAAGGAGATGATCTACTCGGGCCGCTTCCACGGCGCCGAGGAGTGCCGGGCGATGGGCCTGGTCGACCAGGTCCACCCGGCGGCCGAGGTCTACGAGCGGGCGCGGGAGGCCGCCGCCGGCTACGCCAAGGGCCCCGGCCTGGCCCTGCGGGCGGCCAAGCAGGCCATCGACAGCGGCCTGGAGGCCGGCATCGACGCCGGGCTGCTGCTGGAGCGCCAGGCCTTCCACGCCCTGTTCGCCACCGAGGACGCCGCCGAGGGCATGGCCTCGTTCGCGGCCGACGGCCCCGGCAGGGCGACCTTCAGGAACCGGTAGCCCGCAGCGCCTCGGCGGCCCGGTCGGGGTCGACGACGTTGATGATCACGCCCGTGCCCAGCTCGAACCCGCCGTAGGTGGTGAGGCGGGGCAGCAGGTGCAGGTGCCAGTGGAAGTCGTCCACCCCCGGCGGGGCCGAGTGCAGGACCAGGTTGTAGGGAGCGTGGTCACCGGCCACCCCGCAGAACCGCCGCAGCAGGTCACCGAGGGCGGCGGCCATGGCGTGGTCGTCGCTCGGGCCGCCGTCCTCGAAGCGGGGGCGGTGGTCCTCGGGGAGCAGCAGGGCCTCGAACGGGGCCGCCGACGCCCACGGGCAGATGGTCAGCAGCCCGCCGCCCCGGCCGACCAGCCGGGGTCCGTCGCGCTCGGCGGCCACGGTCGCGCAGGCGGCGCAGGTGTCGCCGGTCAGCCGGTCCAGCTCGGCCATGACCCGGTCGGGCCGCCCGACGGTGGCGAACACCTGGCTGTGCGGGTGCTCCAGGGAGGCACCGGCGGTGCGGCCCTGGTTGACGATGACCAGCACCGCCCCGAGCGAGGGGTCGCGATGGGCGGCCAGGCGCAGCCGCCAGGCCCGCATGACCTGCGCCACCGCCGGCTCCGGCAGCTGGGCCAGGGTCGCCTCGTGGTCGGGGTTGTGGACGACCACCTCGTGCACCCCGGCCGTCGGCTCCGACCGGTACAACCCGCCGTTGCTGTGCGCCTTGGCCGGGGGGCCGGCGAAGGCCGGGAACTTGTTGGGGACAACCCGGACATGCCAGCCGGGCCGGTCGGGCTTGGTGCCGGGGTCACGGTCGGCCCACACCTCGGGCGGGGTCAGGGGCTCGTTTCCCGGACAGAACGGACAGCCGAGCCGGCCCCGCGGGGTGCCGACGTCGCCCAGGAACGCCTCCGGCCGGGCCGCCCGACCGGCCGTGATCGCCACCCAGCCGCCGCTGAGCGGGTCCTGGCGCAGCTCACCAGGAGCGTTGGGCAGCGCCGGCGGTGGCAGGGTGCGGCTCATGGGCCCGCAGCCTAGTCCATTCGGCGCCCAGTCGGCGCCAGGGGATGTGGACGGTCCGCGCACAGGGTCGGTCCGTTGCGGCATCATGGTCGCCGGCCCGGACGTGGTCCGGCACCGGCCACCCATGGAGGCAGCGTTGAAGATCCTGGTCACCGTCAAGCGCGTGCCCGACACGGCCGCCGAGAAGCGGCTCGACCCGGCGGACAAGACGCTCGACCGCGAGTCGGTCGAGACGATCCTCAACCCGGTCGACGAGTACGCCGTCGAGGAGGCCCTGCGGCTCAAGGAGCAGCACGGCGGCGAGGTGGTGGTGCTGTGCATGGGCCCGGCCTCGGCCCTGGCCACGGTGCGCAAGGCGCTGTCCATGGGCCCGGACGCGGCCGTCCACATCCACGACGACGCCATCCACGGCTCGTGTGCCTTCAACACCGCCACCATCCTCCAGGCGGCCATCCGCCAGGTCGAGCCGGACATCGTGCTCTGCGGGTCGGAGTCGACCGACGCCCGCACCTCCCTGGTCCCCAGCGCCCTGGCCGAGAAGCTGGGCTGGCCCGGCCTGACCGGGGCCAAGCAGCTGGAGGTCGACGGCTCCACCGTCCGCGTCCACCGCGAGACCGAGAACGGCTACGACGTGCTCGAGGCCGACGGCCCGGCCGTGGTCAGCGTGGTCAAGGGCATCAACGAGCCCCGCTACCCGTCCTTCAAGGGCATCATGGCCGCCAAGTCCAAGCCGGTGACGGACTACACCCTGGCCGACCTGGGTATCGACCCGGGCGAGGTCGGCGCCGCCGGGGCCACCACCGAGGTCGTCGACTTCGCCCCCCGGCCCCCACGGCAGGCCGGCCAGCAGGTCAAGGACCCAGGGGACGGCAGCGCCGCGGTCGAGCTGGCCGAGTTCCTGGCCAGCCACAAGTTCATCTGAGACGGGAGTAACGCGATGCCGCGAGTTCTCGTTCTGGTCGAGCATGAGGACGGTGTCACCAAGAAGGTGACCCACGAGATGCTGACCAAGGCGCGCGACCTCGGTGAGCCGGTGGCTCTGTTCGTCGGCGAGGGGCTGGAGCAGGCCCGCGAGGGCCTGGCCCGCCATGGCGCCGCCGCCGTCTACGCCACCGGCGGCGACAACCGGCTGCCCGGGACCCTCACCGGCGCCCTGGAGGCGGCCGCCGACCGGGCCGAGCCGGCGGCCGTGCTGGTCGCCGCCACCCCGCTGGGCAAGGACGCCGGAGTCCGGCTGGCCGCCCGCAAGGGCTGGGGGATGCTGGCCGACATCGTCGACCTCGACGGCGACCTGGTCGCCACCCAGACCGTGTTCGGCGGGGCCACCACCGTCCGGTCCCGGGTCCGCACCGGCACCCCGGTGCTGGCCGTCAAGCCCAACTCGTTCCCGGTCGAGGAGGCCCCGGCCGAGCCCGAGGTGGTCGACCTGGACGTTTCCGCCGAGGGCCGCGACAGCACCCGGGTCATCGACCACGTCGTCCAGGAGCAGGGCGGGCGTCCCGACGTGGCCGAGGCCGAGATCGTGGTGTCGGGCGGCCGTGGCCTCCAGGACCCGTCGAACTTCGCCCTGGTCGAGGCCCTGGCCGACGCCCTCGGGGCGGCCGTCGGGGCCAGCCGGGCCGCGGTCGACGCCGGCTGGTACCCCCACCAGCACCAGGTCGGGCAGACCGGCAAGACCGTCTCGCCCCAGCTGTACGTGGCCGTCGGCATCTCCGGGGCGATCCAGCACCGGGCCGGGATGCAGACCTCCAAGACGATCGTCGCGGTGAACAAGGACGCCGACGCGCCGATCTTCGCCATCTCCGACTTCGGGGTGGTGGGGGACCTGTTCAAGGTCATCCCCAGGCTCACCGACGAGGTCACCAAGCGGAAGGGCTGATGAGCAGCCGCCTGCCACCCCAGGAGCCGGCCCCCCCACGGCGGCGGGCCGACCGGCCGACCGCCCCGGCGGCCGCGGCC
>JBJMHP010000251.1:0-5973 GCA_045807325.1 Actinomycetes bacterium | reverse complement strand
AGCCGGCGGCGGCCGCCTCGGCGAACCAGCCGAGCAGCTCCTTGGCGCCCTCGCCGTAGCCGCGGCCGATCTCGGCCCCGCCGGTGAGCCGCTCCCAGCCGCGGACGTTGACGGCGACCAGCGTGCCGCCGGCCGTCGGGGCGAAGGTGACCTCGATCTCCATCTCCTCGCCGGGCGGCCAGTCCGCCTGCCGCCAGGTGTAGGCGACCCGGCGGCCCGGCTCCCAGGCGGTGACCCGGCCGATCTCGAACCCCTCGCCGGTGGCCTCGTCGTACACCTCGACGAACCGCCTGCCCACGAACGGCTCGATCCGCAGCCCGCGGGCCCGCTCCCGGTCGTTCCAGTACCAGCTGTCCCGCCTCCACCAGCGGTTGATGCCGCCGGTGTACAGCGCGAAGGCGGCCGCCGGGTCGACCGGCACCTCGACCGACTGGCTGACCGTTGGCTCCATCTACAGCTCCTCCATGGTGGTCTTGGGGGGATCGTGGGGGGCGGAGCCCCCCGCGTATGTGCGGAACTGCTCCAGGTGGTCGGTCCAGAAGCGGCGGACCTGGTCCAGCCAGCCGGCCAGCGGGTCCAGCGACCCCGGGCGCAGCCGGTAGACCCGACCCCGGCCGTCGCCGGCCGGGACCTGCTCGTCGATCAGGCCGTGCTGGCGCAGCACCCGCAGGTGGCGGCTGATGGCCGGTTGACTGACCGGGAAGGCGTCCACCAGCTCCCCGACCCGGCGCGGCCGCTCGGCCAGGAGCTCGACCATGGCCCGCCGGGTCGGGTCGGCCAGGGCGACCAGGGTGTCGCCGATGGGGGGTCCGGACCGATACATAACGGTGATGTTATACACCTTCCCCGGGCCGCGGAGAAGTGGCGAGGGTGGCCGGCCTGCGCGAAGATGCCGTCATGACCGAGCAGCCGCCGCCCCAGCGGCCGGCCGAGACCCCCGTCCCTGGCGTGGTCGTCGTCGGCCAGCCCGCACAACAGCAGCCCGCCGACCAGCAGTCCACCGAGTCCGTGGCCAGCCCGGCCAAGGTCATGCGCATCGGCGCCATGGTCAGGCAGCTCCTCGAGGAGGTCCGTCACGCCCCGCTGGACGAGGCCGGCCGGGACCGGATGCGCGAGATCTACGACATCTCGGTCCGTGAGCTGTCCGACAGCCTCTCCCCGGACCTGGCCGAGGAGCTGAGCCGGGTCGCCCGCCCCTTCGTCGGCGACGAGACCCCGAGCGAGGCCGAGCTCCGCGTCGCCCAGGCCCAGCTCGTCGGCTGGCTCGAGGGCCTCTTCCACGGCATCCAGGCCACCCTCTTCGCCCAGCAGGTGACCGCCCGGAACCAGCTCGAGGAGATGCGCCGCCGCGCCCTCCCCGGCCGCACCGGCACCGACCCCTCCGGCCAGTACCTCTAGGGTCGTCCGGCGGCCGTCGGTCCGAGCGCCGGGACCGGCTCGGGCCGGTTGGGGGCGAGGACGACGATGGTGCCCCGCATGCCGGCGGCCCAGTGGCCGAGGACGTGGCAGCCGTACAGGACGATCCCGGGGTCGTGGAAGGTCCAGGTCAGGCGTCTGGTCTCGCCCGGGGGGACGGCGAGGGCGCCGCTCGTAGCGTGGGCGGCGTGGGTGTGGGAGTGGACGTGGGTGTGGCCGCCGGCGGTGGGGGCGGCCTCCTGCATCTGGCGCTCGTGGGCGAGTTGGGTGGCGCGGTCGCCGAGGATGAACTCGTGCGGGAGCTTGCCGGCGTTGGTGACCGCGAAGGTGACCCGGCGGCCGGCCCGGACCATGATCGCGCTCGGGCGGTAGCGGAAGTGGTCGTTCATCACCACCCGCACGGGGGCGCCGGTGGCCCAGGCCGGCCCGGGCTTGCGGGCCGCCCGGGAGGCGCGGGCCGGCGGCGGCTGGTCGCTCTCGGGGGCGGGCAGGCGGGTCAGCGAGCAGGCGGAGGCGAGCAGGGCGACGCCGGCCAGCAGGGCGGCGAGCGGGAGGGCGTGGCGGCGGTGGGGCATCGCGACGGTTCCTGTGGCGCGTGGGTGGAGCGGGCGGCGGCGGTGGGCGCCGCCCGCGAACCGTCGCAGGCCGGCCTAACGCCCGGGTAACCGGGAGCCGCTGGGAAACCGGGGCCGCCGGGAACCAGGGCTGGCGGCTACCCGGCTCGCCCGCGGGTCAGGGCTCCCGGGGCGGGAACGGCTGGCCGTGGTTGTGGGTGATCTCCAGCCGTGCCAGCTCCACCCGCAGGGCCCGTTCGGTGAGGGCGGTCAGGGTGGTGTGGTCGGCCGTGCCGGCCAGGTGGGCGACCGCGTCCCTGGCCGTCTCGACCAGGTCGGCGGGGAGCCGGAAGCTCACCCGGGCCTTGGCCGGGGGAGGCGGTGGGGCCGGGGCGGGAGCGGGCTGGGCCGGCGGCGGCCCGTCCAGCGGGTTCCAGACCCCGAGGTGCCGCCCGGCGCTCCGCGCCCGCGGCGCCGCCCCGAGCCGCCGCCCCGGCGGGCTCGACGGCCCGGGGAGCAGGTCGTCCGCGTCGCCGACCCCCCGCGGCCCGGGCAGCAGGTCGTCGAAGGCGTTGGCGCCCTGGCGGCGGCCCTGGCGCCGCCAGGACAGGTCGGGGACCGGTTCCAGCCTCGCCCGCCGCGGAGGAGGCGCCGGCTCCCCATCCGGCTCGGCCGGATCGGCCAGGTCCCAGGCCGGCCCCTGGTCCCCGGAGGGCCCCCAGGCCGGACCCGGCAGCAGGTCATCGAGCGCGTTGTAGGCGCCCATCCGCTTGGGTCTGGCCATCCGCGGCACTCCTCGCGTCGAACTCTGCCGCGGCGGCCCGGTAGTCCTCCGCCACGGAGCTGTCAGGGGCGTAGATGGTGACCGGGAGGCGGTGCCCTGGCGCCTCGGCGACCCGGACGCTCTCGCGGATCACGGTCTGCATGACCACGTCGCCGAACCGCTCGCGCAGGCTGTCCACAATCTCCCTGGACAGGGCGGTGCGCTTGTCGACCTGCGAGGCCAGGACGCCCGACAGCCGCAGGCGACGGTTGAGGCGGAGCTTGACGGTGTCGATCGTCTGGTTGAGGGCGACCAGCCCGGCCAGCGGCATGACCCGCGTCTGGACCGGGATGAGGACCTCGTCGCAGGCGGCCAGGGCCGAGTAGCAGAGCAGGCCCAGGGCGGGCGGGCAGTCCATCAGGACGTAGTCCCACGCGTCGGGCGGCAGCTCCTCGACCGCCTGGCGCAGGATCATCTCGGCCCCGGCCTGGGTGGTGGCGTTGCGCTCGGCCCTCGTCATCCACGACGACGACGGCACCAGGTCGAGGTTGTCGACGCCGGTCGCGCGGACCGCCTTGGCCAGCGGAGCCCCGTTCTCGAAGACCTCGTAGAGGGCGCGGGCGTCGACCGTGCCCAGCCAGGTGCTCGCGTTGGCCTGCGGGTCCAGGTCGATCACGAGCACGCGCCGGCCCTGCTCGGCCAGGGCGGCACCGAGGTTGACCACCGTGGTCGTCTTCCCAACGCCGCCCTTCTGGTTGGCGACGGCGACTCGCCGCATGTGCACCACCTATGCATAGGCGTTGTGAGCTGGCGGAAGGGTACAACAAGGACCCTGCCGCGGCGGGGAGGTTGGCAGGGTCTACGATCTGGCCATGGCGACCCACCGCTTCGAGACCGTGCTGGCCGCCGAGGACGGCGGCGTGTTCTTCGAGGTGCCGCTGGACGTGCCGGCCGCCTTCGGCCGGGCCCGGGCCCCGGTCAGGGGCACCATCAACGGCCAGCCGTTCCGCAGCACCGTGGCGGTGTACGGCGGCCGCTACTACCTGCCGGTCAACCGCGCCCTCCGCGAGGCCGCCGGGGTCGCGGCCGGCGACGCCGTGGTGATCGAGCTGAAGGCCGACGACCAGCCCCGCACCGTCGACCCCCCGCCCGACCTGGCCGGCGCCCTGGCCGCCGACCCCGAGGCCAGGGCCGCCTTCGACGGCCTGTCCTTCACCCACCAGCGCGAGTACGCCCAGTGGGTGGCCGAGGCCAAGCGGGAGGCGACCCGGCGGCGCCGGGTCGAGCAGGCCGTGCAGATGCTGCGGGACGGCCGCCGCCACCCCTGAGGCCGGCTCAGCCCGAGGTGGATCGTTCCACGGACCTGCCGTTGCGGGTCCTGGCCTCCAGGACCCGGGCCCCGTTGGCCCTGGCCCAGTCGGTGAGGGCCGCGACCGGCTCGCGCAGGCTGGAGCCGAGCGGGGACAGCGAGTACTCGACCCGGGGCGGCACCTCGGGGAAGATGCGCCGCTCGACCAGGCCGGCCCGCTCCAGGTCACGCAGGGTCCGGGTGAGCATCTTCCCGGAGATCCCACCGATCTGGTGGCGCAGCCAGGAGTGGCGCTTGGGCCCGTCGAACAGGCAGCCGGCCACCAGCACGGCCCACTTGTCGGCGATCAGGACGAGGGCGGCCCGGGAGGGACAGCGGGCGCTGTACACGTCCGCGGAGCGCTGGTCGGCCTGTCCCGGTATGTGAGACATGCGCCGAGCATACCTCGTGCCACCTAGGTTGCTGAACTCCCCTTGAGCACTTATGGTGCCCTTGGGAACGCAATAGCCCCTAAGTCGCCGCGGGGCCCAGAAGGTACGCGGTGTCCACGGAGGGAGGGGCTAGTGGTGGTCATCAAGGTCCAGCAGGCTCCAGCCGAGCATACCGAGTACAGAACTACCGGATGCGCAGGAGCTTCGCCGCTGCCGGCTCGACACACCATGAGCGAAGTCGAAGATCCGGCCCGGACCGTGACCGTATGAGGGAGTCAGATGCGCCAGCCCAAGCCGAGTGAACCCAAGCACCTGACCGCGTCGCAGGCCGCGGCCCTGCTGCAGGTGTCACCGAAGACCGTCTCCCGCTGGGCCAAGGAGGGCAAGCTGCCCTTCGTCCGCACCCTTGGCGGCCACCGCCGCTACCCGGACAGCGAGATCCGGGCGCTGGTGGACAGCCTGTCGGAGCGGCCCGCGGCCGAGGGCGACGAGGGCCAGGGCACCCGGTCGGCCTAGCGGCCGCCGGCGGCCGCCCGGCAGAGACGGCGGGCCAGCGGCCAGCACGCCTCCGAGGCGCCGCGCGACGCCATCGGTGACCCTGCCTGGTACGAGGCCGCCCATGCCTTGTGTCCTCGGTGCAGGAGATGGCGGCCCACGCGCCGGGCCCGCTCCCTAGCACCGCGCCCCCGGGCGCCGAGACGCCTGGAGCCGGCGCTGGTGGCCGGCTCCAGGCGGTCGTTCCGGGCTGCTCAGCTGCTCTTGGGCTTGCGCTCGCCGGAGCCCGAGCGCTTGGTGGTGGTGCTGCCGGTGTCGGTGGTGGTGGCGGTGCCGGCCTCCCCGCCGGAGGTGACGGTGGCGGGCCCAGTGGAGGTGCTGGGCGCACTCGGGGTGGTGGTGCCGGACGAGGAGCCCGACGTGCTCGGGGTGGTGGTCGTCGTGGTGGTGCCGCTGGTGGCCCCGGTGGTGCCCGACCCAGTGGCGGCGACCTTGTCCCCGGCCTGGGCGACCTTGTCGGCGGCCTTGTTGGCGACCTGCTCCACGCGGGCCCCGAGGTTCCCCGGGGCACTGTCGAGGACCTGCTTGACCTGCGGCTTCTCGAGCAGTTGGCGGGCGCTGGCGGTGATCTGCTCGTAGCGCTCGCGGCCTGCCTTGGCGCCCAGGACGTAGCCGACGGCGGCGCCGACCGCCATACCGAGCTTGCCCCGCATCTTCATCTTCGACCTCCGTCGCCGTCTGGTGGCCTTGCGTGTCCGCTGGCTGGCATCGGCCTTTGTGGCCTTGACCTTGCGTCCGGCGGCCGCCGGGGCGGAGGCTACCGACTGGGCCGCCCCGGTGACCGCTGCCGCGGCCCGCTTGCGAGCCCGCGCCCGCTTGCGGGCCTTGCGCTTGGACTCCGGCGTTGTCTCGATGGCGGCGACCACGGCCGCCGCCTCCTGGCCGGCCTTCCTGGCCGCCCGCTTCCCTTCCGCGACGGCGGTGGCCCCGCCGGCCGCCGCCTTG
>JBJMHP010000250.1:0-4689 GCA_045807325.1 Actinomycetes bacterium | reverse complement strand
CGGGGCGTGCTTCAAGAGGCCGCCGATGGCGTAGAGGGCCATGTCCGACATGCCGGCGTAGCCCGAGCCGGCGTAGAGGTTGACGCCGTTCTTCCACAAGGACGAGTGGACGTGCATGCCGGAGCCGTTGTCCTGGAAGATCGGCTTGGGCATGAAGGTGACGGTCTTGCCGTGCTTGAGGGCCGTGTTCTTGACGATGTACTTGAACAGCATCAGCCGGTCGGCCGTCTCCAGCAGGGTGCCGAAGCGGATGTCGATCTCGGCCTGGCCGGCGGTGCCGACCTCGTGGTGCTGGACCTCGACGGGGATGCCGGCGGCCTCAAGGGCCAGGGCCATCTCCGAGCGCAGGTCCTGGTAGTGGTCGGTCGGCGGGACGGGGAAGTAGCCCTCCTTGTAGCGGGGCTTGTAGCCGAGGTTACGCCCGCCCTCCTCGGCGCCGGAGTTCCAGGCGCCCTCGACGGCGTCGACGTAGTAGTAGGCGGAGTGCTGGTCCTGGTCGAAGCGGACCGAGTCGAAGATGTAGAACTCGGCCTCCGGGCCCCAGTAGGACAGCTGGGCGATGCCGGAGCCCTCCAGGTGCTTCTCGGCCTTGGCGGCGACGTGGCGGGGGTCGCGGGTGTAGGGCTCACCGGTGACCGGGTCCTTGACGAAGCAGTTGAGGACCAGGGTCGGGTGGGTCCGGAACGGGTCGATGACCGCGGTGCCCGGGTCCGGGACCAGGATCATGTCCGACTCCTGGATCTCCTGGAACCCCCGGATCGAGGAGCCGTCGAACCCGAAGCCCTCCTCGAAGCCTTCCTCGGTGAGCTCGTGCGCCGGGACCGAGAAGTGCTGCATCAGGCCGGGCAGGTCGGCGAAGCGCAGATCGACGATCTGGACCTCGTTGTCTCGGATCAGGTTGAGAACGTCTCCGGGGGAGTCCGTCAACTGGGGTGCCTCCTTCTCATCGGGCAGACGTGGGCGACGCTAGCAACCGGCGTTTGCCGACCGGTTGCTGGTTTGTTTCGCGGGAGTAAACCAGATCGCCGGGTGTCGCTAGGCGCCACGGGCGAAGTCGAACTGGCGGGCCCTGGGCGGAGCCAGGGAGGCGTCGAACCAGTGCAGCACCGGCTGGCCGTGGGGGACGCTGGTGGCGTCATCGACCGCCCTGGTCACGACCACCTCGTAGATGGTGGGCGGCCGCGGCTCGGCCGCCGACCGGACCTGCGCGGCCCCGTCGACACCCGGCCGGGCGGCCCCGGCCAGGGTCCACCCGGCCCAGTTCCGCAGGAAGACGAGGTAGCGCTCGTCCCCGGCGGCCGGGGCGAGGCCCTGCAGGTCGACCACGGACAACCAGGTCCCAGGCCGGTAGGAGAGCCGGCCATCCAGGAGTGGTGGCGATGAGGGCTGCCCCGGCACCGGCGGCAGCCGATAGGTGACCACGTCGGGGGCGGCCAGGACGGCGGCGGCTTCGGCCGCGTGGCGGCTCTGGTCGAAGGCGCGGGTGGCTCGGAACCCGAGCCACGCCACGACGACGACCAGCGACAGCACGACGGCCACGCGGGCACCCTTGGGCATGGGTGGGTCAGGCCTCGGTGGTGGCCCAGGCGGGGAGTTCGCCGCGCTGCCTGCGGACGGCGGCCTTGTGCATCTCGCCGGCGTGGTAACTGGAGCGGACCAGGGCGCCGGATTCCACGTGGGCGAAGCCGAGGGTCTCGGCGTGGGTCTTGAGGTCGGCGAACTCCTCGGGGGTCACGAAGCGCTGGAGGTTCAGGTGGGCCTTGGTGGGCTGCAGGTACTGGGTGATGGTGAGCAGCTCGACCCCGACCGCGCGGAGGTCGGCCATGGTCTGGAGGACCTCGTCGCGCTCCTCGCCCATGCCGAGGATCAGGTTGGACTTGGTGGCGCAGCCCTGGGGGAGCCATGCTCTGGCCCTGGCCAGCAGCTCCAGGGAGCCGGCGTAGGTGAACCCGGGGCGGATGCGCTTGTAGAGCCGAGGCACGGTCTCGACGTTGTGGCCGAGCACGTCGGGCTCGACGTCGGTGACCTGGCGGAGCGCCTCGGGCCTGCCGCGGAAGTCGGGGATCAGGACCTCGACCCCGCAGGTGGGCAGCAGGGCCCGCACCTGACGGACCGACTCGGCGAACAGCCAGGCCCCGCCGTCGGGCAGGTCGTCTCGGGCGACCCCGGTGATCACCGCGAACCGCAGGCCCATGCGGCCGATGGCATGCGCCACCCGGCGCGGCTCGTCGGTGTCGTAGCCCTCGGGCCGGCCCGACTGGATCTGGCAGAACGGGCAGGCCCGGGTGCAGTGGTCCCCGCCGATCAGGAAGGTGGCCTCCCGGGACTCCCAGCACTCGTAGATGTTGGGGCAGCCGGCCTGCTCGCACACCGTGTGCAGCTGCTCGTCGGCGACCAGGCCCTTGAGCTCGCGGTAGTTGGGGCCCTGGGAGGCCTTGACCTTGAGCCAGGGTGGCTTGCGGGCGAAGGTGGCCTCGGTCGGCGGCGGCGCCGGGGTGCGGGGCAGCACCCCCAGGGTGCGGACCCCGGGCGGGATCACGGGCTCAGGCATGGACGGTCTCCGGGTCGTGGTCGGACGCCGGCAGGTCCAGGGTAGCGGGGTCGACCGGGACCGGGGTGCGGTCCAGGCGCTCGGCCAGGTGGCGCTCGACCACCGGGAGGACCTCGGCCACCGGGACCTGGCGGCCGAGCAGGCTGGAGAGCGAGCAGGCGGCCTTGTCGGGCATGCCGCAGGGCACGATGGCGTTGAAGTAGGCCAGGTCGGTGGCGCAGTTGACGGCGAAGCCGTGGCTGGTCACCCCGCGCGAGACGCGCATGCCGATGGCGGCCAGCTTGGCGTCGCCGACCCACACCCCGGTCAGGTCGCCTCGCTCGCCGTGGGCCTCCAGGCCGAAGGCGACGGCCACGTCGACCAGGGCCTGCTCGACCTTCCCGACGAACCCCCAGATGTCGGGATTGGGGTCGAGCCTGGTGACCGGGTAGCCGACCAGCTGGCCGGGGCCGTGGTAGGTGACCTGGCCGCCCCGGTCGCTGCGGACGACCTCGGCCCCGTTGGCGGCCAGCCAGGCCGCGTCCGCGAGGACGTCGGTGTCGCTGCCCCGCCTGCCGATGGTGTAGACGTGCGGGTGCTCCAGCAGCAGGACGGTGTCGGGGATGTCGCCGGCCGCCCGGCGCTCGACCAGGGCCCGCTGCCAGGCCCAGGCCCGCCGGTAGGGCACGGTCCCCGGCCGCACTATCCACAGCTCCGGCATCTCGCTACTCCCGTTCCAGGCCCAGGTCGCCCTCGAAGTCGGCCGCCTCCAGGACCTCCTTGACCTTGACCAGGAAGCGGGCGGCGTCGGCGCCGTCGATGATGCGGTGGTCGTAGGTGAGGATCCCGTACATCATGTGCCGGACCGCCACCACCTCGCCAAGGTCGGGGTCGTCGACCACCACCGGCCGCTTGACGATGGCCGGGGTGGCGAAGATGGCCGCGTTGGGCTGGTTGATGATGGGGGTGTCCCAGACCGCGCCCCGGCTGCCGGTGTTGGTGATCGAGATGGTCGAGCCGGACAGCTCGTCGGGGCCGATCTTGCCGTCACGGGTCCGCTTGGCCACGTCGGCGATGGCCTTGGCCAGGCCGGCCAGGTTGAGGGACTCGGCCTGCTTGACCACCGGGACGAACAGGCCCTTGGGGGTGTCGACGGCCACGCCGAGGTGCACGTCCTGGTAGACGTGCAGGTTGCCGTCCTCGTCGATGGCCGAGTTGACCGTCGGGTACTCCCGGATGGCCGCGATCAGGGCCAGGACGGCGAAGGGCATGGGCGACAGCGAGACGCCCTCCCGGGCCTTGAACTCGTCCTTGGCCCGCTCCCGCAGGCGCATGACCCTGGTCATGTCGATCTCGACGGCGCTGGTCAGCTGGGCGCTGGTCTGGAGCGAGGAGACCATCCGCTCGGCGATCACCCGGCGAAGCCGGGTCGCGGGGACGAGCTCCTCGCGCAGGCCCTTGGCCAGGGGCACGGCCACCCGCGGCGGGGCCGCCGGGGCGGCGGCCGCCTTACCTCTCGGCTCGCCCCGGGCGGCCGGGGCCTCGGCCGGCGCTTCGGCGGCCGGCTGCTTGCCGCGCTGCTGGACGTAGGCCTCGACGTCCTCGCGGCGCACCCGGCCCCCGGAGCCGCTGCCCTGGACCTGGCGCAGGTCGACGTCGTGCTCGCGGGCCAGCCGGCGCACCAGCGGCGACACCCCGGCCGCGGCCTTGCCGTCGCCGCCGGCCCTGGGCGCGGCCCGGTCCTGCCGGGTCCGGCCCCTGGCGGCCGGCTTGGCCTCGGGCTCCGGCTCGGCCTCGGCGGCCTCGCCTCCGGCCTCGGGCTCAGCGCCAGCGGCCTCCTCGGCCTCGGCGCCCGCGCCGCCCTCGGCCGGCTCCTGCCTGGCCCGCTCCCGCTCGGCCGGCTGTTCCTCGGCCGCCGGGGCCGCGGCCTCGCCGCCGCCTCCGCCGCCGATCACGGCCAGCTCGGCCCCGACCTCGACGGTCTCGTCGGCCTGGACCTTGATCTGCTGGAGCACGCCGGCGACGGGGGAGGGGACCTCGGTGTCGACCTTGTCCGTCGACACCTCGAGCAGCGGCTCGTCGACGGCGACCTCGTCACCGACCTGCTTGAGCCACCTGGTGACGGTGCCCTCGGTGACGGACTCGCCGAGCGCAGGCAG
>JBJMHP010000249.1:0-14352 GCA_045807325.1 Actinomycetes bacterium | reverse complement strand
TCCAGATCGAGGGCCTGTGGGGGCTGCGCTTTGGCAATGGGGTGACCGGCGACCCGACCACCTTGTTGTTCACCGCCGGCATCGACGACGAGGCCCACGGCCTGTTCGGCGCCATCCAGGCAGCCAGCTAGCCCTCGCTGGGGTCCCCGAGGTCGGCCGCCCGGGCGCGGGGCGGGCCCAGAGGCGGCCGACCACCCCAGGGAGGGGACGCCGCTGGGGATGCGGCTATGGCTGCTGGAAGCGGTCGTGGCTTGGCGCACCGTCCAGGCTGAGTCCGCCAGGGCGCTGGGAGTCCCGGAGCAGGCGACGCCGACGGCACCGGGAACCACAGCGGACCGCTGAACCGGCCAGCCCTCACCCGCACCCAAGCAACCTAGCCGCTCGTTCCCTCGCCGCCCTGGCTGCGCTCGGCCTCGGCCGCCTTGACCTCCCGCTCCCGCTCCCGGACCTGCTCGCCCTGCGCAACCTCCTGCTCCTGCTCGTCCTCGACCCCTCCAACCGGCCGTTGCTCCTGCTCACCCCCGGCGTGGGGCTCCCGCTCGCTCATCCCGCACCTCCCTGGTCCCTGCATCAGCCCGGGCTGTGGACAATCGCCGCCGCCAAACCCGGCGCTGGGCTACTCTCCCCCTCCGGGGGGCCTGGCCCCGGCCCGGCGAGGTGAAGGCTGCCCCGGGGAGGTGGAGGCTACCCGGCCCGGGGGGCTGAAGGCCGCCCCGGGCTCAGGGAGGTGAAGGCCTCCTGCCGGGCCGTTACTCCGACGGCATCAGGATCCACAGGATCGGATAGACGATGATCTGGCTCCCGGGGATGACGATCAGGGTGATGACGAACAGGATTCTCATCGCCCATGGGCCGATGCCGAACCGGCGGGCCAGCCCGGCGCAGACCCCGCCCAGGATGCGGCCCTGGCGTGGCCGTACGAGCCCCTGACGACGAAACGCGTCCATTGCTGCGGTCCTCCAAATGACCTCGATGTTCTGCCCTTCACGCTAGCGCGACCCCCGGGGGTGCACCATCAGGGATCGGCCCGAACCTGACCGGGGCGGGTCAGGGTCGGACCAGGGGGATCCCCGATGTGACGCTCGGCACTGACAACCGGCTCGTGGTGCCCGATCCTGCCCTGGACCCACGGGGGAAGGGTGGACCGAGATGGCCATGACCAAGGACGAGCTCTTCAGCCAGCCGCTCTACGTGCTGCACGTCACCGGCTGGCCGGCCGAGGCCGTGCGGCCTCCGGATCCGCTGCAGAAGCCGGTGGTGGCCCCGGCCGGGGCCCGGCTGGCGCTGTGGCCGGCCGACCCGGCCGACCAGCGGCACATCCCGCCGCCGGGCCCGCAGGTGACCTACCAGACCGAAACGTTCTCGCTGGTCAACAGCGGGAACCGGACGCTCTGGGCGCCCAAGCGGTCCTGGAAGGCCGACCTGACCCCGGACGGCGAGGGCGAGCGGCTGGCCGGCATGACCACGGTCAACCTCAAGGCCATGTACAACGACCCTTCGCAGCTGCGCGAGGCCCTGGCCTGGCGGCTGTTCGCCCGGGCGGGCGTCCCGGCGTCGCGGCACACCTACGCCAAGCTGGCCCTGAACGACACCTACCTGGGGCTGTTCTCGGTCATCGAGCAGGTCGACAAGCGGTACCTGAAGGACCGGTTCGGCGACAACGACAAGGGCAACCTCTACAAGGCTTACTGCGGGGAGCTCGGCTGCGCGACCCTGGAGCGGCGGGTCGGGCCCGATGGCCGCGACGACGGCCGCCAGTACATCGCCGCTCACGCCGACGACCAGACCTACCGGCTGATGACCAACCAGGACGACCCGGCCGCCAACACCTACGAGGACCTGGCCCGGCTCGTCCGGGCGGTCGACGGGGCCGCCCTGGACGGCGGCGAGGCCCGGTTCGACTCGGCCGCGTTCCGCCAGTCGGTCGAGGATGTCCTCAACGTCCGGGCGTTCCTGCGCTGGGCCGGCGTGAACGTGCTGATCGGCAGCTGGGACAACTACCTCGCCACGCCCTCCAACTACTTCCTCTACAACTCCGGGCGGCGCGGCGACGAGCGCGGCTTCATGGCCTCGCCCTACTTCGCCTTCATCCCCTGGGACTACGACAACAGCTTCGGCATCGACTTCTTCGACACCCGCTGGCAGGACACCGACCTGGTCGACTGGGCGGCCAGCACCGCGAGCTACGGCCGGAGGAACTCGGGCGGCCGGCTGTCCCGGATCCCGCTGGTCCAGCACCTGCTGCGCAACCGCGACTTCCTCCGCTACTACCTGGACCACGTCGAGTTCCTGCTCGACACCGAGCTCAACCCGGACGCGGTCGCGACCCTCATCGGGGCCGGCGGCGGGCTCTGGGACCGCGTCTCCCGGCCCGCCTACCTGGAGTCCGACACCCCGCACGGGTCGCCGTTCACCGGCAGGCAGTTCACCAACCACGAGGTCTACCGCAGCAACGCCCTCCAGGAGGAGCTGCGGCGGGGCGAGGAGACGGCGCAGGGGATCGTCCACTACGTGCGCATGCGCCACGACAGCGCCAGGGCCCAGCTGGCCGCCCTGCGCCGCGACCACCCTGCCGGGTCCGGCGGGGCGGCGTTCCCGGCCACCCTGGAGCCGCTGCCATAGCCCGGCCACGGCGCCGGCGCCTCCGGCGGGCCCGCTAGGAGCCGCGGCCATGGAGCGGCGGCTGGTCCTGGCGCGGGAGGCCAAGCTCGCCTCTCTGCTCCCGGACGCGGGCGGCCGGCTCGAGGCCAGCGGCGTCCTGGCCGGCGACGGCCGCTGCTACGTGATCTTCGACAACGCACCCGACATCGCCCGCATCCCGGCCACGCTGGCACCGGCGGACGGCCCCGACCTGATCCGCCAGCCCCGCGGCCGCCGCGACGGCTTCGAGGACATCGCCCACGACCCGGCCACCGGCCGCTTCTATGTCCTGGTCGAGGGCCGGGCCCGCGGCCAGGGCTTCATGGCCCAGGTCCAGGAGTACGACGAGCGCCTCGGCTACCTGGGCCACGCCTGGCTCCAGTTTCCCCTGGACAGCCTGAACAAGGGGCTGGAGGGCCTCACCTGCGCCCACCGCCACGGCCGGACCTTCCTGCTCGGCCTGTGCGAGGGGAACGGGTGCCGGGACGGGGCGGAGGGCCGGCGGCCCGGCGGCGGCCGGGTCCAGGTGTTCGCGCGTGGCCTGCGCCACTGGGACCGCGTGGCCACGATCCGGCTGCCGGCGACCCTCCCCTTCGAGGACTTCAGCAGCCTGGCCGGGGCCGGCGACCGCCTGGCCGTGCTCTCGCAGGCCTCCTCGGCGCTGTGGGTCGGCCGGCTCCACCCCTCCAGCTGGGAGGTGGCCGGCCCGGGCGCCGTCTGGTCGTTCCCGCCCGACCCGGAGGGCCGGACGGTCTACTGCAACGCCGAGGGGGTGTCGTGGCTGTCGCCCGACACCGTGGTGGTGGTATCAGACAGGGCCAAGCGCAACGGCCAGGACGACCACTGTCGAGCAAAGGACCAGTCGATCCATGTCTTTGTCATCCCCGCCGTCGACTGACCCGGTCCCGCCCCTGCGGGCGCTGTTCCAGCGCCGGGTCGACGGCGACGACGCCCTGCTGGAGCTGGCCCGGCTCCGGTTCGACCAGGCCGGGCTCGCCGCCGAGGTCTACGCCGACACCCCCGAGCAGCTCGAGTGGGTCCTCGGCTTCGCCCCCGAGCGGCCCCACCGGCCGGTCGTGCACCTCAGCCGCCAGGTCAACCTGCTGGAGGAGCGGGGCCGGGCCACGGTCGAGACGTTCGCGGACCGGTTCGGCGGCCGGGTCGCCGGCCTGGTCGTCCACGACAAGGCGGCCATGGGGCAGCGGACCGGCGACCTGGTCGCCGGGCTCACCGACCTCGGCGTCCGGCTGGAGCGGCAATCGGATGGCCCGATGCTGTTCCTGGAGTACGCCGCCGGGCTGGGGCTCGACTGGTTCACCGACGTCGCCGAACGCCTCCGCGAGGTGCCCAGGGTCGGGGCGTGCGTCGATGTCGGCCACGTCGGCATCGCCGAGGCGAGGGCCAGCTTCTCGCGCCACCGTCCGGGGCTGGAGCTGACCGGCCTCCAGCCCGACGACCCACGCCTGCCCGAGCTGGCCGCCGACGTCCAGGCCGCGGTGGCCTCGGCGCTGCCGGCCGTGCTGTTCCTGATCCGGTCGCTCGGCCAGGTCGGCAAGCCGTTCCACCTCCACCTGCACGACGGGCACCCGCTGATCCCTGGGCTGTCGGACCACGTCAGCTTCCTCACCCGGGTCCCGGTGCCGTTCGAGCACCACGGCCGGCGGTCGCTGGACCCGCTCTACGGCCCGGCCGGTCTGTCCGCCATCGTCCAGGCCGCGGCCGGCAACGGCGGGGCCCCGGCGTCGCTCACCCTGGAGATCCACCAGGTGGAGGGGCGCCGCCCGCTCGCCGACGCCGCCGGGCTGTTCCGGCGCTGGCGCGACCTCACCAACGCCGAGCGGATGAACCACTGGCTGGCCGTCCTCGGCGAGCACGCCGCCCTGGTGACCGCCGCCCTCGACCGGGACGACCCCGCGACCCGGTAGCCCCGCCTCCCGGCGGCGGGCTCAGGGGGTGGTGGGGCTCTCCGGCTGGGCCTCCAGGACCCGGCGGGCGATCTCGGCCAGGGGGAGCTGGCGGTCCATGGCCGCCCGGCGCATGCGGGTGTAGGCCTGGTCCTCGGTGAGGCCGAACTGCTCCATGAGCCGGCCCTTGGCCCGCTCGATGACCTTGCGGGCGGCCAGCCTGGACTCGAGGTCGTCGACCGTGCCCTGCAGCTGGCGGCGGTCGGCGGCCCGGGCCAGGGCAACGCTCACCCCGGCCAGCAGCTGGGGCGGCTGGAACGGCTTGACCAGGTAGCCGATGGTGCCGGCGTCGGCCGCCTCCTCGACCAGCTCCTTGTCGGAGAAGGCGGTGAGGACCAGCACGGCCGGGCCCTCGGCGGTGATCTGCCTGGCCGCGGCCAGGCCGTCGACCTTGGGCATCTTCACGTCCATGACCACCAGGTCGGGGCCGAGCTCACGGGCCAGGCGGATCGCCTGCTCCCCGTCGCCGGCCTCGCCGACCACGGTGTGCCCACCCTCGGTGAGGGTCTCGACGATGTCCACCCGGATCAGGACCTCGTCCTCGGCGACGAGCACGCGCGCCATCCTGCTCCTTCCACGAACGTCGGGTAGGCATCGTAGCCCGGAAGCGGTATTCCCCGGGGGCCGAATCCCAAGCTCGCCGGGCCGCGTCATCCCGTCCCCTCGTGGGCCTGCTCGATGGCCGCGACCTCGGCCCGGGGCGCGACCCGCCAGAAGGCGGCCAGCGAGCGGTCCCAGTCGTCCAGGATCTCGCCCGCCACCGCCGAGCCGGTCAGCTCGTGGTGGGCATCGATCATCTCGCGCAGGAACACCAGCTCGATCTCGTCCGGGCGGTGGGCCAGCACCAGCTCGTCGTTGAGCTGGTCGAGGGCCCGGCCGTCGGGGTCGTGGAGGAACAGCTCGCCGCCGGTCATGCCGGCCCCCAGGTTGCGCCCGACCGGGCCGAGCACGATCACCGACCCGCCGGTCATGTACTCGCCGCCGTGGTCGCCGACGCCCTCGACCACCGCGGTGGCGCCCGAGTTGCGGACCGCGAACCGCTCACCGGCCCGGCCGGCGCAGAACAGCTCGCCCCGGGTCGCCCCGTACAGGGCGGTGTTGCCGATCAGGACCGGGGCGCCGGCGTCGCCGTCGGGCGGGCGGACCACGATCCGGCCGCCGCCCATCCCCTTGCCGACGTAGTCGTTGCAGGCGCCCGTCAGCCGAAGGTCGATCCCGGGGGCCAGGAAGGCGCCGAAGCTCTGCCCGGCCGTCCCCTCGAGCTCGATGCGGGCCCGGCCGGCCGGCGGCCGCGACCCGAAGGCACTGCCGACGGCCACCCCGAGCCTGGCCCCGACCGCGCGGTCGGTGTTGGCGATCGGGTACTGGAGGTGGACCAGGTCGCCGTCGCGCAGCCCCGGCCAGGCCTCGTCGTGGATCCGGTCGCCCAGCTCGGAGCGGGGACGCTGGATCGGGTCGGAGGCGACGAACCGGGTCACCGGGGCCTGATTCACCGGGGCACCCCTTCTGGGTTCCCCGGACCGCCCCGGGCTGTCGGTGGCCCCGGTGGCCAGCAGGGGGCCCAGGTCGAGGCTGTCGGCCCGGGGGTCGCCGGTGTGGCGCTGGGTCAATAGATCCACCCGGCCGACGGCGTCGTCCAGGCGGCGCAGCCCGAGGGAGGCCAGCAGCTCCCTCGTCTCCTCGGCCACGTACTCGAGGTAGTGGACGACCATGTCGGGGGTGCCGGTGAACTTGGCCCGCAGATCCGGCCGCTGGGTGGCGATGCCGACCGGGCAGTTGTCCTGGTGGCAGGTCCGGACCATCAGGCAGCCCTCGGCCAGCAGGGTGGCCGTGCCGAAGCCGAACTCGTCGGCCCCGAGCAGGGCCGCGACCAGCACGTCGCGGCCCGTCTTGAGGCCGCCGTCGACCCGGACCTTGCAGCGGCTGCGCAGGTCGTTGGCGATCAGAGCCTGCTGGGTCTCGGCCAGGCCGAGCTCCCAGGGGCCGCCGGCGTGCTTGATCGAGGACAGCGGGCTGGCCCCGGTGCCGCCGTCGGCCCCGGAGATCATGACCACGTCGGCCAGCGACTTGACCACCCCGGCGGCGATCGTGCCCACGCCGACCTCGGCGACCAGCTTGACCGACACCTCGGCGTCCGGGTTGGCCTGCTTCAGGTCGAACACCAGCTGGGCCAGGTCCTCGATCGAGTAGATGTCGTGGTGGGGCGGGGGCGAGATCAGGGCCACCCCGGGCTGGGTGTGGCGCAGCCGGGCGATCTCGGCCGAGACCTTGTGGCCGGGCAGCTGGCCGCCCTCGCCCGGCTTGGAGCCCTGGGCGATCTTGATCTGCAGCTCGACGGCGTTGGCCAGGTACGCCGGGGTGACCCCGAAGCGGCCGGAGGCGACCTGCTTGATGGCCGAGCTGCGCTCGGTGCCGAAGCGGGCCGGGTCCTCGCCGCCCTCGCCGCTGTTGGAGCGGCCCCCGACCCGGTTGAGGGCGACGGCCAGGGTCTCGTGGGCCTCCGGGGACAGCGACCCAAGGCTCATGGCCGCGGTCGAGAAGCGGGCCAGGATGTCGGCCGCCGGCTCGACCTCCTCCAGCGGCACCGGCGGGCCGGCCGGGCGCATGGCCAGCAGGTCGCGCAGGGCGGCCGGGGGCCGGTCGTTGACCAGCTCGGCGAAGTGCCGGTAGCGCTCGAACCCGCCCCCCTTGACCGCCTGCTGGAGCAGGTGGGCGCCGCGCTTGGAGCCCTTCATCTCGGCCCCCTCGCGCACGGCGAACTGCAGGGCCTGCATCACCGAGGGGTTGGTGGCGTGGTACTCGCCGCCGGGGCGGTGCTTGAACCAGCCCGGGTTCTCCAGCCGGGCCACCTCGGCCTGGCCGGCCCGGTGGCGGTCCAGGGCGTCGCAGGCCAGCTCGTCCAGGCCGATCCCGCCCAGCGGGGACGGGGTGCCGGCCAAGCAGAGGTCGACGACCTCGTCGGCCAGGCCGACGGCCTCGAAGATCTGCGCCCCCCGGTAGGCGTCGAGGACCGAGATGCCCATCTTGGACATGACCTTGAACACGCCCTCGGTGAGGGCGTCGCGGTAGCGGTCCTGGGCGGCCGCCGGATCCGGGTCGAGGGTGGCGGCGGTTGCCAGGGTGAGCCGAGGGCAGATGGCGTCGGCCCCGTAGCCGAGCAGGGCGGCCGCCTGGTGGGAGTCGACCGGCTCCCCGGTGTCGGCGACCAGGCTGGTCCTGGTGGCCAGGCCCTCCCTGAGCAGCCGCTGCTGCACCGCCCCGACGGCCAGCAGCGACGGCACGGGCACCCGCTCCCCCTCCTGCTCGGCGGCCGCGTCGGAGACGACCAGCAGGCTGGCGCCCCCGCGCACGGCCGCGACCGCCTCCTCGCCCAGGCGCAGGCAGGCGGCCCGGAGCCCGCCCGGCCCCCCGGCCGCCGGCCAGGTGGCGTCCAGCACCTGACCGTCCAGGCCCAGCGCGGGCTGGGCGAGCGTCTCCAGCCCGTCCGGGGTCAGGATGAAGCCGGCCAGCTCGACCAGGCTGGCCCCCTCCGGCTCCTCGGACAGCAGCGGGTGGCGGCGGCCGAGCAGGGTCCGGCTCGACAGCACATGGCGCTCGCGCAGGTGGTCGATGGGCGGGTTGGTGACCTGGGCGAAGCGCTGGCGCAGGAAGTGGCCGACCGGCCGGGTGGTGGCCCCGAGCACCGCCGGGGGCGTGTCGTCGCCCATGGAGGCGGTCGGCTCCTTGCCGGCCTTGGCCATGGGCCGCAGCACGGTGGTGATCAGCTCGCGGGTGTAGCCGAAGGTGGCCTGGGCGGCGGCCATGCGGCGGTCGTCGGCGGGCGGGTCGACCGGCGCGCCGACGTCGCCCCGGCGCAGGTGCTCGGCCACCCAGGCGCTCCAGGGCCGGCTGGCGGCCAGCTCGCCCTTGATCTGGTCGTCGGTGAGCAGCCCCCGCTCGGGGTCGACACACAGCATCTGGCCGGGCCCGAGCCGCCCCCGCCGCACCCGGCCGCGGCCGATGGTGTCGACCGGGCCGGCCTCGGAGGCGCAGACGACCAGGCCGTCCTCGGTCGCCTCCCAGCGCATCGGCCGCAGCCCGTTGCGGTCCAGGGCCGCCCCGACCAGCCGGCCGTCGGTGAAGACCAGGCCGGCCGGGCCGTCCCAGGGCTCGGTCAGGCAGGCGTGGTAGCGGTAGAAGTCGCGCAGGTCCTGGTCGGGGTCCTCGGCCGAGGGCTCGACCGCCGGGACCAGCATGGCCAGGGCGTGGCGCAGGTCACGGCCGCCCCTGACCAGCAGCTCCACCGCGTTGTCGAGCTTGGCCGAGTCGGAGCCGTCGGGCTCCAGCAGCGGCCGCAGCAGCTCCTCGTCCAGCTCGCCCGCCCCGAGGTGGCCCTCCCGGGCCCGCATCCAGGCCACGTTGCCGTCCAGGGTGTTGATCTCGCCGTTGTGGCACAGGAACCGGAACGGCTGGGCGCGCTCCCAGGACGGGGCCGTGTTGGTCGAGTAGCGCTGGTGGAACACGGCGAAGGAAACCTCGAAGGACGGGTCGGCCAGGTCGGGGTAGAAGGCGGCCAGCTGGTCGGCCGCGCACAGTGCCTTGTAGGTGACCGTGCGGGTCGAGCAGGAGGCCAGGTAGAGGGCGACCCCGGCGGCCTTGGCGGCCAGGGCGGCCCGCCGCCCGGCCCGGAAGCAGCGCCGCTCGGCCTCCTCTCCGCCCTCGTTGCCCGCGACCCGGAACACGGCCTGCTCGATGGCGGGCGCGTTGCCCCTGGCCGTCTCGCCGAGGGCGCCGTGGTCGACCGGCACCGGCCGCCACCACAGCAGCTCCAGCCGCTCGGCGACCAGCGCCTGCTCGACCACCCGGCGGGCCTCCTTGGCGTCCTCCAGGTCGCGGGGGAGGAAGGCCATGGCCACCCCGTACCGGTCGCCGCTCTCCTCGGCCTCCGGGCCGGCGAAGAACCCGGCGGGCAGCGGGAGCAGGACGCCGGCGCCGTCGCCGGTTCGGGCGTCGGCGGCGACCGCGCCCCGGTGCCGGAGCCGCTCCAGCCCGCAGAGGGCGGTGTCGAGGATGGCCCGGCTGGCACGCCCCTGCACGTCGGCCACGAAGCCGATGCCGCAGGCGTCACGCTCGTCGCGGCGCCGGTCGTACAGGGCCCGGCCGCCGCGGCCGGCACCTGCCAGGAGGTGGTCCGTCATCTCGCCTCCGAATGCACTGCGTGGGGCAGACGCCGGGGCCGAGTGATGGACAACGATGTCCAGGGACACGAAAACGGCGCTGCCTGGGGCGAGCGCCGTTGCTCTTCGAACTATGAGCGTACGGAGGTGCCTGCGGCGCGTCAACAGCCGGTGCGACCGGCGGCGCAGGTTCGCCATGGCTTATCCGGAATCGGTCGTCCTGGTCCGCCGGGCGGTCACCGCGCCGGCCCCGGCGGCCAGCGCCAGCAGCATCAGTGCCCCGCCGACCAGCCGCAGCAGCGGGCCGGTGTCCAGCCGGGTGGAGGCCGGGCGGGCGGGCAGGCCGGGCACGGGCTCCACCCGCATGGCCTGCTTGGGGACCAGGCCGAGGCGCACGGCCAGGCGGCCGAGGGCGGCGGGCCGGGCCGGGCCGCCGTCGGCCGGCAGCTCCAGCACCACCCGCTCGAAGGTCTGGCGCACGGCCCCGTCCGGCATCACCTGGGGCAGGCCCAGCGGGCGGCCGAAGCGGGCCCGGGCCCGCCGCCGGTCCGCGGCCGACGCCGTGGCCGGGTCGGTGCCGAGGTAGGCGCGGGCGATCGTCTCGTCCCTGAGCAGGGCCCGGACCTGCCGGTCGGTGACCGGAGGCCGGGTCGAGGGCAGCGGGATGTCGGCGCTGGCCACCGCCTCGACGTCCAGCTTGGCCAGCAGCGGGGGCAACTCGATGGGGACCACGGCTGGTGAGCCGCCGGAGGCCGGGACCGCGCCCAGCACCATCGTGTCGAAGGCCTGGAGGGCCGGGCCGTCGCTGGTCCAGACCGACCCGAGCGGCCGGCCGAGGACCGACTTGCCGCCGACGGCCTGATAGGCGGTGTAGAACGAGCCCGCCCGGCTGTTCACCACCCGGTAGCCGCCGCAGGCCGACCCGTCGACGTTGGAGAACACGCCGTCGGGCACCGGGAGGCTGTCGGCGACCGGGTCGAGTGGGGGCGCGTCGACACGCCACAGCTCCAGCCCGGAGAGGGTCCGCGATGGGTGCACGGCCAGCCTGGTGCCGTGACCGTGGACCCATGCGGCCAGCGCCGGGGTCTGCGGGCCGCCCTGGGCGGTCACGCCGGTCAGCACGAAGTACCGCACCCCGGCGGCCTGGGCGGCTGGCCCGTTCGAGAACCCGGTCACGATGGCCCCGGCGGCCAGCAGCCGGGCCCGGTCGTCGGGACTCCCGGCGTTGACCGCCGAGCAGGCGGGGACCTGGTTCTTCACCGTGGCCACCAGCCGGGCCAGGCCGTCGTCGGCGGTCGGGCGGTACCGGGCTCCCCAGTCGACGCCCTGGGCGACGAGCAGCCCGGCCAGGGCGAGCCCCACCCCGACCGCGGTCAACCGGGGGACCGCCCGGGCGGCCTGGCCGCCGGCGCCTGTCGCAGCGAGCATCCGGGTGCCGGCCACGGCCAGGGCGACGGCGGCGGCGGGCACGGCGAACGGCAGGGCCTGGTCGGCCGGGTACCCGAGGGCGGCGGCGACCAGCGCCCCGGCCGCGGTGGTCGCCGTCCAGGCGAGCAGCCGGGCCGCCGGCGAGGGAGGGTCCGACCTGGCGCCGGACCGGTGGCGCCAGGTCAGGATCGCCGTGGCCAGGCCGGCGGCGACCAGCAGCCAGGTGAGCGGGGCGTCGGCCAGGGAGGCGGAGACCGCCCCCCGCCCGGGAGGCGGGTCGAGCAGCCACCAGGCCTGCCCGGCGTCCAGGCCCTGGCCGGCGATCCAGACCGGCAGGGCCAGCCAGAGGCCGATCCCGAGCCCGAGGGCGGCCACGGCCCGCCAGGCCTCCCGGTGCCGCCCCGCGAGCAGCTCGGCCACCACCGGGACGGCCAGGACCGGCAGGGCCAACGGGCTGACCAGCAACGCCAGCCCCCCGACGGCGGCGACCAGGGGCAGCCAGCGCAGGGCCGGCCGGGCGGGCACCCCCCAGGCCAGCGCGAGCGCCCCGAGGGCGAGCACGACAGCCAGGACCGTCCCGGTCGCCGCCCGCCCGCCGCGGACCAGCACCGGGTCCAGGGCGACCAGGGCCCCGGCCAACGCCGCCGCGCCCAGCCGCCACCGCCGGCCGGGGAGCTCGGGTTCCTTCGTGTGTGGCGGGGTCGGACCCGGCCCGGCCGCCGCGCCGGTACCGGGTCCGACCCGCATGAGAAGCAGCAACACCAGCACGCTCAGCACGACCGCACCCGCCAGCAGGAACCGGCTCGGCACCCTGGCCTCCCGGATCGCCCCCTCCAACGACCCCCCGGCCTCCGTCGCCCCCAGCCATGCCCCCACCGCCAGCGCATGCAAGGGCTCGATCGGCCCCACCCTGGGTTCCTGCGCCACCAGCCCGCCGCCACTCCCCCAGGCAGCCCGCACGACGGCCACCTCACCCACCAGCGTGTCCGGCCCCCCACCCCCACGCCAGCCGGCCGCGGCCAGCCCCAGCGCCGCCACGGCGACCACGATCAGGGCGGACTGAACCACCCAGCCAACCCGCCCACGGGCCGCAGCCCCTGACAGAGCCCCCGCAGCCCGCCGAGCCTCGGCCCGAGCCCCCCGCCGCGCCTCCGCCTTGGCAGCCTGCGCTTGGCGCGCCTGCTCCGCCTTCGCTTCCCGTGCGGCCCGCTCCTCCTGCGCCTCCCGGGCGGCCCGCTCCGCCTCCGCTTGGGCGGCCTTCGCCCTGTGAGCCTCCTCGGCCTTCGCCTCCCGAGCTGTCCGCTCGGCCTCGGCCTGGGCCGCTCTTGCCTTTCGGGCTTGCTCGGCCTCCGCCGCCTGGGCGGTCCGGCGCCCCGCTGCCTCTGTCTTGGCCTGGCGGGCCTCCTCGCTTCTGGCCTCCCGGGCGACCCGGCGGGCCTCGGCCTCCGCCGCCCTCGCCTGCCGGGCCTCCTCGGCCCGGGCCTTGCGGGCGACCCGTTTGGCCTCGACCTTCGTTGCCCTGGCCTGACGCGCCTGTTGCCGTGCGGCCACCTGCGCCGCCTTGGTCTGGCGAGCCTCCTCGCGCGCCGCGGCGCGGGCCGCCTCCTCCCTGGCGGACTGCTCGCGGCGGGCCTCGGCCTCGGCGGCCTTGGCCTGGTCAGCCGCCGCCTGGTCGGCCCGGCGGGCCTCCGCCTGGGCCGCCTTGGCCTGGCGCGCCTTCTCCCGGCCCGCGGCCGGGCGGGTTGCGGGCGTCGGCCCGGTCCGGCCGGCGGGCGGCTCCTGCTCTCGGCTCCCCCACCCGCGCAGCCGCTCCAAGGTGGCCTCGTCCATCCCCGGCGCCATCTGGCCGGGCCCGGTCACGGGGTCGAGCTCCTGCCCGCTCAGCCCGATGAGCCGCCCCGACTCGGCGACCGGAAGGCCCTCGGTCTCCACCGCCGCCACCGTGCCGTGCGTCTCTTCGATCGCCTCCTCATGGGTTGGCGCCTGGTCGTCGACCTCCGGCTCCGCCTCCACCGGCGCCTGGTCCTCGATCTCTGGCTCCACGTCCGCCGCTTCCGGCGCCGCTGGGGGCTCACCGACCACCTGTGCGGCGGCTGGCGCCTCAGCGGCGGCGACCGCTTGCGGCGACGGCTGCGGCGGCGGTTCGGGCTCGGGAGCCTCCCGCTCCTGCGGCCCAGGCGAGGGAGCCGACTCGGCGTCCACCAGGTCCGGAACGGCGTCCGGCGTCTGCTCGAGCCCAGGGGCCGGCTGGTCGGTCGTATCCGGCGGCGCGGCCCCGGTGACGGCCATCCAGAGCTCCCCCATCTGGACGGGGCGGTAGAGGATGGCCCGGGGCGGGCCGGAGGGGAGGGCCTCGGCCTGCTCGCCCTCCTGGAGCAGGACGACCGTGCGGCCCAGGAAGCGCCCGTCGATGACGGCGAACGTGCGCTCGTGGAGATTCGGAGGCATGTCGACGATGACGACGTCGGCGTGGCGGATGGCGCTGTCGAGCTCCTCGCTGTACCAGTCGAGCACGCGGACCCCGCCGGGGGCCTCGATGAGGGAGCGCAGGGCCCCGGCGAGCATGTTGTCGCGGGAGACCAGGACCACCCGGAGGGCCGAGCCCTTGGGGTCGGGAACCGGCGGGTGGGCCGGGGGGCCTTGCGGCGGAACCGGGATGCGCTCGGGGCTGCCCGAGCGGGCCTGGTGGGTGGCCGGGTCGGCACGGGCCCCGGAGAGGCGCTCGACCCAGCCGCGGGCACTCACCGGCCCGCCTCCCCGCGGCCGTGGCCGTCGGCGACCCTGACGGCCAACACGGCCAGGTTGTCGCGGTAGCTGTGCCGGGCCCGGTCGAAGGTGCCGGCGCAGGTGATGAGGCGCACTGCCAGCGCGGTGGTGGCGCCGTACACGGCCTCGTCGGGCAACGACCGCCTGGGGTAGCTGGCCAGCGACTCGGCCTGGAACTGGTCGCCGGGACGCAGGTCGCGGAGCCGGTAGAATACGGCCGGCCCGGTGCGGGAGTCGACATGGCCTGCGATCACCGCCGGGCCGAGCTGGCCGGGCTGGGGGCCGCCGGTGAACCAGCCGGCGACCTGGAAGTCACCCGGCACCTGCATGGTCCCGTCGGGGTTGGGCTCCAGCCGGACCAGAGGCGAGGACACGCCGTTGGCCGGAATCTCCAGCCG
>JBJMHP010000248.1:0-14250 GCA_045807325.1 Actinomycetes bacterium | reverse complement strand
GACACCCCGGTTAAAAGCCGGGTGCTCTACCAACTGAGCTAGCGGCCCACGACAGAGCGCGCCGATGGTGCCATCGTCATCGGCGCGCTGTCAAAGGATAGCCGGTGCTAGCCCCAGCCGGGCGTGGTCTGTTCGAAGTTGACGGTGACCCAGATGATCCCGTCCTTGATCCAGGTCCCGACCCCGGACAGGTTGGCCTTGCGGTACAGAATGTTGCGCCGGTGGCCGCTGGAGGCCATGAAGGCGTTCTGGATCCGGTTGACCGAGGCGGTGAGGCCGTCCGAGCCCAGCGACCCGCAGCCGACGTTCTGGCCCAGCCAGACCCAGTGGTCGCTGGCCTTGGAGATGTCGTTGTGCCACAGGGCCCGGGAGTCGCAGCGGTTGCCGTAGCGGGCGGCGGACTTGCGGGCCATGGCCACCGAGTGTGACCGGGCCAGCCTGGCCAGGGTGGCCGAGCTGGACAGCGACTTCAGGCCGTTGTCGCGTCGGTCGGCGTTGGTCCCGCGGACGAACGCGGCATCGGTGCGGGGACCGGCGTTCGCCGGTATGGGCAACGCGACCATCGCTGTGACCAGCGCGAACAGTAGCAACAGGCGGCGGGCCGACATGGGCGCCCTCCTGGGGAGCGGACCTTGGACCGGACAGGAGGGAATGTCGACCGGTCGGGACGGACCCTTGAGCAGCTCCGGGAAACCGCGCTACTCGCCGGCCTCGCGCTCGGCGCGGGCCTGGTCCGCGGGCAGCAGCTTGTAGCCGACACCACGGACGGTGGCGATCATCGACTCGTGCTCGGGGCCGAGCTTGGCCCGGAGGCGGCGGACGTGGACGTCCACGGTCCGGGTGCCGCCGAAGAAGTCGTAGCCCCAGACCTCCTGGAGGAGCTGGGCCCGGGTCGAGACCCGGCCCGGGCGGGCGGCCAGGAACCGCAGCAGCTCGAACTCCTTGTAGGTCAGGTCCAGCGGCCGGCCCCGCAGGCGGACCTGATAGGAGACGGGGTCGACGACCAGGTCGCCGACCCGGATAGCGGCGTCAGGGTCGGCGACCACCGGGCGCTGGGTGAGCAGCCGCACCCGGGCCTCGACCTCGGCCGGGCCGGCGGCGGGGAGCACGAAGTCGGAGGCGCCCCAGTCGCGCTGCAGCCCGGCCAGGCCGACCTCGGGCAGGACGACCAGGATGGCCAGGTGCTCGGCGTTGCCCCGCAGGCTGCGGCAGAGGGCCTGGGCCCGGGACAGGTCGCGGGTGGCGTCGACCACCACCAGCTCCTTGGCCGCGGCCGTGGGCAGGCTGTCGTCGTCCAGGGGCAGCGTGGCCACCGGGTGCGCCAGGTACTCCAGGGCGGGGAGGACCTCCTTCGCCCCCCCGGCCCGGCCGGTCAGGCAGGCGAGCTCGGCCACCCGTTCCCCTCCAGGCTGTCGTTCCGCGGCACGGCCGCAGTGAACAGCCGCGCACCCTACCATAGCGGCATGGTCAGGATCCGACTGTTCGCCGCCCTGCGGGAGGCGGCCGGCGTGCCCGAGGTGGTGGCTGCGGCGGCCCCGCTGCAGGCCATCCTGGACGAGCTGGGCGACCGCTTCGGCGACCACTTCGCGGCTGTGCTCGGCTACTCGAGCGTGCTGGTGGACGGCCGGCGCTGGCCCGACCCGGCCGCCCCGGTGCCCGACGGCGCCGAGCTGGCCCTGCTGCCGCCCTTCTCCGGGGGAGCCTGATGCGCAAGCTGCTGGTCGCCGCCGTCGTGCTGGTCCTGCTGGGCGCGGGGGCCGACTTCGTCGCCGCCCGCATCTTCGAGGGCCGGGTCACCGAGGCCCTCCAGCAGGAGTACGACCTGGGCCGGCGGCCGGTGGTCCAGGTCCGCGACGTCCCGTTCCTGCCCCACCTGGCCACCGGGCGGTTCTCGACCATCGACCTGGCCGCCACCGACGCCACCGCCAGGGGGATCAACGCCGCCCAGCTGAAGCTCACCCTCCACGGCGTGCGGGTGCCGCGGGAGGTGATGCGGGGCGAGCCGGGCCGGATCACCGTGGACCGGGCCGACGGGACCATCGAGCTGAGCGAGGCCGAGGTCAACCGGCTGCTGGCCGACCGTCTCCAGGGCGGGCGGCTGGCCATCGGGCAGGACGGGGTCCAGGTCCGGACCCAGCTCCAGGTGCTCGGCCAGCCGCTGGACCTGCTGGTCACCGGCAGGCTGGGCGCCCGCGACGGCGGGGTCACCTTCACCCCCACCCAGATCCGGCTGGGCGACCGTGGGCACCTCGACCCGGCCCAGGAGGAGCTGCTCTCCTCCCAGCTGACCTTCCGGGTGCCGCTGCCGGAGCTGCCGGCGGGGGTGCGCCTGGAGCGGGTCGACACCCGGCCGGGCACGGTGGTGCTGAGCGGCCGCGCGGCCGGCATCGGCGTGGCCGCCTGATACGCTGGCCGCATGACCCTCGAGTTCTGGTACACGGCCCTGCTGGTCTCCATGCTCGCGGCCGCGGGCCTGTTCGCCGTATACGTGGTCTACCGCCTGCTCAAGGACTGAGCGGGGCGCCCCGGAGCCGGGCAGGAAAAGACCCAGGGGGTTTGTTGGCGCCGAGGCGCCACCTCGGTCGGACCAGGCCGAGGCCCCCTGGGTTCGGTGAGCTGTTTGGATTCCGGGGGTGATCCATTCCCCACGAACGAGGTTGGTCGCCCTACCGGGCAGTCACCTCACGGGTCCGTACCGGTTCTGACAGCTGGACCACCTCCCTTCTCGTGTACTGCCAGTTAGCCATAGCGCGATCCGGACCGCAAACGAGAATGGCAACATGGAGGTATGCACGCGCTGACCAGTCCTCTCGACGCCCTGGAGGCGGCCACCGAGCGGGTCGTGGCCCTGGAGCGGCCGGACCGTTCGACCATCGTCCTGGGCGGGTCCGACGTCCTCCGGTACCTCCACGCCGTCTGCACCCAGCACACCCTCGACCTGGCTCCCGGCGACGCCAGCCAGGCGCTGCTGCTCTCGCCCAAGGGCAAGATCGAGTTCGCCTTCCGGCTGGCCGTGCTGGAGGAGGGCGTCCTGGTCGACACCGAGGCCGCCGCCGCCCAGGGGCTGGCCGAGCGGCTGGCCCGGTTCGTGTTCCGCTATGACGTGACCGTGGGCCAGCCGGTCCCTGGGGCCGCGACCGTGGTTGGCCCGGGCGCCGACGCCGCCCTGGCCGCGGCCGGGCTGCCCGTCCCGGTGCCCGGGCGGGCCGGGATCGCCGGGCCGGACCTGGTGCTGTGGCGCACCCCGGTCGGGGTCGACCTCCTCGGCCCGGGGGCGCCGGCGGCGGTCGCCGGGCTGGAGCGGGCCGGGGTCGAGCGGGCCCCGGACGGGCTCTGGGAGCTGCTCCGGGTGGAGCACGGCCTGCCCCGGGCCGGCCTCGAACTGACCGATGACGTGCTGGCCGAGGAGGCGGGGCTGCTCGGCTCCCACGTCCACCTCGACAAGGGCTGCTACCCGGGCCAGGAGACGGTGGCCAGGGTCCACAACCTGGGCCAGGTCCAGCGCCGCCTGGCCGGTCTCCGCTTCGAGCCGTCCGGCGACGGCCTGCCGGCGCCCGGGACCGACCTGGTGGCCGACGACGGCCGCCGCGCCGGCCAGCTCCGCAGCGTGGTCGACCACCCCCGCCTGGGCCCGATCGGCCTGGCCTACGTCCGGCGGGTGGTCGACGACGGCCGCCTGGTGCGGGCCGGCGCCCGGGTCGCGACCGTCGTGGCGTTGCCGTTCCGCTAGATCCGCACCGCTGAGCGTGGACCCGGGCACCAGCCACCTGGAGCGGCTGGAGGCCGCCCAGCGGCAGCTGCTGGTCTTCGCGGGCGAGATCAACCACCTCCACCAGGCCGAGCGGGCCCGCGCGGCCGAGCTGGAGCGGGCCCTGGAGCGCCTGCGCGAGTCGTACCTGGACATGATGAAGACGCTGGCCGCCGACGAGCAGCTGCGCTACGGGTTCCTGCCGCACGACGTGGGCAAGGTCGGCCTCCCGGAGGCGGTGCTCAACAAGCCGGGCCCCCTGGACGCGCGGGAGTGGGAGGTCATGCGGGCCCACCCGCTGCCCGGGGTCCAGATGGTGGCCGGCAGCAAGTCGCTGGGCAGCGCCGTCGAGGTGATTCGCTGGCACCACGAGCGCTGGGACGGCAAGGGCTACCAGTCCGGCCTGGCCGGCGAGGCCATCCCGGCCGGAGCGCGGGTGCTCTCGGTCGCCGACGCTTTCGACGCCATCGTCCCCGACCTCCACGCCTCCCTGGACGAGAGGTCCCTCCACGACCGGTCCCCGCACGGCGGGCCCCCGCACGACGTGGGGGTCTGTGGACAGCCTGGCGCGCGCCATTCCCTGAGTCCGCTACGCTCCCCCTCCGGGGGGCTGAGCCCGGAGCCGGGTCGTCGCGGGATGCCCCGGAAAACGTTGCAGAGGGAGGCGGCCGTGGAGGTCCTGGCCGAGGTCGAGCGGTCCGGGTTTGTGGAGAGCCGGCACCTGGGGGCGGTCGCCGTCGCCGACGCCGACGGGAGGCTGCTGGCCACCGCCGGGGATCCCGAGCTGGTCACCTACGTCCGCTCCTGCGCCAAGCCGTTCCAGGCCCTGGCCGTGCGTGGCCTCGGGGTCGAGGACGCCCTCGGCCTCGGGCAGGTCGCCCTGGCCGGAGCCTGCGGCTCCCACAACGGCGAGCCCGACCATGTGGCCTCGGTCCGCAAGGTCCTGGAGGCGGCCGGGCTGGACGAGACGGCCCTGCGCTGCCCGCCGGCCATGCCCACCGACCGCACGGCCCGCCAGCGGGTCGACGGGCCCGCCGCCGTGTACCACAACTGCTCGGGCAAGCACGCCTACATGCTCGCCGGGTCGGTGGTGCGGGGCTGGGCCCCCGAGCGCTACACCGAGCCCGACCACCCGCTCCAGGCGGTGGTCGGCGACACCCTGAGCGACTTCGCCGGGACCCCGCTCGAGCACGTCGGCGTGGACGGCTGCGGCGTGCCCGTCCACGCCATGTCCCTGCGCGGCCTGGCCACCGCCTACGCTCGCCTGGGGGCCAGGGCGGCGGCCGGCGAGGAGGGGCCGGCGGCGGTGGTCGAGGCGGTGTCCAACCACCCGTTCATGCTCGCCGGCACCGGCCAGCTCGACACCCTCCTGATCGAGGCCAGCGGGGGCCGGGTCCTGGCCAAGGTCGGCGCCGAGGCCGCCTACGGCGCCGTCGACCTGGCCACCGGCACCGGCCTCGCCCTCAAGGTCCTGGACGGCGCCCCCCGGGCCCGGGCCGCCGCCCTCCTGGCCGCCCTGCGCGCCCTCGACTGGCTCGACGAGGACCAGTGGGAGGCGCTGCTGCCCGCGGCCACCGTCGACATCCACGGCGGCGGCCAGACCGTCGGCGCCGTCCGCCCGGCCGAGCTGCGCCTCTCGACCCCGGACTGACCCCGCCTGGTGCTTGCAAAAGTTAACCACCAGGACTACGGTGGCTAGCGTCAGGAAGGAGGGGGAGGTCGTGCCGGCCGGGATGGACCAGCTTGGCGACGTCGGTCGCTACATCCGCGAGCAGCGGCGTCAGGCCGAGCTGTCCCTGCGCAAGCTGGCCAGCCAGGCGGGGGTGTCGAACCCCTACCTGTCCCAGATCGAGCGGGGGCTGCGCCAGCCGTCGGCCAGGATCCTCAAGGACATCGCCAAGGCCCTGCGAATCAGCGCCGAGACGCTGTACGTGCGAGCCGGGATCCTGGACGAGGACGGCGAGGCCACCAACCTCGAGGTCGGCATCCTCCGCGACCCTCACCTGACCGAGCGGCAGAAGCAGGTCCTGATCGACGTCTACCGCTCGTTCCGGGTCGAGGGCGCCGCCGCGCCCGCGGCCGAGGAGGCAGCCGACAGGAAGGAGCACCCCTAAGATGCCCACGCCCACCACCAAGGACGTCAAGCAGGCCCTGTACGCCGTCGCCGGCGTGGCCGACCTGGCCGTCTCGACCATCCGGCACCTGCCGGCCGACGCCGCCAGGCTGCGCGACCGGCTCCCCGGCGAGGCCGTCAAGACCTACGGCGACCTCGTGCGCCGGGGTGAGAGCCTGGTCACCGGGGCCCGCCGCTCGCGGCCGACCCGCCAGGCGGCCGAGGCCACCCGGACCGCCGTGTCCCACACCAAGGCGGCCAACACCCGGGTCCGCCGCAGCGCCAAGACCACCCGCTCGTCGGCGACGTCGGCCGGCACCAGCACCCGCCGGGCCGCCGCCGCCGACGCCAGGGCGGTCAAGGACGCGGCCACCAAGGTCGGCGAGAACTAACAACACCACCAAACGCCGGTAGCATGTGAGCACCCGCGGGTAGACACCCGCGGGTGCTTCGCGTCACGGTCGCGGAGCGACAGCGACCGCAGGGAGCCCGGGTGGAGACGTTCGAGCGGCCGATCCGCCGGGTCGGGGTTCTCTCGGTCCACTCCTCGCCGCTGGCCCCGCCCGGAGTCGGCGACTCCGGCGGCATGAACGTGACCGTCCGGGCCCTGGCCGGCGAGCTGGCCAAGGCCGGCATCGAATCCGACCTGTACACCCGGGCCACCTCCCCCGACGACCCGCCGGTGGTCGAGGTCGAGCCCGGGGTCCGGGTGCTGCACCTGCCCGCCGGGCCGCTGGAGCCCATCCCCAAGCAGCACCTCCCCCGCTACCTGTGCGCGTTCCTGTGCTCGCTGCTGCGGGCCGGCGAGCGCCACGGCCCCTACGACGTGCTGCACAGCCACTACTGGGTGTCCGGATGGGTGGCCAGACTGGCCAGGGAGCGCTGGGACAGCCCGGTGGTCCACTCCTTCCACACCCTCGGCCGGGTCAAGAACCTGAGCCTCGCCGATGGCGACCAGCCCGAGCCGCCGACCCGGCTTGCCGGCGAGGAGCGGGTGGTGGCGGCCGCCGACCGCCTGATCGTCCCCACCCCGGCCGAGGCCCGCCAGCTGGTCGAGCTGTACGCCGCCTCCCCGGCCAAGGTCAGCATCGTGCCCCACGGCGTCGACCGGGGCCGCTTCTCGCCCGGGGACCGGACGGTGGCCAGGGCCGCCCTCGGGGTCACCCGCCGCCACGTGCTCGCCTTCGTGGGCCGCCTCCAGCCGCTCAAGGCGCCCGACGTCGCCGTCCTCACCCTGGCCGAGCTGCGGCGCCGGCGACCCGACCTGGACGTCGAGCTGCTGGTGGTCGGCGGGGCCTCGGGCAACGGCGGCGGCGAGCCGGCCCGCCTGCACCGCCTGGCCGCCACCAACGGGGTCGCCGACCGGGTCCGCTTCCTCGCCCCCCAGCCGCACGACCGCCTGGCCACCATCTACCGGGCGGCCGACCTGGTCCTCATGCCCTCCTGGTCGGAGTCGTTCGGCCTGGTCGCCCACGAGGCTCAGGCCTGCGGCACCCCGGTGGTCGCGGCCGGGGTCGGCGGGCTGCTGCACGCCGTGGGCGACGGCACCACCGGGGTCCTGCTCGCCAACCACCAGCCCGACTGCTGGGCCGACACCGTCGCCCAGCTGCTGTCCAACCCCCGCCGCCTGGCCGCCATGGGGGCGGCCGCGGCCCGCTTCGCCGGTGCCAACGGCTGGGACCGGGCGGCCGCCCACCTGCTCGAGATCTACGGCGACCTGGTCCGGGAGCCGGTGCTGGAGCAGATGGGCTAGTGCTGGCCATCCGGCGGGCGCTGGCCCTCGGCGCCCACCCGGACGACGTCGAGCTCCAGGCCGGCGGCACCCTGGCCGCCTGGGCCGGCCAGGGTGTGCACGTGGAGCTGGCCTGCTTCACCGCCGGCGAGAAGGGCAGCCCCGACCCGGCGGCCGACCCGGCCGCCCTGGCCGCGGTGCGGCGGGCCGAGGCGCGGGCGGCCGCGGCCGCCCTGGGGGCGGCGGGCGTCCACTTCCTGGGGGCGGTCGACGGCGAGCTCGAGGTCACCATGGCCCTGCGGCTGGCCGTGGCCCGCCTGGTCCGGACCGTGCGGCCGGACGTGGTCCTGGGCCACGACCCCTGGCGCCGCTGGCTGCTCCACCCCGACCACCGGGCCGCCGGGCTGCTCACCGTCGACGGCGTCGTCGCCGCCCGCGACCCGCTCTACAGGGTTCCCACCGAGGCACCCCTCCCGAAGAGCTTCCCCACCAACCGGGGCACCCCTGCGGGGTTCCCCGGACCCCTCCGGCCGGACCCCTCCGGCGAGCCGGCCGCCGAGGGGCCGGCCGCCCACCGGCCCCACACCGTGCTGCTGTTCGGCACCGACACCCCCGACGAGCTGGTCGAGGTGACCGCCACCATCGACGCCAAGCTGGACTCCCTGCGCGCCCACGCCAGCCAGATCGCCGACCACGCCGACCTGGAGCGCCGGGTCCGCACCTGGAACGCGGCCATCGGCGCCGAGGTGGGCCTCCAGTACGCCGAGGCCTTCCACACCCTCGACACGAGAGGGCGCTAGGCCTTGCGGGCCTCGATGAAGGCCTGGATGCCGTCCAGGACCCGGGGCAGGCCGAACTCGAAGCTCTCCCGGGCCCGACCCTGGACGAGGTCTTCCTCGACCTCACCGGTCACCACCCGCAAGCCGCCGCCGGCAAGCCCCGCCAGGAGGTGCCGGCATGGCCGCCTGGCCACCTTCGTCCCCCTGGCCGTCCACCGCTGGCAGCGGCCCAGCCGTTAGCCGGCCTCGACCACCCGGCCGGCGCGGCCGGCCCGGCGGCGGCCGCCGCCGGGCGCGCCGACCTTGGGCTCCCAGCGGAAGAAGCGCACGGCCACCACCACCCCGACGACCAGCCAGAGCACCAGGATGGCCAGGTGCCCCCACTGGAACCCGCTGCCGCCGACGAACGGGTTGAAGGTGCCCTCCAGGGCCACGGCGAAGTGCTTGACCGGGAAGATCGACCCCACCGTGCCCACCCAGGCGGGCGCGCCCACGGTGGGGAAGAACAGGTCGGAGACGAAGGCGATCGGGAAGAAGGTGAAGTTGGCGATCACCGGGGCCGCCTCCCCGTTGGGGATGACCGCGGCCACCGCCATGCCAAGGGCGCAGAAGCAGCCCGCCCCCAGCAGCAGGGTCACCACGGCCGCCGGCAGCATCCGGCCGATCACCTCGACGTGGAACAGCAGCACGGCCACCAGCACCATGATCACGGCGCTGACGACCGAGAACCACACCGCCGAGAGGATCCGGGCGGTGATGTAGACCCACGGCGGCAGGGGCGTGCCCCGGACCCGCTTGAGCAGGCCCTCGTCGCGGTTGATGGCCACCCCGGTGACCAGCCCGGTGTAGCAGGTGGAGATGACCGCGAAGGCGAGCATCCCCGGGGCCAGGAACTGGATGTAGCGGATGTTGCCCAGCTCCTCGATGCGCCCGCCGCCGTTGAGGGAGCCGAACAGCAGCAGGAACATCACCGGGAAGGCGAGCGAGAAGAAGGCGGAGAACGGGTTGCGGAGGAACAGCTTGTTCTGGGCCCGGAACTGGCGCCAGAGCAGGGCCGGGTCGGACGGCCGGCCGTCGGCGGGGCGGTCAGGCATGGATCGGCTCCTCGTCGCTGGTCAGCCGGAGGTAGACGTCCTCCAGGGAAGGCCGGGTCACGGTCAGGGCCTCCAGCTCCTCACCCCGGGCCAGGGCCCAGGTGGTGAGGACGTGCAGGGCCCTGGTCGGCTCGGTGGTGCGCAGCCGGACCCGGTCCTCGTGCGGGGCCGGCCGGCCGGGCAGGTCGGGCGGCAGGTCGGCCACGGTCGTGCCCGCCGGCAGGCGGAAGGCGATCTGCGCCTCGCCCTCGTCGCGGCCGCCGAGCGAGTCGGGCGTGCCGGAGGCCACCACCCGGCCGGCGGCCAGGATGCCCACCCGGTCGGCCAGGTTCTGGGCCTCGTCCATGTAGTGGGTGGTGAGCAGGATCGTCTTGCCGAGGTCGCGCAGGCTCTCGATCAGCTCCCAGGACCGGCGTCTGGCCGAGGGGTCGAAGCCGGTGGTCGGCTCGTCCAGGAAGAGCAGGTCCGGGTCGCCGACCAGCCCCAGGGCCAGGTCCAGGCGGCGCTGCTGGCCGCCCGACAGGGTCTTGACGCGGGCCCCGGCCTTCTCGGTCAGGCCGACCAGGTCGATCACCTCCCCGGTGGCCCGGGGCCGCGGGTAGTAGCCGCCGAACAGGTCCAGCACCTCGCGCACGGTCAGCTCGCGGAAGTGGCCCGAGGACTGGAGCACGATGCCGACCCGCTCGCGCAGGTCCCGCCCGCCCCGCTGCGGGTCGAAGCCGAGCACCTCGACCTGGCCGGCGTCGCGGTCCCGGTAGCCCTCCAGGATCTCCACGGTGGTCGTCTTGCCGGCCCCGTTCGGGCCCAGGAGGGCGAAGCACTCGCCCTCGGCGACCTCGAAGTCGATCCCCCGGACGGCTTCCAGCTCCCCATAGCGCTTCCGCAGCCCGGTCACGCGGATGGCCGCCATCGCCGCCTCCCATCCCCCCTTCGTCGGTGGTCGGGCCCCAGGGTAGTCTCAAGCCCGTGAACCAACGGCCCGAACCCGAGGACGTACGGGCGGCGGCGGTGGCCGCGGTGGCGGCGTTCGTCGCCGACGCCGGCGTGGCCGCCGAGGAGCTGGGCGACGGCCGCTGGTTCCTGCGCCTGGCCGGCGAGCGCAAGCTCGGCATCGGCGTCCACCTGGCCGTGGGCGACCGGACCCTGCGGGTGGAGTCGTTCTTCATGCGGGCCCCCGAGGAGCAGCGCGAGCGGCTCTACCGGACACTGTTGCTCCGCCAGGCGACCAGCTACGTCCTCCGCTTCACCCTGGACGAGGCCGGCGACCTGTTCCTGGTCGGCCAGGTGCCGCTGCGGGCGGTCACCTACGAGGAGGTCGACCGGGTGGTCGGGTCGGTCCTCGATCTCGCCGATGCCGCCTATTTGCCCGCGGTGGAGATTGGGTTCGCATCGAGCATTGCCGCCGAAAAAGCTTGGCGGGCCCGCCTGGCCGAGGGCTCGGGCCGTTCACCGGAAATTCCATCCAAGTAATTCTACCCGCTACTAGCTGGACATACGCGCCTGACCAGCACGAACGCCACCTTGACGCGGCCCTGGCCGCCTTCTAGATTGCGTTTCGCCCCGAGGGGCCGACGCGGTAGGACTGGGAAATCCGGATCGGAGTTCCCGCTGGAAGGGCTGACGGGTCCGGACGGCGCGTCGCGGACGGTGGGTACGCGCAACCCGCTGCGCCGTGGCGAGGTCCAAGCGGCCTCTGGGTCGTAGGACGGGACTTTCGCGAGTCGTTCTCGGGAAGGCCACGGGAGTTCCTCGGGGCGCCGATGACCCCCAGGGGCCCAATCGGCCGGGAGCAGGCGGGTTCGCCCGCCGGTCAACCGGACGGGGTTCCTGGGGGTCGTCACTATCTGCCGCTTCGCACCGGCCACCGCGCCCCCGTAGACTCGGAACCCAGTACCCCGCTGGTTCGGGAGGCGCCGATGTCGCTCACCACCGAGACCGTCGTGACCGAGATGGCAAGGCCCGAGGGCGGCAAAGCCCTCCTGCTGGTGATGGACGGGCTCGGGGGCTACCGGACCGTCGAGCGCGGCTCCGAGCTCACCGAGGCCAACACCCCCAACCTCGACCGGCTGGCCGGCGAGGGCTCCCTTGGCCTCCACGACCCGGTCACCCGGGGCATCACCCCCGGGTCGGGCGCCGGCCATCTCGGCCTGTTCGGCTACGACCCGCTGGAATACGAGATCGGCCGGGGCGCCCTCTCGGCGGCCGGCATCGGCTTCGAACTCCAGCCCGGCGACGTCGCCGCCCGAGTCAATTTCTGCACCCTGGCCCCCGACGGCACCATCGCCGACCGCCGCGCCGGCCGGCTGCCCACCGAGGAGGCCGCCGCCATCTGCGAGCTCCTGGTCCGCGAGATCCAGCTCGACGGCGTCCAGTTCTTCCTCCAGCCCGAGCGCGAGCACCGCGGCCTGCTGGTCCTGCGCGGCCCGGGCCTGGACCGCGACGTCACCGACACCGACCCCCAGCGCGAGGGCGTGCCTCCCCTCGAGCCCGAGGCCCGCACGCCCGAGGCCAAGCGCACGGCCGAGTTCGTCAAGCGGATCCTCGACCAGGCCCGGACCCTGCTCGCCGGCCGCGAGCGGGGCAACTTCCTGCTCCTGCGCGGATTCGACAGCGTCAAGGACCTGCCCAGCTTCCCCGACCGCTACAAGGTCAAGGCCCTGGCCATCGCGGCCTATCCGATGTACGTCGGCATCTCCCGGCTGCTCGGCTTCGACACCCACCAGGTCGACGGGGCCGCCCCCGAGGAGGTCGACGCCCTGGCCCGGCTGCTGCCCGACCACGACTTCGTGTTCATGCACATCAAGAAGACCGACTCGGCCGGCGAGGACGGCGACTTCGACCGCAAGGTCGCCGCCATCGAGGAGGTCGACGCCCTCATCCCGGGCATGCTCGACGCCGGCGTCGAGGTCCTGGCCGTCACCGGTGACCACTCCACCCCGGCCCAGATGGCCGCCCACTCCTGGCACCCGGTCCCGGTGCTGCTGTGGGGCGGCACCGCCGCCGCCGACGGCCTCCCCGGCTTCGACGAGGTCAACTGCCGCCAGGGCTCCCTCGGCCGCTTCGAGGCCAAGCACCTGCTGCCCCAGCTGCTGGCCGCCGCCGGCCGCCTCACCAAGTACGGCGCGTGAAAGGGGTCATCCTGGCCGGCGGCACCGGAAGCCGACTGCACCCGCTGACGCGCATCACCAACAAGCACCTGCTGCCGATCTACGACCGGCCGATGGTCACCTACGCCATCGAGACGCTGGTCTCGGCCGGGGTCACCGAGCTGATGGTGGTCACCGGGGGCACTCACGCCGGCGAGTTCCTGCGCCTGCTCGGCAACGGCCACGAGTACGGCATCGACCGGCTGCTCTACGCCTACCAGGAACGGCCGGGCGGCATCGCCGAGGCCCTCGGGCTCACCGAGCGCTTCGTCGACGGGGACCGGGTCGTGGTCATGCTGGCCGACAACGTGGTCGAGCGCAGCCTCCGGCCGGCCGTGATCAACTTCCTGGCCCAGCCCGCGGGGGCTCGCATCGTCCTGGCCCGCATGGACGACCCGGCCCACCTGCGCCACCTCGGCGTGCCCGAGCTGGACGGCGACGGCCGGGTCGTCCGAATCCTGGAGAAGCCCGACGACCCGCCGAGCAGCTACGTGGTCACCGGCATCTACTTCTACGACGAGCACGTCTTCGACATCATCCCCACCCTGCAGCCGTCGGGCCGGGGCGAGCTGGAGATCACCGACGTCAACAACTGGTACGTCGAGAGCCGCCGCATGGAGTACGACGTCCTCGAGGGGTTCTGGGGCGACGCCGGCGAGTCGATCGACGCCTACTACGAGGTCAACGACTTCGTCCGCCTCCACGGTGCCAACAAGGGGTAGAACGTCCGTTTTGTGCGTCACGGGGACCGGGTGCGGTAGAACCTTGCGCTGACTTGCGCCCCCATCCCTCTCCTCCCGAGGAGCGTGCCGCCCGTGGCCGTCACCGGACCACCCCTGATCTCCGGGATCGTCGCCAACGACCGATGGCTGACCCGGTTCAGGACGACCCTGGTCGCCCTCCTCGGCGCGACCGTCCTCGGCATCGCCTGCCTGGCCTTCTACACCAGCTTCGAGGCCATCCGGGCCTACGCCGTCCGCTCCGAGGGCATCGCCCCCGAGCACGGCTGGGCCGTGCCCCTGCTGGTCGACTCCTTCATCGTCGTCGCCACCGGCGCCGACCTCTGGTTCACCACCACCAAGGTGCGGCGCGCCTGGTGGGAGGTGTGGTGGCCCAAGCTGCTGCTGGCCGCGGCGGCCGGGGTCAGCTTCGTGCTCAACGTCGCCCACGCCGAGCACAACTGGGCCGCCCGCGGGGTCGCCGCCATCCCCCCGGCCGCCCTCGTGCTCGGGGTCGAGCTGCTGATGATGGTGCTGCGGCGGGCCACCACCCTGCGCGCCACCCGGCTCCAGGTCGAGGCCGAGGCGGCCCAGGAGGCGGCCATGACCGCGCCCCTGGCCCGCCTCCAGGTCGAGGCCATGCGCCGCCCCCGGCCCCAGCCGACCGAGCCCAGGGCGGGGGCCCTGCCGATTCCCACGGGCACGGCCACGGCGGTATCTGCCGAGCGGCGTCCGGCCGACACCTTCCGGCAGGCCGTGGCCGCGGCCAAGGGCGACGCCGACGAGGAGGAGACCCGGCCCCGGCGCCGCCAGGCCCCCTACATGGTCGCCGCCGCCATCCTCGACGAGCGCGGCGACGCCGCCTCCCTGAACCCGGCCCAGCTGGTCGAGGCCATGGCCGAGCGCGGGGTCACCATCA
>JBJMHP010000247.1:0-7119 GCA_045807325.1 Actinomycetes bacterium | reverse complement strand
CGATCCCGAGCGACCAGCCCATCTGCCTGTCGCTGAGCTGCTCCTCCTCCTCGAGGGCCTGGTTGCCGGAGATGGCCAGGGCCTTGACGCCGATGGTCAGGGAGTCGGCGAGCACGCCGATGCCGCGGAAGAACGGCAGCTTGAACAGCCGGACCCGGCTGGCGAGGGGCCGCAGGCCGTGCCGCTCGAGGTAGATGTCGCCGGCGGGGCGGCGCACAGCAAGCGACCAGGCCTCCTGGCCGCGCATCATCACGCCTTCCAGGACGGCCTGGCCGCCGTAGTAGAACGGCTGCTTCCCGCCGGCCCCTTCTTCGCCCACGTCGGTCGGCGCCGCGTTAGGCGTTGGTGGGCGACTCAGGAGCCTTGCGCTTGCCGTAGCGGCGCTCGAACCGCTCCACACGGCCGCCGGTGTCGACCAGCTTCTGCTTGCCGGTGTAGAAGGGGTGGCACTTGGAGCAGATGTCGACCCGAAGCTCCGACACGGTGGAGTGGGTCGTGAACTCCTCACCGCACGAACAGCGCACGGTGGTCACCTTGTACTCGGGGTGGATGCCCTGCTTCATGGGTACTCGCAGTCCTCACGTTTCTTGTCGGCGTTCCGGGATCCTATACCGGGAACGACCTGCGCCGTTCCGGCATTCCACACCCCGGTCAGCTGATGTTGGCCCGCTGGATGTGGCGGAGGAACTCGGCGTTGGTCTTGGACTGGCGCATCCGGTCCACCACCAGCTCGAGGGCCTGGGCGGGCTCGAGGGCGCCGAGGACCCGGCGCAGCTTCCAGGCCACGACCAGCTCCTCCTCCGTCAGCAGCAGCTCCTCCTTGCGGGTCGAGGAGGCGTCGACGTCCAGGGCCGGGAAGATGCGGCGCTCGGACAGCTTGCGGTCCAGGCGGACCTCCATGTTCCCGGTGCCCTTGAACTCCTCGAAGATGACCTCGTCCATCCGCGACCCGGTGTCGACCAGGGCGGTGGCCAGGATGGTCAGCGACCCGCCCTCCTCCAGGTTGCGGGCGGCCCCGAAGAACCGCTTGGGCGGGTACAGGGCCGAGGAGTCGACACCGCCCGACAGGATCTTGCCGCTGGCCGGGGTGGCCAGGTTGTAGGCCCGCGACAGCCGGGTGATGCCGTCCAGCAGCACGACCACGTCCCGGCCGTACTCGACCAGCCGCTTGGCCCGCTCGATGGTCAGCTCGGCGACCTGGCAGTGCTCCTCGCTGGGCCGGTCGAAGGTCGAGTAGATCACGTGCGCCTTGGTCGAGCGCTGCATGTCGGTGACCTCTTCGGGCCGCTCGTCGGCGAGCAGGATGATGAGGTACACCTCGGGGTTGTTGTCGCTGATGGCGTTGGCGATCTGCTTCATCAGCGTGGTCTTGCCCGCCTTGGGCGGGGAGACGATCAGCCCGCGCTGTCCCTTCCCGATCGGGCACATCAGGTCCATGATCCGGGTCGAGATCTCGGTCGGGTTGTGCTCCAGGCGCAGCCGCTCCAGCGGGTACAGCGGGGTCAGGTCCTTGAAGTCGCGGCGGTTGCGCGCCTCCTCGGGCTCCAGCCCGTTGACCTTGTCGACCCGCGACAGGGCGGCGTACTTCTCCGAGTCGCGGGGCAGCTTGACCGTGCCCTCGATCTCGTCGCCGCGGCGCAGGCCCATGCGGCGGATCATCGACAGGGGCACGTAGACGTCCTCGGAGCCCGGCAGGTAGCCGTTGACCCGCAGGAACCCGTAGCCGTCCTGGGAGCGGATGTCGAGGGTGCCGGTGCGGCTGACCTCGGGCCGGTCGTCGGCCTGCTGGCGGTCGCGGTAGTCGGGCCGCTCCAGCAGGGCCACGTTGCCCTGGTCGAAGCCGCCGCCCCCGCGGTTGCGGTTGCGGTTCCGGTTGCGGTTCCGCCGCCGGCCGCCGCCCTGGCCCTGCTGCTGGTTGTCCCAGCGGTTGCCGCCACCCTGGCCGCCCCAGTCGCGGTCGCGGTCACGGCGCTGGCCGCGGTCGCCCTGGTCGGACTGGCCGTCGCCCCGCTGCTGCTGCGGGTCGGCCCCGCCCTGGGCCTGCCGGCTGCCCTGGGTCTGGTCGCCGGCCTGCGCCGGCTCAGCCGGGGTGTCGGTCACGGTGGCCGGGGGCGCGCCCGCCTCGGCGGCCGGGGCCGGCTGCTCGCCCGCGGGCGCCTCGGCCCCCGTGGACGGTGCCGGATTGGACCCGCCGGCGGCCGGGTTGTCGTTGGCCGCCTGGACCTCGCCGTTGCTGCTGGGCTCGGTCAGGGTGGCCGGCGGGGTGCCGGTGGCGGCCGGCTGGCCGCCGTTCCCGGACACCTCGACCGGGGTGACCTCGACCGGCGTGGATCCCTCCGGTGCCGACCCCTCCGGGTCGGCGTTGCGGGTCCGGCGGCGGGTCCGGCGCTCGGGGCCGTTGCCCTGGGTGTCGACCTCGCCGGCGCCCGGCAGCTCCGGCTGGTCGGCCGGGGCGGTGGCCTCGGGGGCCTCCGCCTCGGCGGTCGTTCCGCCCCGCCGACCGCGTGCCGGGGTCGACGAGGGGACGAACTCGACACCCTGGGCCTTGGCGATGATCGCGCCGATCAGATCCGCCTTGCGGAGTCGCTGGTAGCCCTGGACACCCATGGACGAGGCGATGGCCTGCAGCTCAGGCAGGACCTTTCCCTCGAGGATGTCGCGTTCGGTAGTTGCCATGTTCACCTTCCCTGTGAGGTGACGATGTGCCGGCTGGAGAAGCCGGGGACCGTCCATCGCCACCCGGTTGCCGGGGCCTTGAGTTCTCGTGGCGCCTACGGATGCGGCGCCGCGGGGAGAAAGGGGAGAAACTCGCGCTCGCTCCTAATCCTGTTCCCGTCGACGGGTCCGGGCGGCGTGGCACGAACTGCACGCCGCCAGAGGCTGGCGCCCGATCACGTGACCCGGTCGACTGCTCGAACGGAACTGGTTGGGTTGCATCGCTGACCAGCCTCGCCGGGATCGCCGAAATCGCCGAAATCTGAGCCGATAAGGCGGGGGCGTCGACTGAATTGACCAGCGACTGAGACCACCCGCATTGTACGGGCGAGGGTGGGAAGAGCGCAACAGGCCTCACTCCTCCATCAGCACGCGGACGTCGCCGTCCTTGTCCAGCAGCGAGAACCCGGTGGTCTCGCCCTGGCGCTGGAACACGATCGACACCGTCGAGTCGCCCACTCTGAGATCGTGCAGCTCGACCGTGTTGAGCCAGCCGGGCAGGTGCGGCTTGTTCACGTTGATGGTGTTGGCGGGGGCGTCCGCCGAGATCCCGAGTATCGCCTGGAGGAGCAGGAACGGGGCGCCGGCGGCCCACGCCTGGGGCGAGCAGGCGACCGGGTAGGCGACCGGGCGGTTGGGCGAGCGCCGGGTGAAGCCGCAGAACAGCTCGGGCAGGCGCATGTCGTCCACGGTCACGGCCATCTCAAACATGGCCGTGGCCAGCCGGTTGGTCGCCTTGGCGAAGCCGTAGCGCTTCAGCCCGGCCCCGATGATGGCGTTGTCGTGCGGCCAGATGGAGCCGTTGTGGTAGCTCATCGGGTTGTAGGCGGCGGCCGACTTGGACAGGGTGCGCACCCCCCAGCCCGAGAACATGTCCGGGGCCAGCAGCCGCCTGGCCATGGGCCCGGCCTTGTCGGGCTCGACGATGCCGCAGTACAGGCCGTGGGCCGGGTTGGAGGAGATCGAGGCCACCTGGCGCTTGTCGCCGTCCAGGGCCATCGCGTAGAACTGCTCGGACTCGACCCAGTACTGCTCGTTGAACGCGGCCCGCAGGCCGGCCGCCTCCTTGCGCAGGGTCGCCGCCCGAGTCGGGTTGCCGACGGCCTCGAACACCTCGGCCATACGCAGCTTGGCCAGGTACACGTACCCCTGGACCTCGGCCAGGGCGATCGGGCCCTCGGCGAGCTTGCCATCGATATGAACAACCGAGTCGTGGGAATCCTTCCAGCCCTGGTTGACCAGCCCGCGGGGGCTGGAGCGCCGATACTCGAGGAACCCGTCGCCGTCCAGGTCGCCGTAGTCGGCGATCCAGTCAAGGGCCCGCTCGGCGTTGGGCAGCAGCCGCCGGCAGAACTCCACGTCGCCGGTCCAGCGGTGGTAGGTGCCGAGCAGCAGCAGCCACAGCGGGGTCGAGTCGATCGAGCCGTAGTAGGGGGTGTGGGGGATGACCCCGGCCCCGGCCAGCTCGCCCTGGCGCAGCTCGTGCAGGATCTTGCCCGGCTGGGCGTCGCGCCAGTCGTCGACCTCGTCGGCCTGGAAGGCGGCCAGCACCTCCAGGGTGGTCCTGGTCAGGTCGGGGTTGAGCATCAGGGCCTGGTGGCAGGTGAGCAGCGAGTCGCGGCCGAAGGGGGCCACGAACCAGGGGATCCCGGCCGCCACCACGCTGCCGTGCCGGGTCGGGGTGAGCAGCGCCCGCAGGTCGCGCAGCCCCCGCGACAGCAGCGAGTTGTACAGCTCGTTGTCGGTCCAGATGCGGGTGCAGGCCCGCTCCCAGGCCTCATAGGAGCGGCGCAGGTCGTGCATGACGGCGTCGAAGGGGCGCTCGGGCGTCCGGGAGCCGGCCGCCCGCGGCTCGACCGTGAGCGCGATCAGCTCGGTCTGGGTCGGCTCCAGGCGCAGTCGCCAGGAGGCCACCACCTGGTCGTCCTCGACCGAGACCTCGGTCGGCTCCAGCTCGAAGCCGATCCGGGTCTCGCGGAACACGCCGTCCTCGCCGGCGTAGGCGAACACCGCCGAGCGCCGATCGGCCTTGGGGCGCGCGAGGCGGCCCCGCTGCGCCCGCTTGAGCCCGCGGACCTCGAAGATGTCGGCGAAGTCGGTGCCGAAGGTCAGCCGGACAGTGAGGGTGACGGCGCCGGCGTTGTAGTTCTTGACCCGGATGCGCTCGTACAGGCGGCCGTCGATGACGCGGGTGCGGCGGATGTTCACCGTGCCCTGGACGGCCGCGACCGAGCCGTCCTCCTCCACCAGATCCTGGTTGGCCAGGTCGACGTGGCTGGCGTAGGCCCGGTCGGCCGAGGTCGACAGCAGCAGCGGCGGGTGCCCGTCGACCTCCAGCCGGAAGTCGGACAGATAGCGGGTGTCGCGCCAGTAGAAGCCGGCCCCGATGGCCTGCTCGGCGTCCAGGTTCCCCTCGGCGTCGGCGCACAGGAACATGTCGCCTTCCTTGGTCGACCAGAGGCGCTCGGTGCGGGCGTGCATGACGGCCACGACGCCCTTGACCAGCACGCGGTTGACCGACGCGTCGGCCAGCACGAACTCCTCGCCGGCGGGCGAGGTCAGCTTGTCGGACACGGGAGACTCCGCATCATTGCCTGCGGCACGGAAAGCGGCTGCCTCATCCGTCGGCGGACAGCCTCATGACTTGAGCCGGCAGTGTACTCCCGGCGTCTAGCCGCCGAGGGCCCCGCCGCGGGCCAGTTCCAGCCGGCGGATCCGCCAGCCCTCGGCCCCGGTGGCGCCCACCGCCTCCTCGGCGTCGGCCAGGACGCCCGGGGCGGCCGCGCGGGGGCCGAGGACGAGCAGCGACGGCCCGGCGCCGGACACGAAGGCGGCGTGGCCTGCCCCCCGAAGCTGCTCGAGCAGCTTGGCCGCGTCCTGGTTGTGGACCAGCCGCTGGGGCTGGTGGAGGAGGTCCTCGGTGGCCGGCAGGAGCAGCTCGGTGTCGCCGGCCAGGGCCAGGGCCAGCATGGCCGCGCGGGCGCCGGTGTGGGCGGCGACCGCGAACGGCACCCGCTCGGGCAGCAGCCGGCGGGCCTCGGCGGTGGCCATCGGCTGGGGGGCGACCAGGGCGACGGCCACCAGGTCGGGATGGACGGGCACGCCCCGCCAGCGCGGCCGGCCGTCCTCGACCCAGGCCAGGGTGGCCCCGCCGTGCAGGCAGGGGGTGGCGTTGTCGGGGTGGCCCTCCAGCTCGCAGGCCAGGGCCAGCAGCTCGGCGTCGGGGAGGTCGGAGGCGGCCAGCCGGCGGGCCGCGACCAGGCCGAGGACGACGGCGGCGGCGCTGGAGCCGAACCCGCGGCCGATCGGGAAGCCCTTGACCATCGACAGGTGCAGCGGGGGCAGGGCCACCCCGGCCTCGTTGGCCAGGCGGCGCATGGCCGCCGCGACCAGGTTGTCGGGCCCGGTCGGGAGCAGCTCGGCCTGCTCGCCGCTCACCTGGATGGCGTCGGCCGGGGCCGGGCGCACCTCCAGCTCGTCCCACCAGTCCAGGGCGATCCCGGCCGCGTCGAACGCCGGCCCCAGGTTGGCGCTGGTGGCCGGCGCCCGCACGCGGATGGGCAGGGGGTCCTTGGCGTCCATGGCCGGAAGCCTAGCCGATGGGGCCCGTGGGCCGGTCAGGGCTGCGGCTGGGGCTCGGGCTGGGGCTCGGGCTGGGACTGGGTCTGGCCCGTGCGCAGGGGGACCTCCTTGAGCAGCAGGGCGACCACGAAGGCGACGACCAGGAACGGCACCCCGACCAGGAACACGTCGTCCAGGGCGTTGGTGAAGGCACCGAGCACGATGTGCCTGACCGGCTCGGCGAGCTGCTGGATGGCCTGGACGTCGTTGGCGTCCACCCGCGCCCCGCCGGCGCCGGGCCGGATCCCGGCCTTGGCCAGCTCCTCGGCCAGGTAGAAGGCGAGCCGGCTGGACAGCACGGCCCCGAACACCGCCGCCCCCACCGAGCCGCCCATCTGGCGGAAGAAGGTGGTCGAGCTGGTGGCCGAGCCCATGTCCCGGTAGTCGACCGAGTTCTGCACGGCGGTGACGATCGTCTGCATGGTGAAGCCGAGGCCGGCCCCGAACAGGTACTCGTACATGGCGACCTGCCAGAACGGGGTGTCCACGCCCAGCCGCGACAGCAGGACCATGGCCACGGTCATCACCACCGCCCCGACCACCGGGAAGATCTTGTAACGGCCGGTGCGGGTGATCAGCTGGCCGGAGGTGATCGAGGTCGAGAAGATGCCGATGATGGCCGGCAGCAGGGCCAGCCCGGACTGGGTGGGCGAGAAGCCCTTGACCGCCTGCAGGTAGACGGGCAGGAAGATGATCGTGCCGAACATGGCGATGCCGGCCAGGAAGGCGAAGGCGTTGCCGACGCTGAACACCCGGTTGCGGAACAGCCGCAGGGGGATGATC
>JBJMHP010000246.1:0-4602 GCA_045807325.1 Actinomycetes bacterium | reverse complement strand
GGGGGGGGGGGGGGGGGGGGGGGGGGGGGGGGTGGGGGGGGGGGGGGGGGTGGGGGGGGTGGGGGGGGTTGGGGCGGTCGTGGTGGTGGTTGGGGCGGTCGTGGTGGTCGATTCGGTGGTCGTCGTCCGCCTCTCGGTGGTCGCGGGAGCCTTGGTGGTGGTGGTGGTGGTGGTGGTCGTGGTCGTGGCTGGAACGGGCCGGGGCACCTGGTCGGCCGGGACGGGCGTATAGGGCCGGCCCGACGGCTTGGTCGTGGTCGGCTTCGGTTCCGTGGTCGGGGTCTTGGTGGGCGGCGTCGTCTCCTTAGATGACGGGGCCTGATCAGCCGGGTCCGGGGTGTAGCCATGGTCCGGCGGCTTGCTGGTCTCCCCGGCCGAGCTCGACGGCGTGTCCTGGGCGCTGCTGTCGGTCGCCTGCGCCGCGGCCACCGGTTTTCTGGCCGGGGGGCCGGCTCGGCCGCGGTCGGCGGCCAGGGCCGGGCCGGCGACGCCGAGGGTGCCGCCGCCGACCATGGAGGTGGCCAGGGTGACCGCGACCGCGTGGTCGGCGACCCGGCGCACCACCGGCAGGGTGGCCCAGCTCACCGCCCTGACCGCCGACGGCAGCCGGGTCAGGCTGGCCAGCAGGTACAGCAGCGTCGAGGCCAGCAGCCAATAGGCCATGACCAGCGCGACCGTGCGCAGCAGGGCCCCGAGGATGTCCTGCACCGGGCTCGAGAGCAGCCACGGGACCGGCGCGTCCCAGTCGATCTGCAGCCCCTGGAACCGGCCCAGCCAGTGCAGCCCGACCACGGCCGCCAGCTCCAGCCCGAGCAGCCCGAGCAGCGAGCCCGTTCTGCGCAGCGGCGCGGACCGACCTGCGGTTCCCATCGCCTGCCCTTCGGCCGAGGATTGGGACAATATGCACAAGCAAGTCGAGTCTGGGCCACGCCCTTTCGGGGTGTCAATCGGCTAGCATCGGGCTCCCGCTTGGATCGGAAGGAGCGTCCCGTGCGCGTGGCCCTGCTCAGTCGCGAGTATCCCCCAGATGTGTACGGCGGTGCCGGAGTCCATGTCGAATACCTGGCGAGAGAGCTGGCCAAACTGGTCGACCTCCAGGTCCACTGCTTCGGGGAGCCGCGGCCGCCCGGGCCGCCGGGGTCGCCCGAGGTGATCGCCCACCCGACCTGGGACGCCCTTGAGGGGAGCGGCCGCCACCTGAGCGCCCTGCGGACCGTCGCCACCGACCTGTCGATCGCCGCCGGGGTCGAGGGCGCCGAGCTCGCCCACAGCCACACCTGGTACGCCAACCTGGCCGGGCACCTGGCCAGGCTCCTCTACGGCATCCCGCACGTGGTCAGCGTGCACAGCCTGGAGCCGATGCGGCCCTGGAAGGTCGAGCAGCTCGGCGGCGGCTACCACATCGCCCGCTTCTGCGAGCAGACCGCGATCGAGGCCGCCGACCGGGTGATCGCCGTGTCGGCCGGGATGGCCGCCGACATCCTCTCGGTCTACCCGGCGGTCGACCCGGCCCGCGTCCAGGTGATCCACAACGGCATCGACACCGAGCAGTACCGGCCCGACCACGGCACCGGCGTGGTGGAGGCCTACGGGGTCGACAGGAACCGGCCCTCGGTGATCTTCGTCGGCCGCATCACCCGCCAGAAGGGCGTGCCCCACCTGCTGGACGCAGCCCTGGCCCTCGACCCGGCGGCCCAGCTGGTCCTGTGCGCCGGCGCCCCGGACACCCCCGAGCTCGGCCGCGAGGTGGCCGACAAGGTCGAGCGGCTCCGCCAGGAGCGCGGCGGCGTCATCTGGATCGAGAAGATGCTGGAGCGCCGCGAGGTCATCCAGCTGCTCAGCAACGCCACCGTGTTCGTCTGCCCCTCGGTCTACGAGCCGCTCGGGATCGTCAACCTGGAGGCCATGGCCTGCGAGACGGCCGTGGTCGCCACCGCCACCGGCGGCATCCCCGAGGTGGTCGTCAACGGCGAGACCGGCCTGCTGATCCCCTTCGAGAGCGACGGCGCCGGCGGGGCCCGCGACCCGGACCGCTTCGCCGCCGACATCGCCGAGCGGCTCAACAGCGTCCTCGCCGACCCCGAACTGGCCGACCGCATGGGCAAGGCCGGCCGCCGCCGCGCCGTCGAGCAGTTCAGCTGGACCGCCATCGCCGCCGAGACCGCCGCCCTGTACGCCAGCCTCCTCTGACGGTCGACCGCCGAACCAGCTGGAGCGCGAGCGGATGAAGGTACTGGTGACCGGTGGGACGGGTGGACTGGGACTCGCCATGGCCTCCGCCCTGGCCACGGCGGGAGCGACGGTGGCGCTGACCGGGCGGTCCGGCGAGCGTGCGAGTTCGGTCGCCGCCGAACTGCCGGGGGCGGTCGGCATCGAGCTGGACGTGCGAGAGGAGTCGTCGGTGGCCAGGGCGGTCGACCAGGCGTGGTCGCGGCTCGGCGGCATCGACATGCTGGTGAACAACGCCGGGATCGGCATGCGCACGGTCAACCCGCGTTTCATGACGCACCCGCAGAGCTTCTGGGAGGTGCCGGTCGGCGGCTTCCGTGCGGTGATCGAGACCAATCTGACCGGCTACTTCCTGGTGGCGCGCGAGGTCACGCCGCGGATGTTGGCCGCCGGCGGCGGCCGCATCGTCAACATATCGGTGAGCCATTCGACCATGCACCGAGCCGGGTTCGTCCCCTACGGGCCGTCGCGTGCCGGCAGCGAGGCACTGTCCCGGATCATGGCCGCCGACCTGCGGGACACCGGCGTCACCGTCAACCTGCTGCTGCCCGGGGGCGCGACCGTCACCGGGATGCTGCCCCTCGACGCCGTGCCCGAGGGCCAGGAGCTCCTGGAGCCCGCGGTGATGGGCCCGCCCATCGTCTGGCTGGCGTCCGACGACGCCGCCGGCGTGCACGACGAGCGCATCGTCGCCGTCGACTTCGAGCGCTGGCTGCGCGACAGGAACGGCAGACGGTGAGCCAGGGCTGACGGCCCCGCCATCGACCGGTCAGGCGCCGCCGCGCTGGCCACCGCCGGCGTCGAGCCCGGCCACCAGCCGGCGGGGGCGACCACACGGTAGGCATCGGCGACCAGCGCCTCCAGCGGGTCGGTCGTCATCACGACATGGTCGCGCACGCCAGTGACGGTGACGTCAGGTGCGGCGGGCGGTGATCATGACCTCGCGGGCGATCTCGACCACGCGGCGGCGCTCGGCCCGGGCGCGGCGGCGCATCTGCTCGAACGCCTCCCCGGCGCTGATCCCGTCCCGGGCGACCAGGGCGCCCTTGGCCTGCTCGATCACCACCCTGGCGTCCAGGGCCCGCTGGAGCTGGTCGGCCAGCTCGCCCCGCTGCTCGCTCTGCATGGTGTTGGCGATGGTGAGGGCGGCCAGGTCGGTGAAGGCGATCAGGGCCAGCTCGCCCTCGGGCGACCAGGGGTGGACCCTGGTCGAGAACACGGTCACCACCCCGATGGCCATCTGGTTGTAGGGGATGGGGCTGGCCAGCACGGCCCGCAGGCCCCGGTCGACCGCCGCCGGGCTGAACTTGGGCCAGCGTTTCTCGGCGCCCAGGTCGGCCGCGTGGATGAGCTCCTTGTCGTCGAAGGCGTCGATGCAGGGGCCCTCGCCATGCTCGATCTGGAGCTCCTCGAGGTGGCCGATGCGCTCGTCGGAGTCGGCGACGTTGCGCAGGAGCTGGTCGGGGTCGATCAGCATGAGCCCGGCCCCGTCGACGGCGAACAGCTGGTGGGTCGCCGTGACGATCCGGCGCAGGGCGTCGTCGAGGTCCCCGGCGGCGTAGCGCAGGTCGCCCAGCTCGTGCAGCGCCTGGCGGACCTCGTCGGCTGACATGGACATCGGCGGACCACCTCCCCGGACCGGGCTTGCCTACCCCCTCAGTCCCTTCGGGTCACATGCTTCCAGAAGCTGTTGGTGACGCCGAGCCCGGCCAGCACCTGCAGGTGGGCCTCGGCCTGCTCCCGGCTCCCGAACACGCCGCTGTAGACCGCCCACCTGGTGCCCAGCTCCCAGTCCTCCTGGTCGAGCAGGGCGGCGTCCCTGACCCCCTGGCCCCGGACCTCGCGGACGTAAGCGACCGCGTTGGGGCGTTCGTTGTAGCTGCCGAGGATGACGGTGTGGAAGTCGTCGGGCAGGGTCGTGGTGGTGGGCGCCACGGTCGTCTCCACCGGGGCGGCGGCCTGGGCCGGCGGCGGCGAGCCAGGGGAGGAGAGGCCGAGGACGATCCCGGCCACCAGGCCGAGCACGGCGGCGACGGCCGCCATCGCCGGCCCCGGCCGTGGCCAGCGGGTGTCATACATGAAGCCAGACGCTACCCCGGTCCCGAGGCCCGGCTCAACTTCAGGGGGCCGCCTCAGGGGGCCGCCTCGCCGTCCCCGCTGTCGGCATTGCGCAGCTCCGAGCGGCGGATCTTGCCGGTGAGGGTCTTGGGCAGGTCGTCGACGAACTCGATCTTTCGCGGATAGGCATATGCCGACAGATGGCCCCGAACGAAGGCCTTGATCTCGCCGGCGAGCTGGTCGGACGGCTCGCTGCCCTCAACCAGGACCACGAACGCCTTCACCACGTGACCGCGCTTGGCGTCGGGTGAGGCG
>JBJMHP010000245.1:0-12459 GCA_045807325.1 Actinomycetes bacterium | reverse complement strand
GCCCGCGCCGCGGCGCGCGGCCACCACGCCGTCGACGAGCGCGCCACGCGCCAGCTCAGCCAGGACGAGAAGGCCGCGCGCGCCACCTTCGTCGTCGCAAACAGCGGGTCCGTGGAGGAACTCGAACACAAGCTTGCCGACGTCCTTGCCAAGCTGTCGGGGACGTGAGCGCCCGCACGCCAAGTGCCACGGCCCGCCCGCGGCGGCCGCCCGCGCGCCGTTCCGAGGCTGTACGCCGCCGCCGGCGCACCGCCGTCCGGCGCCGGCGGCTGGCGCTGGGCGCTCTCCTCCTGCTCGGAGCGGGGGCGGCGCTCGCGCTGCTGCAGCCCTTCGCCGACAAGGCCGTCCGCGAGCTGGCGCTGCCGCTGCGCCACGACGACGTCATCCGCCAGCAGGCGGCGGACAAGAACCTCGACCCCGCCCTCATCGCGGCCGTGATCTACGCCGAGTCGCACTTCCGCAACGGGCAGACGTCGAGCGCCGGCGCGCTCGGGCTCATGCAGGTGACGCCCGCCACCGCCCGCGACATCGCCCGCCGCTCGGGCGGCACGAGGTTCGTCGTCGGCGACCTGGCCGACCCCCAGGTCAACATCTCCTACGGCGCCTACCACCTGCGCTTCCTGCTCGACCACTACGGGGGCAACGAGGCGTTCGCGATCGCGGCCTACAACGCCGGGCAGGGCAACGTCGACCGCTGGATCGCCTCGTCCCGCGCCGAGGGGCGGGCGCTGACGCTCGACGCCATCCCGTTCCCCGAGACGCGCCACTACGTCGATCGCGTGCTCGCGGCGCGGCAGCAGTACCGCGACTCCTACGCCGCCGAGCTCGGGCTGTAGCCCGCGCGGTGGGCGCCGCCGTTGCTGCGGCGGCCCGCGCTGCTGACCGCCCGCGGCTCGGCCGGATGGTCCGGCGGCCGGGACGGCTAGGCTCGGACGATGCCCGAGTTCCGGCTCGATCCGATCTTCACGCCGGCCGCCGACCAGCCTGCCGCGATGGGCGCCCTGGCGGAGACGATCGGCGGCGGCGACCGGTTCACGACGCTGCTCGGCGCGACGGGCACCGGCAAGACGATGACCATGGCGGGCGTGATCGAGCGGCTGCAGCGCCCGGCGCTCGTCATGGCCCACAACAAGACGCTTGCGGCGCAGCTGTGCAACGAGTTCCGGACCTTCTTCCCGGACGCGGCGGTCGAGTACTTCGTCTCCTACTACGACTACTACCAGCCCGAGGCCTACATCCCGCAGACCGACACCTACATCGAGAAGGACTCGTCGATCAACGACGAGGTCGAACGGTTGCGGCACTCGGCGACCAACAGCCTGCTGACCCGCCGGGACGTGATCGTGGTCGCCTCGGTGTCGGCCATCTACGGCCTCGGCTCGCCCCAGGAGTACCGGGACCAGATGCTGTGGCTCAAGCGGGGCGAGAGCTACGACCGCGACGGGGTGCTGCGCAAGCTGGTCGACATCCACTACGACCGCAACGACCTCAGCTTCGTCCGGGGCAAGTTCCGGGTCCGCGGCGACACCCTGGAGGTCTTCCCGGCCTACGAGGAACGGGCCATGCGGGTGGAGTTCTTCGGCGACGAGGTCGAGCGGATCCTGGTCATGGACCCGGTCACCGGCGAGATCGTCGGCGAGCGGGAGGAGCTGTATGTGTTCCCGGCCACCCACTACGTGGCCGGGTCGGAGCGGATGCGCCGGGCCATCGCCGCCATCGAGGCCGAGCTGGCCGACCGCCTGGCCGAGCTGGAGCGCGAGGGCAAGCTGCTGGAGGCCCAGCGGCTGCGCATGCGCACCAACTACGACCTGGAAATGCTGCGTGAGGTCGGCAGCTGCAACGGGATCGAGAACTACTCGCGGCCGATCGACGGCCGCGCTCCCGGCACCCCGCCGTTCACCCTGCTCGACTACTTCCCCGACGACTTCGTGCTGTTCCTCGACGAGTCGCACGTGACCGTGCCCCAGCTCCAGGGCCAGTACGAGGGCGACCACAGCCGCAAGGTGACCCTGGTCGAGCACGGCTTCCGGCTGCCCTCGGCCATGGACAACCGGCCCCTGCGCTTCGACGAGTTCTGGGAGCGGGTCGGCCAGCGGGTGTTCGTCTCGGCCACCCCCGGCCCGTACGAGCGGCGCGAGTCGGGCACGGTGGTCGAGCAGATCATCCGCCCGACCGGGCTGGTCGACCCCGAGGTGCTGGTCCGCCCGACCAGGGGCCAGATCGACGACCTGATCCACGAGGTCCGCTCCCGGGTCGAGCGCGACCAGCGGGTCCTGGTCACCACCCTGACCAAGAAGATGGCCGAGGACCTGACCGACTACCTGCTGGAGATGGGCCTGCGGGTCCGCTACCTGCACTCGGAGATCGACACCGTGCAGCGCATCGAGATCCTGCGCGACCTGCGCCTTGGCGAGTTCGACACCCTGGTCGGGATCAACCTGCTGCGCGAGGGCCTGGACCTGCCCGAGGTGACCCTGGTGGCCATCCTGGACGCCGACAAGGAGGGCTTCCTGCGCTCGGAGACCTCCCTGGTCCAGACCATCGGCCGGGCCGCCCGCAACGTCGACGGCCAGGTGATCATGTACGCCGACCAGGTCACCCCGTCGATGCAGCGGGCCATCGAGGAGACCAACCGGCGCCGCAAGCTCCAGATCGACTGGAACGCGGCCAACGGCATCGACCCCCAGACGGTCCGCAAGCGGGTCACCGACATCATCCAGGCCCTGCGGGGCGAGGAGGAGGGCACGGCCATCGGCGGCCGCGGCCGCAAGGGCCGCGCCCCCACCCCGGCCCGGGGCCGGGCCGGCCGCCGCGGCGAGCCGGCGGTCAGCGGCATGCCCCGGGCCGACCTGGAGCGGCTCATCGCCTCCCTCGAGGAGGAGATGCACGAGGCGGCCAAGGACCTCCGCTTCGAGTACGCCGCCCGGATCCGCGACGAGGTCGGCGACCTGCGCCGCGAGCTGCGGGCCATGGCCGACGCCGGGGTGGGGTAAGCTCCCGCGATGCGTCGCTGGGTGATCGTGGCCGTGGTGGCCGTGGTCGTGCTGGCCGGGGCCGGCGGCGGGGCCTGGTGGCTGCTGCGGCCCAAGGCCAGGCCCGACCCGGTGGCCGCCGCCTACCTGGAGGCCTGGGGGCGCAGGGACTGGGCGGCCATGCAGGCCCAGGTGAACGCCCCGCCGGCCGACTTCGCCGCCCAGCACACCGCCATGCTGGACGCCCTGCGGGTCTCGGAGGCCAGCTTCGCCCCCGGGCCGGCGACGGTCGACGACGACCGGGCCCAGGTCCCGTTCCAGGCCCGCCTGACCCTGCGGGCCCTCGGGGAGTGGTCCTACCAGGGGCTGCTGCGGCTGGTCAGGCGGGACGGCCGCTGGCGGGTCGACTGGGCCCCGGCCACCCTGCATCCCGACCTGGCCCCCGGGCTGCGGTTCCAGCGGACAAGGACCTGGCCGGACCGGGCCCCGATCCTGGCCGCCGACGGCTCGCAGCTGGCCGGGCCCTGGCCCATGGTGACCATCAGCATCGTCGGCGACCGGGTCAAGGACCCGGCCGCGGTCGCCGACGCCCTGGCCACCCACGCCCAGGTCCCCCGCGACGCGGCCGGCAAGGCCCTGGCCGAGGCCAAGCGCCGCCCCAACCAGGCCGTCCCGGTCACCACCCTGCCCCAGGCCGACTACGACCAGGTCAGGGAGGCCATCTACCCCGTGCCGGGCCTGTCGTTCGAGAAGGTGGTCGGCCGCGAGTACCATGGGCCGCCCTCGACCCGGGTCCTGCTCGGCTCGGTCGGGCCGGTGACCGCCGACGACCTCAAGGAGCTGGGCGGCCCCTACCAGACCGGCGACCAGGCCGGCCACGGCAACGGCCTGGAGGCGGCCTTCGAGCGCCGGCTGGCCGGCACCCCGTCGGGCGAGGTCCGCCTGGCCGGCAAGGACGGCCAGCCCGTCAAGGTCCTGCACCGCTTCGCCGGCAAGGACGGCCAGCCCCTGGAGACGACCGTCGACCCGCGGGTCCAGCGGGCCGCCGAGGCCGCCCTCGACCCGGTGGCCAAGCCGGCCGCCCTGGTGGCGGTGCGGCCGTCCACCGGCGCGCTGGTGGCGGTGGTCAACACCCCGGTCAGCGGCTACAACCGGGCCCTGCTGGGCCGCTACCCGCCCGGGTCGACCTTCAAGGTGGTCACGGCGGCGGCCCTGCTGGCCGGCGGGCTGCGGCCCGCCGACCCGGTCGCCTGCCCCAGGGAGGCCAAGGTCGGCGGCCGCACCTTCGGCAACTTCGAGGACGAGGTGCTTGGCCGCATCCCGTTCTCCGGCGCCTTCGCCAACTCCTGCAACACCGCCTTCGTCCAGCAGGCGGCCGAGCGGCTGGACGGCGACCGGCTGGTCGCGGCCGCGGCCCGGTTCGGCTTCGGGCTCGACCCGTCCCCCGGCATCCCGGCCGTGACCAGCCGGGTCCCGCCCCCCTCGGACCGGGCCGACCTGGCCGCCGAGTCCTTCGGCCAGGGCCGGGTGATCGTCAGCCCCCTCCAGATGGCCCTGGTCGCCGCCACCGTCGCCAACGGCCGCTGGCCCCACCCCACCCTGGTCGCCGGCGACCCGGATGGATCAGGCTCCAACGACTCACGCTCCAACGACTCCGGCGGTGGTGAGCCGGCCAGGTCCCCCGACCCGCTCGACGCCAAGGTCGCCGGCACCCTGCGGACGCTGATGCGCCAGGTGGTCACCCAGGGCACGGCCGCCCAGGCCGGCCTCCCGGCCGGGGTCGCCGGCAAGACCGGCACGGCCGAGTTCGGCACCGGCGACCCCCTGCCCACCCACGCCTGGTTCATCGGCTTCCGCGGCGACCTGGCGTTCGCGGTCATCGTCGAGGGCGGCGGCGTCGGCGGCCGGGTCGCCGCCCCCGCCGCCGCCCGGTTCCTGCGCCGCCTGTAGCGGGACGATCGGTCCGTAACGGTCCCGGGACGGTGCCGGTGTAGAACTGGCCCGGCGGTGGACGCCGACGAGGGACGAAGCAGTGAGGACGCGCTCGATCTGGGTCGCCTGGTCCCTGCTTGCCGCCTGGACGGCCGTCGTGGCCGTCCTGGTGACGCTGTCGGCCGTCAACGGCACCTTCAGGCCGGACGCCCTCACCGACTCGGTGCCGCTGCTCCTGGCCTTCGCGACCTTCCTCGTGGTGGGCGCGCTGATCGTGGGTCACCGTCCGGAGAACGCCGTCGGCTGGATCTTCGCGGCCATCGCCCTGCTGGCAGTCGCCGGGGCCCTGGCCGAGGAGTACGCCACCTTCGCCTCGGCCCACCGCCTGGCCGGCGGGGTCCTGGCAGCCTGGTTCGCCTCCTGGGCCTGGTATCCGACGGTCGCCCTGGTGCTGCTGTTCACGCCGCTGCTGTTCCCCGACGGCCGGCCGCCGTCGCCGCGCTGGCGGCCCGTGGCCTGGCTGGCCGGGGCCACCACGGCGGCGTTCGTCGTGCTCGCCGCCGTCCAGCCGACCCTCGAGCTGGGCGCCGGCAGGGTGGCCAACCCGATTGGGGTGGCCGCGGTCGGCAACCCCGAGGACAACGTTCCCGGTCTCGTCCTGCTCGACCTGATCGGGGTGCTGGTCGTGGCCGCGGTGGTGTCGCTGGTGGTCCGGTTCCGCCGCTCGCGGGGCGACGAGCGCCTCCCGCTCAAGTGGTTCACCTACCGCCTGCGCCCTGCTGCCCCTGCTCGTGCTCGGCGACCGGCTCCCGGACCCGCTCGCCAACCTGCTGTTCGCCGTGGTGGTGTCGTTCCTGCCGGTCGCGGCCGGGGTGGCGGTCCTGCGCTACCGCCTCTACGAGATCGACCGGCTGATCAACCGCACCGTGGCCTACGGGCTGGTCACCGTGCTGCTGGCCGGGGTCTACGCCGGCCTGGTCCTGGTCCTCGGGCAGCGGTCCGGCGGGGTGGCCGGCGACCCGCCGAGCTGGGTGGTGGCCGGGGCCACCCTGGCCGTGGCCGCCCTGTTCGGGCCGGCCCGCCGCCGGGTCCAGGCGGCGGTCGACCGCCAGTTCAACCGCGGCCGCTACGACGCCGCCCGCACCATCGAGGCGTTCAGCGCCCGCCTGCGCGACCAGGTCGACCTGGACACCCTGGCCGCCGAGCTGCTGGCCGTGGTGGACCAGACGGTGCAGCCGACCCGCTCGTCGCTGTGGCTCCGGCCTTAGCCGCCCACCTGGTCGACGTCGACCCCGCAGGTGCTGGCCAGGCGTCGGGCGGCGGCCTCGACGTCGGCCAGGGCCCGCTGGCCGTCGGCGGCGTCGGCGCTGCGGGCCGCCTCGGCCAGGCGCCGGACCCGGTCCCGGAGGGCCTCGCCGGCCTGCTTGACGTCGGCGTCGTCGACCTCGCGCAGGCGCCGGTCGAGCCGCTGGGCGGCCTGCTCGGCCTGGGCCGGGGCCTGGCGGACGTCGCTCCAGTCGATCCCGGTCAGCTCGCCGACCAGCCCGGCGCAGTCGGCCGCCTTGTCGACCCCCTGCTGGGCCTGCTGGGCGGCCTCGCAGCCGACCAGCAGGGGCGCCGCCAGGACCAGGGCCGCGGCCACCGACCGCAGGCGGCCCCCGGTCACCAGCCCCTGGCCTTCCACTCGTCGAGCTGGGGGGCCTCCCGCTCGACCAGGCTGTCGTCGCCGTGCCCGGGGGAGATGCGGGTCTCGCCGGGCAGCGACAGCAGGTGCCGCTCGGCCGAGCGGATCGCCTCGGCGAAGGCGTCGGGGCCCTCGGTCCTGCCGACCCCGCCCGGGAACAGGGCGTCGCCGGTCAGGACCTGGCTGGAGGGCAGCTTGAACGAGATGCTGCCCTCGGTGTGCCCGGGGGTGTGGAGGACGGTGACGGCGTGGCGGCCCACGGTCAGGACGTCGCCGTGCTGCAGGACCCGGTCGGGGGTGACGCCGACCTGGTCGGCGATGGCGTCGGCGTCGGCCGGGTGGGCGCCGTTCCAGACGTCGTGGGCCTTGAGCACCCCGGCCAGGGCCTGGATGTGGTCGGGGTGGCGGTGGCTGGTGACGACCCCGACCAGCCGCACCCCCTCCAGCAGGTCCAGGAGCCGGGCGGCCTCGTTGGCCGCGTCGACCAGCAGGCCGTCGTTGGTCTCGGGGTCGCGCAGCAGGTAGGCGTTGTTCTCGTACGGCCCCACGTGCAGCTTGGACACCTCGAGGGGGCCGCCGGGGTAGCGGTGGGGGGAACCGCCCCGGTCGACGTGGGCGGGGTCGAACTGGGACATCGGGGCCCTCCTGTGGAATGTCGGAGCGTCGCAGGACATTGTTGTCACAGGCGTCCATACAATGTGGGAGCCGATCGAGCTTCCCCCCGAACCGAGGAAGGGAACCTGAGCGTCACCGACCGCCTCGTCATCCGGGGCGCACGCGAGCACAACCTCAAGAACGTCCACCTGGACCTGCCCCGCAACGCCCTGATCGTGTTCACGGGCCTGTCCGGGTCGGGCAAGTCCTCGCTCGCCTTCGACACCATCTACGCCGAGGGCCAGCGCCGCTATGTCGAGTCGCTGTCGGCCTACGCCCGCCAGTTCCTCGGCCTGATGGAGAAGCCGGACGTCGACTTCATCGAGGGCCTTTCCCCGGCCATCTCGATCGACCAGAAGTCGACCTCCAAGAACCCCCGGTCCACCGTCGGCACCATCACCGAGGTCTACGACTACCTGCGGCTGCTGTACGCCCGCATCGGCCAGCCCCACTGCCCGGTGTGCGGCCGGCCCATCTCCCGCCAGACCCCCGACCAGATCGTCGACCAGATCCTGGAGCTGCCGGCGGGCACCCGCTTCCAGCTGCTGGCCCCGGTGGTCAGGGGCCGCAAGGGCGAGTACGAGGCCCTGCTGCGCAGCTTCTCGGCCAAGGGCTTCGCCAGGGCCAGGGTCGACGGCGAGGTCCGCGACCTGTCGGAGCCGATCCGGCTGGCCAAGACCTACAAGCACGACATCGAGATCGTGGTCGACCGGCTGGTCGCCCGCGGTCCCGAGGCCGACGAGAAGGCCCGCCGCCGCCTGGCCGACTCGGTGGAGACGGCCGTCGGCCTGTCCGAGGGCCTGGTCCTGGTCGAGCTGGTCGGCCAGGGCCGCGAGCTCCAGTTCTCCACCCACCTGGCCTGCCTGTACGACAACCTGTCGTTCGAGGAGCCGGCCCCGCGCAACTTCTCCTTCAACGCCCCCTACGGGGCCTGCCCGGACTGCACCGGCCTGGGGGTCAAGCAGGAGGTCGACCCCGAGCTGGTCGTGCCCAACCCGAGCCTGGCCGTGACCGGCGGGGCCATCCAGCCCTGGCAGGGCACCCGCGGCTCCAGCGAGTACTTCGACCGGCTGCTGGTCGCGGTGGCCGAGGCGGAGGGGTTCGAGCCCGACGCCCCCTGGGAGGAGCTCACTCCCTCCCAGCAGCACGTGGTCCTGTACGGCGCCGACGAGCAGGTCTACGTGCGCTACAAGAACCGCTACGGCCGTACCCGCGCCTACCACACCACCTTCGAGGGCGTGGTCACCTACCTGAACCGCCGCTACGCCGAGGCCGAGTCGGACAGCGTCCGCGAGCGGGTCGAGTCCTACATGCGCGAGGTGCCCTGCCCGACCTGCAAGGGCGCCCGCCTGCGGCCCGAGAGCCTGGCCGTCACCATCGCCGGCCGCAACATCGCCGAGGTCGCGGCCATGTCGGTGGGGGACGCGGCCGAGTTCTTCACCGGCCTGGAGCTGTCGGACCGCGATGCCTTCATCGCCGCCCGGGTCCTCAAGGAGATCAACGCCCGGCTCGGGTTCCTGCTCGACGTCGGCCTCGACTACCTGAGCATCGACCGGGCCTCGGCCACCCTGGCCGGCGGCGAGGCCCAGCGGATCCGCCTCGCCACCCAGATCGGGTCGGGCCTCACCGGGGTCCTGTACGTGCTCGACGAGCCCTCCATCGGGCTGCACCAGCGCGACAACCACCGGCTGATCGAGACCCTGGTCCGGCTGCGCGACCTGGGCAACACCCTGATCGTGGTCGAGCACGACGAGGCCACCATCCGCACCGCCGACTACCTGGTCGACATCGGCCCCGGAGCCGGCGAGCACGGCGGCCAGATCGTGGCCGAGGGCGACCTGGCCGACCTGGAGCGGACCGAGGCGTCGCTGACCGGCCAGTACATGGGCGGCAAGCGGTCGATCGCGGTCCCGGCGCGTCGGCGTAAGCCGGGGGAGCGCTGGCTGGAGCTGGCCGGGGTGCGCGAGCACAACCTCAAGGACCTCAGCGTCCGCATCCCCCTGGGCGTGTTCACCTGCGTCACCGGGGTGTCCGGGTCGGGCAAGTCGACGCTGGTCAACGACGTGCTGCTGAAGGCCCTGATGCAGGCCGTGTACCGGTCGCGGACCTCACCGGGCCGCTACCGGTCGCTGGCGGGGGCCGAGCACCTGGACAAGGTGATCGACGTCGACCAGTCGCCCATCGGCCGCACCCCCCGGTCCAACCCGGCCACCTACACCGGGGTCTTCGACCACATCCGGCGGCTGTTCGCGGCCACCAACGAGGCCAAGGTCCGCGGCTACCAGCCCGGCCGGTTCTCCTTCAACGTCCGCGGCGGTCGCTGTGAGGCCTGCGCCGGCGACGGCACGATCAAGATCGACATGCAGTTCCTGCCCGACATCTACGTCCCCTGCGAGGTCTGCAAGGGCAAGCGCTACAACCGCGAGACCCTGGAGGTCCACTACAAGGGCCACACCATCGCCGACGTGCTCGACATGTCGGTCGAGGAGTCCCTGGGGCTGTTCCAGAACATCCCCCCGATCGCCCGCCACCTGGAGACCCTCAACGACGTCGGCCTCGGCTACATCAAGCTCGGCCAGCCGGCCCCGACCCTGTCCGGCGGCGAGGCCCAGCGGGTCAAGCTGGCCAGCGAGCTGGCCAAGCGGGCCACCGGCCGGACTCTGTACGTGCTCGACGAGCCGACCACCGGGCTCCACTTCGAGGACGTCTCCAAGCTCCTTGGGGTGCTGCACCGGCTGGTCGACGCCGGCAACTCGGTGATCGTGATCGAGCACAACCTGGACGTGGTCAAGACGGCCGACTGGGTGATCGACCTCGGCCCCGAGGGCGGCCACCGCGGCGGCCAGGTGGTCGCCCAGGGCCCGCCGGAGCGGGTCGCCCGCACCGAGGGCTCCTACACCGGCCAGTTCCTGGCCTCCTCGCTCGGCCTGGAGCCGGCCGGGGCCGTCAGAGCTTGACCCCGTAGGTCCGCTCCAGCTCCTCGATCCAGCCGTTCTCGATGGTGAGGCCGTAGCGTTCGGCCAGGGCGTCGTAGTCCGACGGCGGGGCCTTGTCGCGCAGCACCGGGGCCAGCTCCTCGAAGTAGCGCTCCAGGCCGCCTGGGGACAGCACCTCCAGCACCGTGGCCGGCTCGGGCCCCGGGTTCCACATGGCGTGGGGGATCCCGCGGGGCTTGACCATCGACGCTCCCGGGCCGGCGTCCACCACCCGGTCCCCGACCCGGGCCCCGACGGTGCCGGCCAGCACCACCGTGAACTCGTCCTCGCGGGAGTGGTTGTGGGGCTTGACCAGGGTCTTGGGCGGGATGGTGACCTCGAGCGCCGACAGGGCGCCGCCGGAGTCGGCGCTGGTCACCTTGTAGTCGAACCGCACCGCGAACAGCATGATCGTCTTGCCCTGGCCGGGCTCCACCAGCCTGGCCACCGGCGCCGTCGACATCGAGGACCTCCCTTGGTCTGTCTGCTCTCGGTTGCGCCCCGCAGCATGCCATGCCCCCCGGATGGCCAGCCGCCCGGCGTATCCTGAGCCCGACGAACCCGCCGACGGAGCGCACGGCATGGATGAGCACCGGCGCCCCGAGAACCTCCTCGGGGTGCTGCTGGACGCCTACTGGACCTCACTGGCCCACGACCCGCTGCCCGCCCTGCTCCTGACCGGGCTGCTGTCGCTGGCCGGCGTCCTGGTGGTGCTGCTCGGCCACATCGTCGGCGACCTGGTCGGCCAGCTCCTGGAATGGCTGCGCTGAGGCCGGCCCGGCGGGTCAGAGCCGGCTCGCTCCCTGGATGGCGAGGGCCAGGCCGACCAGTACGATCACCGAGGCGGTGCCGGCCAGGGTCAGCGGTGGTCCACCCGGCTGGTTGCTTGTCTTCGTATCCTGTTCGTTCCCGGCGCCGGAACCGTTCGCCGGGCGTCGACGCAATTCGCACTCATCGCTCTGACGTGGTCCGTCCGGGCGGGGCCTAGAATTGCGGGATGACCGTCGCGACCAGCCCAAGACCGAAGCCTGAGGCGATTCCCGACCATCCCGGCGTGTACCTGTTCCGCGACCGGGACGGGCGGGTGATCTATGTCGGCAAGGCGATCTCGCTGCGCAAGCGGACCGCCAGCTACTTCCAGCCGATGCGCAACCTGCACCCGCGGACCGCGGCCATGGTCGAGGGGTCGGCGTCGCTCGAGTGGGTGCTGGTGCAGAGCGAGGTCGAGGCCCTGCAGCTCGAGTACAACCTGATCAAGCAGCACCGGCCCCGCTACAACGTCCGCTACCGCGACGACAAGTCGTACCCGTGGCTGGCCGTGCCGCTGGCCGACGAGATCCCCCGGCCCCGGGTCGAGCGTGGGCCCAGGCGCAAGGGCACCCGGTACTTCGGGCCGTACGCCCACGCCTACGCCATCCGGGAGACCCTCGACCTGCTGCTGCGGACCTTCCCCATGCGGACCTGCTCCATGGGGGTGTTCGACCGCCACCGGCGCCTGGGCCGGCCCTGCATCCTGTACGACATCCACAAGTGCTCGGGGCCGTGCGTCGGCAACATCTCCCCCGAGGACCACCGCAGGATCGTCGAGGACTTCGTGGCCTTCATGGACGGCCGCACCCGCCCGACCCTGCAGCGCCTGGAGGCGGAGATGCGCCAGGCCGCCGAGCAGCTCAACTTCGAGCTGGCGGCCCGGCTCCGCGACCAGCTGGCCAGCGTCCGCAAGGCCATGGAGCGCCAGCAGATGGTGTCCTCCACCCCCGAGGACTTCGACATCGCCGCCTTCGCCGAGGACGACCTGGAGGCGGCCGTGCAGGTCTTCTTCGTCCGCCGCGGCCGGGTGGTGGGCCGGCGCGGGTTCGTGGTCGACAAGGTCGAGGCCCTCGACACCCCGGCCCTGGCCGCCACCTTCGTCCAGCAGCTCTACGGCGACCGGGCCGACGAGGTCCCCCGCGAGATCTTCCTGCCGGTCGAGCCCGAGGGAGCCGAGGCGCTACGGGAATGGCTGGCCGGGCTGCGCGGCCGGCCGGTCGACTTCCGGGTGCCGCGCCGGGGCGAGAAGCGGGCCCTGCTGGAGACGGTGGCCGCCAACGCCCGCGAGGCCTTCGCCACCCACAAGCTCAAGCGGGCCAGCGACTTCGACGCCCGCGCCCGCGGCCTCAAGGAGCTGCAGGAGGTACAGGGCCTCGCTGGTCCGGGGAATGACCACCGGGTCGGGCGTGCCCGGCACATAGACCTCCTCCAT
>JBJMHP010000244.1:0-11794 GCA_045807325.1 Actinomycetes bacterium | reverse complement strand
GGACGGGCCCCACCCTCCGGTTGAGCTTGTGACCATCGCTGCCCAGCTGGACCCAGTGTTGTCCTCGCCGGCCGTGCCCTCCGCGTGCCCGTAACACCGGCATCTGGCGGTCTCTCACGGACAACAACGGTCGATCCCAGGAGGCTCTGACCTGCGGCATCGGGGTAGCATCAGGCCGGGTCGACGGGACCGGACGCGCCTTCCAAGCTCGTGACGCGGGTTCGATTCCCGTCACCCGCTCCAGGAGCGTTCCGCCGCCGTGCCCTCGGGGCGGCGTTGGGCTACGGCGAACCCAGGTGGTGGCGGAGGAATCGGACCGTGATCGACCAGGCCTCGGCGGCCTGGGTTGGGGCGTACAGGGCCACGTCGGCGTTGGCGAACGAGTGCTCGGTGCCGGGCCAGGTGCGGGCCTCCACCGGGGTGCCGGCGGCCCGCAGACCGGTCACGAACTGCTCGAACACCTCCGGAGGGTCGAACTCGTCACGCTCGGTGAGGTGGAGCAGGACCGGGCAGTGGATGCTGGTCGCCTGCTCCTCGTCCAGGGCGGCGTAGTAGACGGCGACCGCGTCGAAGGCCCCGGTGGTGGCCCGGAGCAGGACGCGGAACCCGCCCATGGAGAAGCCGAGGCCGCCCACGGGGCCGCCGCCGCGCTCACGCAGGTCGGCGATGGCGGCGTCCAGCTTGGCCCCTGCCTTGGCGCCGTCCATGGCCTCCATGAGCGCCTCGGCCTGCTCCGGATCGCTGGCCGTGCGGCCGTCGTAGAGGTCGGGGGCTATCGCCACGAGCCCGGCCGCCGCCAACTCGTCGCACAGGGTGCGGACGTGCGGCAGCAACCCGTACCAGTCGTGGACCACCAGCACCCCGCCGCGCCCCGGCCCCGACGGCTCGGCCAGGTAGGACCCTTCTTGGTTGGGCATGTCGCTCCATTGGTCGGCTCACGGGTGGTCGGCTCACGGGTGCGGGCAAGCTACCGCACCGCCATGACAAGCGGCCCCCGAGTTTCCCGTTCCGCCTTCTCGGCACTTCGTGGCCGCGGCGCCAGCATGGGAGGACCGGCGGAATCTCGGCCAGCCTCCGGGTCGGGTCGCCGCCGGCCTACACTTCCGGGCATGACAACCGGGTCCAAGGTGGCGATCCGGCCGCTAAAGGCGGCCCACGCCGAGGCGTGTGACGAGGTGGTTCGCAGTCTCCCGTACCATTTCGGCGACCCCGACGGGCAGCGCGAGTGCGCCCGGGCGGTGCGCACCAGCCCTGGGCTGGTCGCGGTGCGGCAGGGGCAGGTGGTCGGGTTCCTCACCGTGGCCCACCACTTCGAGACCAGCAGCGAGATCACCTGGATGGCGGTGCATGCCGACCATCGCGGCCAGGGCATCGGCCGGGCGCTGATCGACCGGCTCACCCAACAGCTCCGCGGCCAGGGACGGCGGCTCCTGCTGGTGACGACCGTGTCGTCGCTGGAGGCGGAGCCGGGCGTCGTCGACGGCTACGGCCGGACGCGGGCGTTCTACCGTTCGGTGGGGTTCATCCCGGCCCGGGAGCTACCGAATCTCTGGCCCAACCAGAAGGCTCTGCTGTTCGCCATGCCACTGGGCGAGGACCACTTGGATCCGCGAACGACCCCACGGCGGAGGCTGGGGGTCGTTCGCGGTGGTGGCGGTCAGGACTCCAGGGTGGCCTTGACGGTGATCTCGAGGTTGCCGCGGATGGCGTTGGAGATGGGGCAGCCCTTCTCGGCCTCCTCGGCGGCCTGCTGGAAGCCGTCCTGGTCGAGGCCGGGGACCCTGCCGTTGACCTCGAGGTCGGAGCGGGTGACGGCGAAGCCGCCGCCCTCCTTGGGCTCGAAGGAGACGGTCGAGGTGACGTGCAGGCGCTCGGGCGCGTTGCCGGCCTGGGCCAGTGCGTGCGAGAAGGCCATCGCGTAGCAGGTGGCATGGGCGGCGGCGAGCATCTCCTCGGGGCTGGTCTTGCCCTCGGGGCTCTCGGTCCGCGCGGCCCAGGTGACCGGGAAGCGGCCGATGCCGCTGCTCGCGAACTCGGTGTCGCCCTTGCCGCCCATCAGCGGCCCTTCCCAGAGCGTGTGTGCCTGGCGTTGGACCCCGGCCATGTCGACATCCCTCCTGATCGATGGGTTGTCCAGTCGACGAAACGCTAGGCCGTCGAGGCCCGGCCTGTCGACTCGGAGCGGCGGTCGAGCAGGATACGCACGGCCAGCCCGCCCAGGGTGTTGACCACCGCGACCAGCCCCAGGAAGCCGAACACGGCCGCCGGGCCGGACCGGTCGGCCACGATCCCGCCGGCCGACCCGGCCAGGGCGCCGACCCCGAACGACAGCGAGAAGTAGGTGCCGTAGGCCGCGCCGCGGCGCCCGGCCCGGGTCGAGCGGGCCACCAGCTGGTTGGTGATCGGCTGCCCGAGAAAGATGAGCAGGCTGAACAGGCCGGCCAGGGCCACGCCGAGCACGGTCGGCCCGGCCGCCCTGACCGACAGCCCTGCCAGGACGGCGCCCGCGTACAGGCAGGCGTAGCGCACGGCCAGGCGGCGCGGGTCGGTCCCGGCGAGTCGGCCGCCGAGCAGCTGGCCGGGGACGCCCAGCAGCAGGACCGCCGCCGCCAGCACGCCGCCCTTGGCCGCGGCCGTCCGGCCCGCCCCGCCGACCTCGGCAAGGAAGGCCGGCAGGAAGGTGACGAACCCCTGGAACACGAACCCCTCGGCGACGGCCAGGAACATGACCACGGCCAGGGCGGCGCGGCCGACCGACCCGGGCCCGGCCTGGGTCTGCGGCGGCAGCTGCCGGTCGAGCGGCACCTGCCTGGCCAGCGCGACCAGCAGGACCACAGCGGCCAGGGCGGCCAGCCCGTAGCTGGCCCGCCAGGTCCAGGCCGCGGCCACCGCCCCGGCGACCAGCGGGGCCAGCGCCGTGCCGCCGTTGCCGAACCCGCCGTGGATGCCGATCTCGCGCCCCCCGCCCGGGGCATTCAGGGTCACCTCGGCCAGCCCCGACGGGTGGTAGAGGGCGCCGGCGGCACCGAGCAGGGCGAGCGCTGCGGCCAGCCACCAGATACCGGGCGCGACCGCGGCCAGCCCGCAGCAGATCGCCGACCCGCCCGCGAACACCCGGAGCAGTACCGGCGCCCCCACCCGGTCCGCCAGCAGCCCCGCCGGCAGGGCCCCGAGTCCGTACAGCATGCTGCTCACCGTGGCCACGGTGCCGAGGGTGGTGAACGAGGCGTGGAACTCGGCTCGCAGGGCGACCAGCACCGCCGGCAGGACCAGCACGAACCCATGGCTCGCGCCGTGGGCGGCATAGATGGTCCCCAGCCGGACCCGCCGCCCGTCGGCCGCCACCCGCCTCGCCATGCCCCCGAGCATGCCAGACCCGAGCGGACAGACGAGACGCCGACGGGGAGGTCGGGGCGGCCACGCCCGACGCACCGCGCTCCGCGCAGGGGCTGTGGACAACGCCACGCCTACCATCCGCGGCTGGGCGAGGCGCGCCCCGGGCTCTGAGCTCCCGGGACGGAGGTGGCAGATGGACGACCACACACCGACGGCGGAGGGACCGCCGGCCGCGGAATCCCGTGAGGCTGCGGCCCGGCTGTTCGAGGAGGCGGCGGCCGAGCTGGACCGGGAGTCGGCGCACTGCCGCCGTGCCGCCGAGCACTTCCGTGGCGACCAGGCGCCGCGGGCCGCCGCCCGTGCCTGGGCCGCGCTCGGTCACCTGCGCGAGGCGGAGCAGGGCCTGGAGGCGCTGGCCCGGGCCCACCGGCTCAGGGCGAGTGTCTGAGGAGGAGGCCGTTGGGCTCGGTGGTGGCGGTGGCGGCCTCGTGGTCGAGGAGCCAGGACTTGCGGTGGATGCCCCAGCCGTAGCCGCCGAGGCGGCCGTCGGCGCGGAGGACGCGGTGGCAGGGGACGATGACGGCGACGTGGTTGCTGGCGCAGGCGACGCCGGCGGCCTGGGCGCCCAGCGGGTCGGTGGCCGGGTCGGCCAGGTCGGCCAGGGCGCCGAGCTGGCGGTAGCTGATCGTCTGGCCGGCCGGCACGGTCCGTAGGGCCTGCCAGGCGGCCTGGCGGGGCGGGTCGCCGGGCTGGTCGACCGTGACCTCGTCGAGCGCCACGACCTCGCCCTCCAGGTAGGCGAGCAGCCGGCTGGCCACGCCGTCAGGGTCGGTGGCCGGCCGGACGATGGCCGCCCGGCGACGCGGGTCGAGGCGGCGCTGGAGGGTCTCCGGGCGGCCGGTGAACCCGGCTGCGCAGACGCCGTCGCCGCCGACCAGCAGCGTGAACGGCCCCACCGGGGTGGGCACGGTCGTGGTGTGGAGCTGCATGGCTGTCGCCTCCGCCGGGTCGCTGGCTCTCACCGGTACAACACGGCCCTCCGGCGGCCGGTTTCAGTAGTAGGAGCTGAAGCGGCGCCGCAGGCGCATGAAGATGAACGCCAGCGCGAGCGGGAGCAACACGATGCCTGCGAAGATGATGAGGTTGATGAGCAGCGCCATCGTCGCCTCCGCGCGTCGGTCCTGCCCTCCAAGTGTAGGCGCCTGAGCGGTACGGCGTCCCACCGGGTCGCTGGGGCCGGCCGGTCGCGGCCGCCGACGGGAAGGGACATGCCATGCCGCTGGTCCGGGTCGACCTGCACGAAGGGCGCGCCGAGGAGGAGCTCGCCGCCATCGGCGACGCCGTCCACGAGGCGATGGTCGAGACCATCGGGGTCCCGGCCGACGACCGCTTCCAGGTCATCACCGAGCACCGGCCGGGATGGCTCCGCTACGACCGGCACCACCTCGGCGTCGACCGCGACGACGGGCTCGTGCTGGTCCAGATCACCCTGGCCCGCGGACGCCCGGTCGAGAAGAAAGAGGCGCTGTATCGACGAATCGCCGAAGGCCTGAGCGAGCGGGCCGGGGTCGCGTCGAGGAACGTGTTCGTGAGCCTGGTCGAGGTCGGCCGGGAGGACTGGTCCTTTGGGGAGGGCGTCGCCCAGTACGCGGTCGCCGACCGGGACGCCGCCGGCTCGTGACCCCGGTCGCCCGAGCGGATGCGTGAGCCGCCGGACCTCGCCGACGAGTCCACCGCCGTGGCCTGCCGCTGCTGGGGCGCCGCCGATTTGGCCAGAACCTCGGGTTCGGGCTAGTGTCCGCCGTGCTTGCTCACCTGTCCGCCCGCACGCCTTCCTGTGCCGTCGGTCCGTGGAGGTCTCGATGCGGTTCTTCCGGTCGCTGCCCCTGCTCGCGGTCCTGCTGTTGTGGGCCGCCCCGGCATCGGGAGCCGAACAGCTCGTGATGGAATGCCCGGTCTGTGACCACGTCGACGTCGACGGCAGCGGTCTGGAGCCGAACGCCACCCTGACCCTGGTCATCACCGACGTGGCCACCGGCCAGGACGTGCTCCCGGCGATCCGGGTCACCACCGACGGCTCGGGCCGGTTCTCCCGCGAGTACGACATGGACCTGGCCAAGCACCCGGGGCTGCTGGCCAGCCTGTACGAGCCCAACGGGGCCGACCTCGTCCTGGCCGCCCACGCCAACGCCCAGGCCCCGGCCCACTGCCGGCGGGCGGCCCCCCTCCCCTACACCGGCTCCTCCCACGGCCTGTCGGCCGGGGTGGCCGCCGGGCTGCTGGGCGCGGGCGGGCTGCTGCTGCTGGCCACCCGCCGCCGCTCCACCTCGGCCTCGGCCTGACCCGCCCCAGCTTCCGCCGGTGGCCTAGAATCCCCGGCATGGTCGGCCACGACGCTGCTCCCGTCTCGACCGCGCATCGGCCGGCGTCCGGCCAACCCCGACGGCGGGTCGACGGGCGGCTGGTGATCCTGCTGGCCGTGGTGGCCCTGTACTCGCGGGGACACTGACCGGCTCGCTCAACCCGGTCGCGCTGCGGACCTGGACAACGGTGTTCGTGGCCATCGTGCAGGCCCTGCCCTTTCTGGTGCTCGAGGTCCTGGTGAGCGGGGCCATCACCGCGCTGGTGTCACCGGCGGTGCTGGCCCGGCTGCCGCCGCGGTCGGCACCCCTGGCCGTGCCGAGCGCGGGCCCGGCCGGGACGGCCCTGCCCGGGTGCGAGTGCGCCTCGGTGCCGATCGCTGGCCGCCTCACCGCCCGCGGCGTGCAGCCGGCCGCGGCGGTGGCGTTCATGCTGGCCGCCCCCGCGGTGAACCCGGTCGTTCTGGTGGCGACCGCGGTGGCCTTCCCCGGTCAGCCCAGGATGGTGCTGGCCCGGTTCCTCGGCTCGCTGCTGACCTCGATCGCGGTCGGCCTCCCGTTGGTGGCGGGTGGGCGGTGAGGCGTGGGTGGAGCGGGCCCGCCATGACCGCTGGGACGCCGGAGGCTGGCTGGTGGTGGGAGCGGCCGCCGCGGCCAGGCCCTGGGCGGTCTGGCGGTGCTGCTGGCAATCTGCTCGGAAGGGGACGCGTTCGTGGCGGCCAGCCTGCGGGAATTCTCCCTCACGGCCCGGCTGGTGTTCGTGGTTGTCGGCCCGGCGGTGGACGTGAAGCTGATCGCCATGCAGGCCGGGGTGTTCGGCCGCCAGTTCGCGGCCCGCTTCGCCCCCCTCCCCTTCACCGTCGCCGTGGTCGGCGCGATGCTCGTCGGCCGGGTGCTGCTACGACCGACGAGCAGACCCGAAGCGTGCTGCTGATGGTCCTGGGCGCGACGGCCGCGCTCGGCTCCTGTGCGGCGGCCGGCCGCTCGGCGGTGCCCGGCGCCGGCGACGGCGCCGGCTACCGGCTGACCCGCTTCGTCATCTTCTGCTGCGCCGCCGACGCCGAGGCCCTGCAGGCCGGCGCCCGCGGCCAGCCGCTTGAGCTCGACCGCGGCCCGGCGGGCGTCGGGCGGCAACGCGTCCAGCCCGGACAGGTCGCCGACCCTCATGGCGGCATGTGACAGCCAGAGCCGGTGCAGGGCCAGGACGTGCCCGAACAGCGACGCCGCGGCCCCAGGGGCCAGGCCCCGCCGGGCGAGTAGGGGACGCGGCCGGCCGGGCCGGCGTGGCCGCGAGCAGGGTGGTGAGCGGGACGGCCGCGATCAGCCCGACCGACCCGCAGGGTCCGCACCACCTCCACCGCCGCCAGCTCGGGCGGTGGCCACCTCGCCGAAGCCCGCCCCGCCGGGTGAACAGCACCAGCAGGGGCAGCGACGCCCCCATATAGGCGCTGTGACCGCGCAGGATGGCCGGCACGATGAAGCCGACGATGACGGCGAAGGACACCACCAGCGCGACCAGCAACCGGACCCCTGCAGGCCACCGAAGCCGACCACCGCCAGCACGAACAGCGCCACCAGCACCAGCATGGGCCGAATACGCTCCAGGTCCAGGATGTTGGAGTAGGTCGCCTGGCCCGCCGGCTGCTGCGCCTCGGCCAGCTTGACCCGCTGGCCGGCCCGGAAGGTGTCGCCGGTGGGGTCGGTGGGGTCGAAGCTGACCCGCCGGCCCCCGGCCAGCTGCGCCTCCACCTTGATGTAGGTGGACCGGGCGACCTCCGGGTCGCCCTGCTCACACGGGATGGTCCGATGGCGGCGAACCACCCTGTTCATGGGCGGAAACGCTAAGCCGTGGTCCCCACCGGCGCGGACTCGGGGTGCCGCAGCCTCCCTATGGGCCGGCCCGGGGCCGCAGCTGGCGGGCCGCCGGGAGGTCGCTGACGGCCAGGACCAGCTCCTTGGCGCCGTTGCGCTCTCCGGCCAGGTAGACCGCCTCCAGGTTGATCGAGGCGTCGGCCAGGCGGCGGCAGTAGCGGCCGAGCGCCCCGGGCTCGTCCTCGAGGGTCACCGACAGGACCTCCCGGACCCGTTGGGGGACCAGGCCGTGCTCGCCGAGGACCCGCACGGCCACGTCGGCCGGCTCCAGGACCAGGTGGGCCAGCGCCCGGTCCTCGCCCACCCGCACCACGGCCAGGGCGCTGATGTTCACCCCCTCACCGCCGAGCAGCTCACCGAGGTCGGCCAGGGCCCCGATCCGGTCCTCGAGCTCCACCACCACCTCGGTCAGCATCCAGCCCGCCTCCTCCACGGCCCGCGCCTGCGTACCTCCGGATGCATCGTCTCACGGCGGCGGCCCCGATCGCGGGCCGGCCAGCGACTGGGGCGAGGGCAGGTTCCACGCCAGCATGAGGCGGCACCTGACCGCCCCCACCCGGAGATCATCACCCTGGCCGGGCGGACCGGTTGACAGGCGGGAAGGCTCTGGGGTTGCGTACCCCAGCAAGGCAATTCGAGGAGCGCCCCCGGTGACCGAAGCCCCCCAAATCGACGCCACCGTGCCGAACTCGGCCCGGATCTGGAACTACTGGCCGGGGGGCAAGGACAACTACCCGGTGGACCGCGAGGCCGGCGACGACTACCGGGCATCTAGTCCGAGATCGGGCGATGTGTTCCGCAACATGAGCGGGCCCACCTCCTGGGTGGTGTCCCTGGGGCTGGGCCTGGCCGGCGCCCTGGTCGGCTACGTCATCTTCACCCTCGGGCTGGGGATCGGCGACACCGACATCTTCGACTGGGGCGGTCTGCTCAGCGCCCTTATCGGCACCTTCATCGTGCTCGGGCTGGCCGGCTACTTCCTGCGCCGCCGCCAGCCAGGTCCACCGGTGCAGTAGCAGCCGGGTATCCACGCCTGCCCGGGTCACCGGCATGGCCAGCTGAGCGAGCACCGCTTGGCGTAACGTCGCCTTGTCATCGAGCTGCTTGAGCGCCCCTCGGTGCTGGACGAGCTGGACGGCGTGCTGGCCGCCGGGAGCTAGCAGGAGCGGCTTCGCCGCCCTCCTGGACGAGCTCGACCAGAGGGCTCGTCCGCAGGTGGTGGTGGTCGAGGACGCCCACTGGGCCGACGAGGCCACCCTCCAGCACCGCGTGCAGTTGCTCGCCGGCGACCTCGCCTCCTCGGCCCTGGTCCGCCGGCTGCGGCTGGCGCCGCTGTCCCGCCGGGGGTGGCGGTGCTGGCCGGCCCGGCTCCTACGGTGCTGCAGATAGCGGCACCGACTCAAAGGAGGACTCCATGCCGCGGTACCTGGTATGACGGCCCGAGCCCCGAGGCCATCCGCCGGGCCGCCGAGGCCAACCAGCTCCCAGTCGACCGCATCACCGAGGTCCGGCTCCTGGACCCGTACTTCTACCGCTGAGCCGGCCCGACGTCGTCCTCCGCGGGACGGTGTTGCGAAGTTAGGGTGCCCAGGGTCGGCGACCTAAGGTCTTCACCTCAAGACTGGCCGGCCCCCTTACCCCTAGCGTCCGAACCGCAAGCGGCGACCGGTCCCGCTCGACACTAGGAGGAAGCCATGTCCAAGCTCGCCCGTACCGTGGCGCTGGCGGCCATGCTGGGGGCCATGAACCTGGCCGGCATGACCACCATCGCCCACGCTCACGTCAACCAGGACAGGGTCGACCGGCATCGCGCCCTTGGGCGGCTCGAGCTCTCCGTTGCCGGAGACCACGACCCACGTCGGCCACCCCTGGAACGCCAGGCCACCTCGATGTCACGGCGCCAGCCCTCCGGCGCCGCGGACGCCACCCTGCGGCGGCTGCTGGCCCGCGAGCGGTTCTCCGTCCCCGATGGGGCGCCCGCCCAGGCCCAGCCGACCAGCCCGGTGCGGCCTGCCGCGCCCGGCGGGCAGGCCGGCTGGCTCACCCCTGCCCTGGCGGCGCTGGCCGGAGCCCTGGCACTGGTCGCGGGGGTCGCCGTGTTGGCCGCTCGACGCACTACTCGCACCCACCGCGGCCAGTCGACAGCTTGACCACCGGGCCTCTCACCCTCAGGGCTAAGCCAGAAGGAGTCAGCAATGCGACGCACCATCCTCATCGCCCTGGCCATTGCCGGCACCTTGGCTATCAGCGGCTGTGCGGCCCGCAGCGCCGCCAGCGAGACGGCCGCGCCGGCGACAGCGCACCAGCACGCCGCCACCGCCGCCTCGGCGGGCAGCGACGGCGGCCGCCTGGCGGCCCAGCTCGCCGCCGGCCGGCTAGCCACCGCCAGGTACGCCACCAACCTGCGCGCCGCCAAGGCCGACGGCTACCAGATCCTCACCCGCATGATCCCCGACATGGGCTGGCACTTCATCAACCCGGCGATCCAGGGCTTCGACGTGCGTAAGCCCCCGATCCTGGTCTACGAACGCCACGGCAACAGCTGGCAGCTCGCCGCGTTCGAGTGGGTCTTCCCCACCAAGCCTGCGACCCCGCCGCTGCCCGGCGCGACCTACGGATCGTTCGGCGCCGCCTGCCACTACAAGGACGGCACCTTCGTGTTCGCCAGGGTCCAGGAGCTGTGCGCCAAGCGCAGCCCTGAGACCGGTGCGCCGTTCAACTTCTGGCACCCGGACCTGGTGACCCTGCACGTGTGGCTCTGGTACCCCAACCCCGCCGGTCTCTCCAGCGGTACCAACCCCTACGTCCCCTACGTCCGACCCTTCAACCGCGGCTAGACCACCCGTCGATCACAAGGCCGGGACCCGAACCCGCCCGGGGCTTGGGTCCCGGCCTCAACGCGCAGCGGGGTCGGCGACACCTTCGGCGGGTATGGGGCGTCAGGCGCGCGGGAGTCCGATGCCCAGGGTGAGGGTCCCGACGGCCGACCAGGGCCAGGATGATCAGCATGCCGGCGTGGGCGTGGCCGGCCCGGAACAGGTTCTGGCGGACCGGGTTGTCCAGGTATCCAGGGCTGCGGCGGGAGATGAAGCCGAGCAGGGAGACCCCCCGTAGGCCACCGTGGGCACCAGCACCAGGAACACGCCCGCGGTACGGATCGACGCCGCCGCCATCGGCTTCCGCTCCTTCCAGCCGCAGTGCCCAGGTCGAGTGGGAGGACTCGCACTGAAACAACCCAAGCAGCCTCAACCCCACCCTCGGAGTGCCGTCGCTGCCCAGCAACCCTACCGCCGCCGGTGCGGTCCGGTCCGGCTCGCCGCCCCGGTCCGGCCTGGTGGGCATGCAGGAACGTGGATCACGCTCGGCGCGCACGTGATCGTGCACGGCCGCAGCCGCGAGCGGGCCACGGCCCCGGCCGCTCGTGTCGGCGGCGGCGAGGTCGCGGTCGCCGATCTGGCATCCTTCGCCCAGGTCCGGGCGCTCATCGAGGACGTCGCGCGACGCTCTGGGGAGCTGCATGGTCTGGTCAACAACGCCGGCATCGGCTTCCGCACGGCACCGCCGCGCGGGGCGCGCACCGAGGACGGCCACGAGCCGACCTGGCAGGTCAACTTCCTCTCCGCCGTCCTGCTGACCCTGGGCCTCCAGGACGCGTTGGCGGCCGGGCGGGGTCGGGTCGTGCACATGAGCTCCGGGGTCCACGCCAGCGGCAGCGTCGACCTCGAGCAGCCGGACGGGCCCCGCTACGCCAGCCCGTACGCCCAGTCCAAGATCGCGCTGGTGATGCTGGCCCGGGAGCAGGGCGAGCGGTGGCGGGACTTGGGCCTGGACGTCAACGCGTGTAGTCCCGGCTGGATCGCCACCAAGATGGGCGGTCCCGGCGGCGACTCGCTCGCCGAGGGGGTCGACACCCCGCTGTGGCTGCTGACCGCGCCCGAGCTCGCGGGCACGACCGGCCGCTACTTCTGGCGGCGGCATGAGGAGGAGCCGAACCCGCAGGTCGAAGACGCCGACGCCCGGATACGGCTCTGGGACCTGGCCGAGCGGTCGGTCAGCGGTCCAGACGGATGAGCGCTCCACGCAGCGCCTCAGGCGGCCGAGGTGCGCCGGCCCGCCGTTAGCGCCGATTTCCGTTCAGCGCTTTGGACCCTGACATTGATAATTGATATGGGTGGCAGGAGTACCCCTACCGGCGTGGCAAGGTGGTGCTCTGCACGGTCCCGCCG
>JBJMHP010000243.1:0-12503 GCA_045807325.1 Actinomycetes bacterium | reverse complement strand
CTGGGCAACCCAAAGGAATTGGAATTCCGCAGGTTCCATCCCCCAGCATGGAACACCCCGATCGTGTCCACCCCGTCGTTGTTCCAGTCACCGACCACCGGGCGATCACCGATGTTGCCGTAGGAGAACACGATGTCGTAGGGGCCGGCGCTGTTGGAGTTCCGCAGATACCAGTACCCGTCCCGGAACAGGCCAGGGGTGTCGATCCCGTCGCCGTTCCAGTCTCCGGCGACCGGGATGTCACCCACCTTGCCGTACTGGAATCTCGCATCGGGGAAGCCGGCGGTATTGGAGTTCCGTAAATTGAAGGAGGCCGGCGTGTACTTGACGTAGCGGGCCGTGTAGGTGGTCGGCTGTGCTGGCGCGGTCAGCGTGTGGCTTGGCGCCCCGTGGTCCGACCAGGAGTTGAACGCGTAGGCCACGCCGTTCAGGGTCTGCGGCTCAGGTGCGCTGACGGAGTTGGCCGAGCCGACGATCACCGTGCGGGTGAACGGCGCCTTGGCGGTCTGCGAGCCGACCGCCAGCTGCAGACCGCTCGGGCTCGACGCGAAGGTCAGGTTGACGGTCCTGGGGTCGACCCGCACGCTGACGGCATCGCGCAGGCCACCCGAGTCGGTTGCGGTCAGGCTCAGCTCCAGCCACGACGGGTACTCGTGATCGGGGGCGGCGAAGGACCCGCCGCTCACCCCCGGGAAGTCCTCCAGCGGATGGGTGTGGCAGCTGGTGGCCGTGGCGCAGTGGTGCAACGCCAGGGACCAGGTCAGCGACGACGCCGGCAGGGTGCCGTCCTCACCGTCGCTGGCATGGCCGGAGAAGTTGACGGCCTCCCCGACCTTCCAGGTCAGCGACGGCACCGGGGTGTCGATGGTGACCACCGGTGGGGTGTTGCCGACGGTGATGGCGACGGCGTCGGTCGAGCTGCCGCCGTGCGTGTCGGTCACTTGCAGGGTGGCGAGGTACTGGCCATTGGCCTGGTAGGTGAAGCTCGCCTGAGCCGAGGTCGAGTCGACGTGGCCGTCGCTGGTGAAGTCCCAGGCGTAGCTGATGGTGTCGCCGGTGTCGGGGTCGGAGGAGCCGCTGCCGTCGAAGTTGACGGTGAGGGGAGCCGAGCCGCTGGTCGGTGCGGCGCTGGCGACCGCGATGGGCGCCTGGTTGCTGCTTGTGTAGACGATGCGGTGGATCTTGCCGCCCAGCAGGTCGGTGTAGAACAGGTCACCGGCGGGCCCGGTCTGGAGGTCGACCGGGCTGGCCGCGGCCGTGACGAGCCGCTGACGCTGGTTGGGGTCTGGCAGCCCGTTGGTGCCCTTGAGCATCGCCCAGATGCACTTGCGCGAGTAGTCGGCGAAGAACAACGCGCCGTTGTACCTGCTCGGGTAGGCACCGCTCTGGTAGAAGGCCACCCCGCTGCTCGACGCGGTGCCCGAGGTCGGGCAGCCGTCGCCGCTCACCACGCCGCCGGCGTGGTTGTAGGCGTAGTACGGTGCGGTCACGCCGCCCGAGGTGTACAGGGACTCGCAGCCGCTCAGGTTGGCCGCGTCATAGCTGGACTGGCGGCCGCTGCCCTCGTAGCAGGGCCAGCCGAAATTGGTCAGCCTGGCGGTGGGGTCGGCGATCCGGTCGATCTCCTCCCAGGCGCTCCAGCCCACGTCCCCGACCCAGACCTCGCGGGTACCGGGGCGCAAGGTGAAGCGGAAGGGGTTGCGCAGGCCGTAGGCCACGATCCGCTTGGCGTTGGCATCGAGGCTCGCGGCAAGCGGATTGTCGGGCAGGCCCGCACCGGTGTCGGGGTCCACCCGCAGGATGGTCCCATTGAGGACCCTCGGTTGATTGGTCGGGCGCCGTGGGCTCTGGCTGCGCAGCACGCCGCCCTGGGCGCTGGGCGGCTGCAGGGCGGTCCCGGCCGGGCTGGGCGGGTCACCGCAGGGATTGGCCTTGTCACCGCTGTAGGTCCCGCCGAGCTGCCCGTAGTCGATAGGGCCCGCGGCCGCGCCGTCGCCGGCGCTGACGTACAGTGCGCCGTCGGGACCGAACGCCAGGTCACCGATCGAGTGGGTCTGGAACTGCTGGCACCAGCCCTCGACGAGGACCCGCTCACCTCCCGGCAACATGGTGTTGCCGCCGGCGGTCAGGCGGGAGAGCCGGGCGCTCACCACGCAACCGTCGGTGCCCCCGCCGGGCGGGGTCGGGCAGCCGTCATTCCACTTGGGCGGCGGCGCCGGGTCGCCGATGATGTGGTCGTAGGTGTACAGCACGTACATGTACGGCTGGGCGGGGAACTGGGGGTCGAGGGCGAGCCCGAGCAGGCCGCGGTCCCAGTAGCTGTTGACCACGCCGCGCAGGTCGGCGAAGACCGTCGGCGTGGTCGCGGTCAGGCTCGGGAACACCTTGATCAGCCCGCTCTTCTCGGCCACGAACACGCGCCCGTCCGGGGAGAACTCCACGTTGGTGGGCTGCGTCAGCCCGCTGAGCACCACCCGGTCGGCGAAGCCGGTCGGGAGGGTGGCGGCATGGCTCACCCCGATGGAGAGCGGGTTGCCCACCACTATCAGCAGGCCGATGACGACCGCGATGCCCCGTAGGTTCGCCCGCCGCCGGACCAGCGCCGAACCGCGCCGCAACGGTGACCCTCCGCCTCGTCGGAGGCCGGCTCAGCCCAGGCAGAAGCCGGTCGGTCCCCCGCTCGATGCCCGGCACCCGTACGGCAGCGAACGCCGGACCCTGCGAGCATAGCCTGAAACAGCAGGGATGGCGCGTCTATCCGCACTGCTACACAGTTCCTATCCAAGCGGAATGCGGGTAAGTGACCTGATGGATGGCACTAGGACGAAGGTTCGGGTCACAGTGGTCGGCTTGGACGAGCCTCACCTGCGGTCGAGCTGGAAGCCGTTGCCGTGGAGCAAGCTGGACGGTAGCCCTCCCGCCGCCCCAGCGGGGGCGCACGCAAGAGCACCTGACTAGCCGATCCTCGGAGCGCAGGATCCTGCGGTTCCGGCTCCTTCGCGGTACCGACGGTCAAGGCCGACCCCAGCGTAGCCGACATGGGGCCCTGCTTCGAGTTGCTCTCCGAGCCGTGGAGCCCTCCGGTGCTGGTCCATGGGCGACACGGCGCTTCCCGCAGGCCAAGCGTGGCACCCGGGCGGTCGAGACGGTCGCCATGGATGGGACGGTCGAAGCGGGTGGGCGTGTCCTCGACGGCTATGTGCTGCCGTTCCGCGTACCCGGTTCCCCGTTGTGCATGCTGCCGTCGCCCCCTCCATGGCCCTGGGGCTGGTGGCCGTGCTGTGGGGGGTGCTCCCGCTCGTCCCTTCGTTCTCGTCTCGGTCGGGGGTGCATGATCGGCGCCATGGAAGGACCCGCCTTCGACGTGCTCGGCTTTCTCGATGAGCCGCGGCCGGCGAGTGTCGCCACGGTGACCGCCCGGGGGCGACCCGCTCTGGCGATGATGTGGTTTCTGGTCGAGGACGAGCGGCTGTGGTTCCACTCGCCTGGGCGCCCCGGGGTGCCGGCGCCGTTCCTTGGGGCGGCGCGTGAGGGGGCCCTGGTGGCGGTGATGGTGGCGACGTTCGACCCGCCCGGCGATGTCCGGCAGGTGCGGATGACGGGGCCGTCCCGGCTCGAGGCGCGGGACGACGAGCGGGTGCGCCGGATCTACCGGCGCTATGTGGATGGGTGGACTGCCGGGTGGGAGCGGCAGGCGACCTCGGCGGGGTACCGGTTGTGGTCGATGTCGCCGGAGTGGGGGATGGCGGTCGCCTACCCGGGGTTGCGCGACGGCCCGGCCTTCCGGTGGGCCGGGCCGTCGGAGCTGTTCGGGGCGCGGTGAGCGCTGCCGCCTAGGAGGGGGAGGCGACCTTCCACAGGTAGCCGTCGGGGTCGCTGAAGTAGCCGGAGTACCCGCCCCACTGGGAGGCGGCGGCCTGCTTCACGACCTCGCCGCCGGCGGCCGCGGCGTTGGCCATGACCTCGTCGACGGCCTCGCTGGACGACACGATGTAGTGGAACGAGACGCCGCGGAACCCCGACCCCTCGGGGGAGACTCCGGCGTCGTTGGCTGCGCCCTCGCGTGGGTAGAGGGCCAGCGACGAGGACCCGTCGCCCAGGTCGAACGACACGAACCCGGGGTGGTCCTGGTCGATGGTGCAGCCCAGGCCTTCGCCGTAGAACTTCTTGGAGCGGGCCACGTCCTCCACCCCTAGCATGATGGCGGTCACCTGCACAGGCATCGGCTGTCTTCCTTTCTTCTCGGTTGCCTTCCACTCTGTATGACCGGACGGAGCGCCGAGGTGTGACGTCAGCTGGCCGGGGCCTGGTTGAGCACGGCGTCGGCCTCGGCGGCGGAGGGGCGGGCGCCGAGGTCCTTCAGCCGCCGGTGGGCGACCCGGAGGACGTCGGCGGCGTCGGGGCGGCCCATGGCGGCCAGGCAGCGGCCCTGACCGAGCAGGGCGAGGGCGTGCTCGAGGACCTGGTGGTAGGCATGCCAGCCGTCGGCGGCCTCGGCGTAGAGGGCGGCGGCGGCCTCGGGGTCGCCGGTGGCCTCGGCCAGGACGGCCTGGGCGGTGGTGGCGGCCAGCCGGTACCTGGTGGCGGAGCGCTCGGTGCCCTCCAGCAGGTCGCGGGCGAGGGCGGGGGCGGGGCCGGCCGCGACCCGGACCATGTCGGCCAGGTGCTGGCCGAGGAAGCGGCGGCCCCCGGCCCGCTCGGCGGTGAGCTGGGCGGCCTCGGTGACCAGGGCCAGGGCGGCCGCCTTGTCGCCGGACGCGTGCTCGACCAGGGCCGCGTTGACCAGGGCCGGGACGAGCTGCTGGAGGTCGTCGATCTCCCTGGCCCTTGGCAGGATCCGGGTGGCCAGGTCGCGGGCGGCGATCAGGTCGCCCTGCCAGGCCAGGACCAGGGTCACGTACCGGCGGCAGCCGATGGCCAGGTAGTCGCCGCCGTGGGCCAGGTCCCAGGCGATCGCCTCGTCGGCCAGGACCACAGCCTCCTCCCAGCGGCCCAGGTCCAGCAGCGGGCCGACGGTGGAGGAGCGCAGCCACATGGCCGCCTCGCTGAGGCCGCGCCGCTCGGCGAAGTCGATCCCGCTCTCGCACAGCGCCATGGCGGCGTCCGGGCCCTCGACCAGCCAGACCGGCTCGGCCAGGTTGTTGTAGATCACGGCCGTGTCGTAGCCCGAGCCCAGCTCCAGGCCAAGGGCCAGCCCGGAGCGCAGGTCGTCCATGCCGCCGAGGAAGTCGCCGAGGTCGCAGCGGGCCATGCCGCGGGCGTCGAGGATGCGGGGCCGGACCCGCGGCAGCCCGCCGAGCTCGTCGGCCAGGGCCAGGGCCTTGTCGGCCCATTCCAGGGCGTCGCCGGCGTGGCCGGCGATGACCCGGTCGCTGGCCATGCTGACGTAGGCCGAGACCAGCTCGGGGCCGGGCGGCTCCCGCTCCAGCAGCTCGATGGCCTCGGTGAGGACGGCCTTGGCCCGGCGGGTGTCGCCCTGGTTCCAGTAGACGGTGGCCAGCCGGGAGAGGGTGGCGCCAAGGCCCGGGAGGTCGCCGCTGGCGCGCATGTCGGCGATCGCCTCCTCGTAGACGGCCACCGCCTCGGGGTAGTCGCCGGACTGGAACGCCACCCGCCCGGTCCTGACCAGCAGGTGGGGGCGCTCGGGGTCCCTGGGCTGGCCCAGCTCGACGGCCTGGCGGTAGTAGGCGCGCGCCCGGTCCAGGTCCAGGTTGATGGTCCGGTCCCCGGCCAGGATCAGGAAGCGGCGGGTCGGCTCGATCAGCTGGTCGATCCGGGCCTGGGGCTCCCTGGCCGCCCTGGCGTAGGTGAGCGCCTGGCCGTAGTGGTGGGCGACCACCTCGGCCAGGTCGCCGACCCGCTCCCCGGCCACCTCCTCGACCCACTCGGCCACCGCCTGGTGGCGGCGGGCCCGACCGGCCCGCGGGATCTGGGCATAGGCCACGTCCCTGACCAGGGCGTGCCAGAACACGTACTCGTCCTGGTGCTGGACCGAGGTGGTCCGGGCCCGCTGCACCAGCTGCTTGCGCTCCAGCTCGGCCAGGCCGGCCTGGACCGCCTCGTCGTCTGTGCCGGTGCCGTCCATGGCGGCCACCGCCCCCGGCCAGAAGACCCGGCCGACCACGGCCGCGTTCTGGACCAGCGCCCTGACCTCGGGGGTGAGGGCGTCCAGGCGGGCCGCGATCAGCCCCTGCACGGTCTCGGGGACGGGGATCTCGGGGACGGCGGCGACCCCGTCCTCGACCATCAGGCCCTGATCGGCCAGCAGCCGGGCGAACTCCTCGGCGTACAGCGGGTTGCCGGCGGCCCGCTCCAGCAGCAGGGCCTGGACCCCGACGGGCAGCACCGACCGGCCCACCAGGGCCGCCACCAGCTGGGCCGTCTCCAGGTCGCTCAGGGCGCCCAGCGGGATCCTGGTCGCGGCCGGGATGTCGTCGCCCCAGCCGGGGTGGCGTTCCAGCAGCTCGGGCCGGGCGGTGGCCACGATCAGCAGCGGCAGGCCGGTGGAGGTCGCGACCAGGTGCTCGAGGAACTCCAGCATCGCCGGGTCGGCCCAGTGCAGGTCCTCGACCGCCAGCACCACCGGGTGGGGGGCGGCCATGGCCTCGATCAGCCGCCGCCAGGCGGCGAACAGCTCGGCCCGCTCCAGCTTGACGGCGTCCGGGTCGGCGATCCCGAGCAGCGGGGCCAGCCGCGCCCGCAGCCACTCGCGCTCGGACGGGTCGGGGAGCAGGGCCTCGACCGCCGCCTGGAGCTTGCCCGACACCTGGGCCGCGGGGTCGGTCTCCAGAATCCCGGCGTGGGCTTTCACGATCTCGCCCAGCGCCCAGAAGGTGATCCCGTCCCCGTAGGGCAGGCAGCGGCCCTGGCGCCAGGTGATCAGCTCGGGCCCCTCCTCGACGGCGGCGGCCAGCTCGGCCACGAACCGGGACTTGCCCACCCCCGGCTCCCCCACCACGGTGACCAGCCGCGCCGTCCGGTCGGCCAGGGTCTGGTCGAACAGGCCCTTGAGCAGCTCCAGCTCGGCCTGGCGGCCGACGAAGGGGGTGCCGGCGCGGCGGACCGCCTCGACGCCGGTGCGGCTGCGCGCTCCCTTGAGGCGCCACAGCGGCACCGGCTCGGCCTTGCCCTTGACCCTGACCGGCCCCAGCTCCTCGTAGTCGAACAGCCGGCTGGTGGCCCGGAAGGTGGTCTCCCCCACCACCACCCCGCCCGCCGGGGCCACCCCCTGGAGGCGGGAGGCGGTGTTGACCACGTCGCCGACCACGCCCTCGGTCTGCTGGCCTGGGCCGAGGCGGACGAGGGCCTCACCGGTGGTGACGCCGATGCGGACGGCCAGGTCGAGGCTGGGGGAGCCCTGGTTCAGCTCCTCGATGGCGGCCAGCATGCCCAGGGCGCAGCGGACGGCCCGCTCGGGGTCGTCCTCATGGGCCAGGGGGGCGCCGAACACGGCCATGACGCCGTCGCCGATGAACTTGTCCAGGGTGCCGCCGCGACGCTCGATCTCGGCCCGCTGGCGGGCGTGGTAGGGCCGCAGCAGGGCGCCGACGTCCTCGGGGTCGGCCCGGTCGGAGCGGGCGGTGAAGTCGACCAGGTCGCAGAACAGCACCGTGACCAGGCGCCGCTCCTCGGTCGGGGCCGGGGCCGGGCCGGTGAGGGGCGCCCCGCAGCTCCCGCAGAACCGGAAGCCCCCCGGGTTGTCCTGTCCGCAAACTGCACACCGCGGCATGGAGGCAGTCTACGGGGCCGCCACCTCCCGTGGCGGCCGGGGGGCCAGGCTCGTCAGGCGGTGGAGGCCGGAGCCGGGGCCTCGTGCCAGATGCCCTCGTCCAGCTCGGCCTTGCGCTGGTTGCGGCGCACCAGGTAGACGGCGCCGCCGGCCAGGGCGAGCAGCACGGCCAGCCTGCGGCCACGGTGTGAGCGGTGCCCGTTCTCGGTGGGCGGCTGGTCCTCGTCCCGGCGCTTGCGGCCCATTGCTCCTCCTCCGACGTCGCTGCGGCTGGCGGGGCGCAAGTCTAGCTCCCCGGCCGGGCCGGCGCCGGAGCGAGGGTCAGCGCGGGTCGAACTCGCCGCCGCGGACGCCGCCGACGAAGGCCTCCCACTCGGCCGCGCTGAACACGAGGACGGGACCGGCCCGGTCCTTGGCGTCGCGGACCGCGACCTGGTCGTCGAGGATGGCGACCTCGACACAGCCGTTGAGGTCGCACAGGCTGCTGGTCCGCCACGCGGCGGCGGTCGGATCCTGCATGCGGGCTCCGTTCCTGCGGCATGTCGTCGCGGCACGGTAGCCCGGGCGGCCTAACGGCCGGCTAACGTGGCCCGGCCCGAACCGGCGGCGCGGCCACCAGGCCGCCGGCCATCTCCCGGGCGCTGGCGGCGGCGCCGGGCTGGCGGTCGACCACGGCGACGGCGATGGCCCCGTCGATCAGCATCTGGAGCTGGAGGACGGCGGCCGGCGACAGCGGCACCCCGGTCGCGGTGACCAGGTCCTGGAGCAGCTGGCGCAGGGCGGCCCGGTGGGCGACGATGACGGCCTGCGCGGGGTGGCCGGGCTTGGCCCGCAGCTCGGTGGCAACGTTGACGACATAGGAGCCGCGGAATCCCTCGTCGGCGAACCACTTCTCGAGCGCGTCCCACAGTGCCTCCAGCCGGGCCGCGGGGTCGTCGCCGGCCAGCAGGGCCTCGCCGCGCAGCCACTCCAGCCACCGGGTGCTCCATCGCTCCAGGGTGGCCGTGACCAGATCGTCCTTGCCGACGAAGTGCCGGTAGACGGTCATGGGGGCGACGCCGGCCTCGGCGATCACGCGGTCGACGCTGGTGGCGTGGATGCCCTCGTCGGCGAACAGCCGGGTGGCCGCGGCCAGGATCCGCTCGTGTGGCCTGATGGTCGCCATGCGGGGGGCTCCTCCGCCAGAGAAGGTAGAGAATGGTCTCTCTTGCGGAAGTCTGACGGAACCCGACAAACTCTGCAACTATGCAGAATGCAGTCGTGCCGGTGACGTGCCTGCCAGCGCGGACCGGCCGCAGATGGGAGGAGGGGATCCGCCCCGGTGACGACCCGGACGCCCACGGGCCGCCGGCGACGCCTGGGCGCCGAGCTCCGCCGGCTCCGCGAGGCCGCGGGGCTGACCATCGACCGGGTCGCCGAGGCGCTCGAGTGCTCCCAGTCCAAGGTCTCCCGGATCGAGACCGGGCAGGTCAGCGCCACCCCGCGCGACGTGCGGGACATGCTCGAGCTGTACCGGGTATCGGACGCCCAGCGCGAGGCCATGGTCCAGATCGCCAGGGAGGCCCGCCAGCGGGGCTGGTGGCAGAAGTTCGTCGACGTGCCCGACGGGGTGCCCGCCTACATCGGCCTGGAGGCGGCCGCGACCTCGATCGACGTCTACATGTCGCTGATCGTGCCCGCCCTGCTCCAGACGGCCGACTACGCCAGGGCGGTGATCGGCGCCGTCCGGCCCGACCTGCCGGGCGGGGAGATCGACCGCCGGGTCGAGCTGCGCATGCGCCGCCAGGCCCTGCTCGACCAGGAGCAGCCGCCGGCGCTGCGGGTCCTGCTGGACGACACCGTGCTGCGGCGGCCGGTGGGCGGGCCGGCGGTCATGGCCGCCCAGCGGCGCCGGCTGCTGGAGGACGCGGCCCGGCCGGCCGTCACCATCCGGGTGCTGGAGGTGGAGTCCGGCGCGCATGCCGGGATGGACGGGCCGTTCACGATCTTCGGCTTCCCGGCCGCGGCCGAGCGCGACGTGGTCGCCCTCGACAGCGCCGCCGACGCCCTCTACCTGGAGGACCCCGAGGACGTGGCCCGCTACCGGCGGGTGTTGGAGCTGCTGCTGCCGGCGGCGCTCCCGCCCGAGGCGTCGGCCCAGCTCATCGCCGGTCGCTGAGGTCGAACTCGCCGCCACGGACCCCGCCGAGGAAGGCGGCCCACTCGGTGGCGGTGAACTCCAGCACCGGGCCGCGGCCCTCCTGCTTGGAGTCACGCACCGCAATCCGGTCGCCGACGAACGCCACCTCGACGCACCCGTTGGTGGTGCTGAGGCTGCTCTTGCGCCACTCGACCCGCGCCTGGTCCTGCACCTTTCGCCCAGCCCCCTCCCCGTCCGTCCCGGCCCCTCCGGCCGGCGTCGGTCGCAGACTCTAACCGGTTTCCCGGCGCAGGCCGCAACGCAGACGTCACCAAGCGACAACCCCGCCGCAACACGGCACGAATAGGGTCAGTCCATGATGAACACCACGCCGCGGCTGGAGGGCATGCACGCGGCCACCGCCACCACCACGGGATGGATCGAGGCGCCGGCGGGCAGCGGCCCGGCGTGCCTGTTCTGCGGTGACCCGGCGCGGCGCTACAAGCCGTTGAACGAGGGCACCCTGACCAGCCTCAGGAAGCTGTGGTGGTGCCGTCCCTGCGAGACCACCTGGGTGGCCTAGCAGCAGCGCTGGCCAGGGCGGACCTCCATCCGGTCCATGCGGCGGCATTCGTACTCGCGGCGCGACAGGACCGGCTCGCCCGGGTGCTCCCGGCGCTGGTGGGGCCAGGGCCAGCAGGCCGATGGTGCCGACCTTCATGAACGTCGACAGGTAGTCACCGGGGGCCAGCAGCACCGAGGCCGCGAAGCCGTAGACGACCAGGCAGACGACCAGGTCTTGGGCGACAGGGTGAACGCCGGGGCCAGGCCGGAGTGGTCGACGACCCCGCCGAGCGCCGTCACCTGTTGACACCCACACCGGCACCGCACTATCTGCTAGGCTGCGGGCCGCACAGGTTCACGTTTGGCTTTCATGGTTGAAGTCGAGCTTGTCCTTTGCCGTCGGCGCCAGGACGGACCGACGTTGATCGTTACCTCCGAGACGACGGAGGGAGGGACAAGCATCCATGACTGTTGGAACCGTGAAGTGGTTCAACGCCGACAAGGGCTACGGCTTCATCCAGCCTGAGTCCGGCGAGGACGTCTTCGTGCACTTCAGCGCCATCCAGTCGAGCGGCTACCGCTCGCTGAACGAGGGCCAGACCGTCGAGTTCGACGTGGCCCAGGGCCCCAAGGGCCCCCAGGCCGCCAACGTGCGGCCGATCGAGGCCCAGTAGCACGCGACGCCACCGGCGACCCCACCCACATGCGGTGGGGTCGCCGTGCTGTCAACCCACGTACAGGTGCAGCCGCACCACCGCCCCGGCGGGAAGGGTGCGCAGCTGGACCAGGTCGCACAGCTGGTTGACCATTCACAGCCCGCGGCCGCCGTCGCGGACCTCGCACACCACCGCGTCGGCGTCCCGCCAGATCCGCAGCGTCCCTCGGCCGCCGCCGTGGCGCAGGCTGTTGGTGGCGACCTCGTCGACGGCCAACACCAGGGCGGCGAACGGCTCCGCCGCCTCCTCCAGGTCGCGGTAGTCGGCGCTGGCGGTGGCCGGCCTCGAACAGCTTGGATGGTGGGATTGCGCCCCTGGGTGGCGCACGCCCGGCCCCCGGCGGTCGTCTAGGGATCGAGCTGGAGCCGGCCGCCGGAGCGCTGCTCGAGGGCCTGGGCGAGCTGTTGGCGGGGGGTGAAGCCGAGGATCCTGGGAGCCGCGGCCGTGACCTCGGCCTTGCTGGATGCCAGCGCCCGAATCCGGGTGGTCACGCAGCCGGCGGTGAGCCTGGCTGTCATCGCGTCGCCGCCGGTTCGGTCGTGGTCCAGGGTGATGACCGACCGGCCGTCGTTGACCGTCACCCGGGCCACGGACCAGCCGACCGGCAGGTACTGCACGCAGGGCACCAGTGAGGCCGACGGCACCGCCTGGGCCTGGACCCACAACGGCTCCAGGTCGCCACAGCTGAGGTTGGTGTTGTTCAGCGGCGTCTTGCCGGCCTCGTTGGTGGTGACGCTGTCAGCGATGACTGATCCAACCAACGCCAGCAAGACCACCACCAGCGCCCACAGCCCGACCCGGCGTAGGGTCCAGCGCTGGATGGAGACCGGCTGGGGCGGGCTGGGCAGCAGCCGGATGAACTCGGCGTGCAGGTCCCGGCCCTGGGCCTTGAGCATCCGGCGCAGCTGGGACGGCAGGGCCAGGCCACGGGCGGCCGCGAACCCCTCGGTGATCTCCTCCACACTGAACTGGCCCAAGGCCCGCTCATAGACCAGCTCGGGACTGGACCGCAGGGCCAGACACAGCATCATGTTGGCCAGGTCGACCGCCTGCCGCCAGGGCGAGGGGCGGGCCTGCACGAAGGCCACGTCGATCAGCAGCAGGCGGCCGTCACCGACCAGCAGGTTGGCCGGCTTGACGTCGCGGTGGGCCAGCCCGGCGTCCCACAGCCGGCGGATGATGCCCAGGCCGTCGTCGATCACCTGGGTGTCGACCTCGGCCTCGCCCAGCTCGGTCGCTCCGGCGAAGAACTCGGTGACCAGCAGGTACTCCCGCTCCGGGGTGAGCTCGACAAAGCCGTGCGGGGTGGGGCTGGGCAGCCCGGCCCGCGCCATCAGCGACAGCGCGTAGTCCTCCTGCTGGACCAGCCGCCGGA